>LBYF01000026.1 GCA_000996025.1 Parcubacteria group bacterium GW2011_GWA2_40_14 | reverse complement strand
CCTCCACCGCCTCCACCTCCACCTCCACTTGTTACATCTCCGCAAAGTGCGTTTATTTTGGCTCTTGTGATTGGTCCGACATATCCCGTTGGCGTAATACCATTATCTCTTTGAAAATCCTTGACAGCTTTTAGAGTAAGAATTCCGAAATATCCCGTCGGTTCAGAACTAAGATAGTTTTGCGACTGTAAAAAATCCTGAAGAGTGGACACTTCGCCATTTGTGTTTGCGTCACGCGACCTGTATTTAAGGTTAAAATTTAGTAACACACATTGTGACCCTCCATCATCTGGGTCAACGTCGCTTACTACCGCTAAAACCAAAGTTGGTAACATTACTGCTACTGTTAATCCTACGAAAAAAGTCCTAAAAAATGTTTTTTTATTCATATGCCTAATTTTACCCCCCCCGCAAAAATAGCAAATCTATGTATTGTGATGTTATCCACATACGTTAATAATATGCTATAGCATATTATTAACGTATTTGAATTCGCAGAGTCTAGGGCTCTTAACATACACCTATCACACGCTATAGCGTGTGATAGGTGTATGTAGATTTGTAATCAAAGAAAAACCGCCGAGCCCAAATTGGCGCTCGGCGATTCGTTGTACGACTGATTTTTGTTTTTTAGCCCCTACCACCCCCACTACCTGTCTGTGTCTGGATGTGCTTGACCGTCACGGTCTGACACGCTCCATACTGACAAATTGTCAGTGGATATGTCGGAGGCAAGCGGTCAAGCACTGAGTTATCCATTTTGATAACGCTTTCACGCACCGACACATTACCGCCTTCTCGAAAAGGTGGAGATATTGGTTCAAGGCGAATCTGCTCGTTTCCAGCAAATATAGTTGCCGGTTGGTATGGGTCGAAAGCTCCGCCGATAATCTTGAGCACCGTTGATGTTGTCTGGAACGGATTCGAGGCCGGTAGTTGCTGTTCATATGCCGCCACAACCAGATTGAAGTTATCGTTTGGATTGAGACTGAGCATTGCCAGTCTCTCAACCGAACCACCCTTAATCTGGTAGAGGCTAACGCGTTGATCCCATCCCTCGCGGACAATCGGTATGCTTAACCACCGCAAATTGCCTGCATTGACACTTGGGAGTGGAACTTCTTGTTCACGGAATTCCTGCGGTGAGGTACAGTATCCTCCATCCAGCACTCTGTTGCAGAGTACGAGAGTTGTCCCCGTCAATTCTCGGTTGAGATTGAATATAGCATTCACGTACCCCTGATCTTCTCGGAGAATACCGGAAAAGTTCTGAGCAGTAAATGTTGAGGTCTGTGGGGTCGGGACTTGGGCCGGAGCCGGCATTGCGACGAACATCATCAATACGAACAGCAGACCTATAATTTTCTTCATCTTTTTAACCTCGGAAATTGGAAAGTTGTTTTTACGTCAAAAATCAGTGTGTGCCTGTGGACTTTGTATTGTACACCTTAAATATATAATAGTCAAGTATTCTAAAATAGCATGGAAAAATGCTATTTTACTATAACAGTTTTCATTATAACTGGAGAAACTGGTTTGTCATTTTGGCCTGTTTTAACATTTGCTATTTTGTCCACCACATCTTGGCCAGAGATAAC
The DNA here is from genome assembly GCA_000996025.1 of Parcubacteria group bacterium GW2011_GWA2_40_14. Lineage (GTDB taxonomy): Bacteria > Patescibacteriota > Minisyncoccia > Phycocordibacterales > DATDWN01 > C7867-006. Next base: position 3,547 of record LBYF01000026.1, on the reverse strand, counting down.
TTTGCCGAAAATAGTGTAATTGTTTGGTAGTGGATAATCCGCGGTCATTATGAAAAATTGACTACCGTTTGTATTCGGACCGGCATTTGCCATAGCCACCACACCTTTTTTGTATCCAGCTTTGTATGAAGTTGTACTTGGGTCAAGCTCATCAGCAAATTGATACCCCGGACCTCCAGTGCCAGGATCCCCTCCTTGAATCATAAAACCTTTTATGACTCGGTGAAATATTAAACCATCGTAAAACTTTTTCTCCGCTAGTGTAACAAAATTTTTAACCGTATTTGGCGCGTCGCTATCGTAAGTTTCAAAAACAATTTTCCCATAATTTGTGTCTATTGTAATCATGTGTGATTTTTTGACTTGCCCCGAGCTTGTCGAGTGGTTAGTATTGCTGGTAATTATCGTAGCAGAAACACTTGGTGTGGGTGGCATAGCTACGCTCTCACCGAGTGTTTGTGAATTCTTCGCATTATCCACCGATGGCATTGAAAAGAAATAATATCCTCCTGCAACTATCGCTCCGATAATTATTAAACTTAAAACAATATTTTTTGCCATGCGGTCATTATTACTCAAAACTTTTTTTCTGTCCAGAATTGGCGGAAGAGGTGGGATTTGGACCCACGATAGGTTTTACCCTATGCCGGTTTTCGAAACCGGTGCATTAGACCACTCTGCCACTCTTCCAAATAAAATTTAAAGTCCTAATTTGTTTATTAAATTTCTTTATTAATTGATGTTTCTTCAAATATAATATGATGTCATGGTGGAGCGGGGCGACAATCATATTATTTGTCAGTAAAAAACGACGAGCGATGTAATCCTTTTTTAAAGGAAACTAGGAAATTTTTATTGTATTTTCCTGTGTTCCTAAATGCTGATAATGTTTTTGATTTGCTTTTTGTCGGCGGAGTAACAATACTCTGTGCAGTAATCGCACTTAACAAACGCTCATATGCGGAGGATTGAGCTTTGAGTATCTCATATTCTGATTTAGACAAAATAATTGTATTCATAACCTATATGTTATCATGATAAATACTGAAAATCAAATTGCGGGTATGGTTTAGTGGTAGAACATGGCCTTCCCAAGGCTAGGACCCCAGTCCGATTCTGGGTACCCGCACCAAATTATAAAAACTTGTAACCCTCTGGCACTTTCAAACTGTCTCTATTTTTGCCATCCCAACTTATTTCTCCACTGACCACCATATTTGTGATTTTTGGTTGCCACTCGTGTTCTGCTTTATTTACCCGCGCGCCGAGAGTTTCTGCCGTATCATCCGCTAAAATTTTCACCGGAAATTGAAAAAATATCGGGCCCTCATCGTAGATAGGCGTAACAAAATGCATAGTTACCGCCGAATGTGTTACTTCGCCCCGCTTGAATGCTTCCATTACCGCTTCATGAACATAATGTCCGTACATTCCTTTGCCGCCAAATCTCGGCAAGGGCGCCGGGTGAATGTTAAATGTTCGCGCCGGCGGAAGTCCAATGACAAGTTTCAGCCAGCCGGAAAGAGAAATCCATTCCGCGCCAGTTTGTTTTGTTATTCTTTGGTATTGACTGGCTTCAAAAGGTCCTTGAAACAATATAAAAGGTATGCCGAGCCGGTCAGCTTTTTCTCTGACGCCACCCGCTTCGTGATTGGAAACTGCGGCAACAATGTCAGCCGAAAGTTCTCCGGATTTTTGCGTCCGCACCAAGTTTTCAAATCCGCTGCCACCGCCGGTTTTTGTTCCTGACGAAAAAATAATCATTTTTGGTTTATTCATAGTAAAAATTAGTCTAAACAGTATATCAAAACTTGACTGTTGAACAAAATAAATTTAGTATCACCAATAGAAAGGGGGTAACCATACGTGACAAAGAAAGACTGGAAAGAAATTAACAACCGCAAATCAAGGAGACATGCCCAGGTTGGTTTGGAAATCGAAGAGAAAATTGCCTTATTTCTGCAAAATGCCGTGGATGGGCAAGAAAATCAAGTCTTTGAAGGAGTGCTCCATCACAAACAATTCAGCAAAGCAGACTTTCAAGGCAAGGATATTACCGTATACCGAAAAGTGAATGGCAGTCTTGAAAAAAGGTCTTTCGGCGTAACGACATCTCTTCAAAGGTTTCATCGGACAAAAAAGATGCACCCGGGAGTTGTAATATTCTACACTCCCGTCGACTTCAATCCGCAGAAATTCTTAAAAAAAATCCTGGAACTTTTTGATTGATGTCCACAAGGCCGCCATGCTCTGGCGGCCTCTTTAATTTCATTAAACTATCGTTGTGGATGGTAGTTGTCCTTTCAAATCTTTCAGAAAAATAACAATGCGCGCCTCGTCCACTCCTTAAAGGTCTTGCAAAGCTTCAAGTATTCGCTTCTCACTCCACCCACCGTGCGCGCACCAGAATTCCCGTCACTTGAACTCATGGCGGGAAGCTCCCGTGATCCTTACGACTCATTTTGAAACAGCACCTAAAATACCCTTATTTATAGGCATTTTACAGGATTTTGAAAAAGAAAATGGAAAAAATAGTTGACATAAAGTATATGGTGTGCTACACTACTAGTGTAGGATACGGAATCGGGAAAAGCTCATTACAATCAAACATTAAGACAATCTTTAGAGGAGAGAGTCTTGGTAAGCTAAAACTGATACATAACTGTGTGTACAGATAGCATGCCAAACAACCAACGTTGGAAAAAGACGATTGGCTCTTCTCAAAGAGCTAGTCGTCTTTTTTGTTAAAACAGAATGGATAGGTCATTGAAAACAAAATATCGAAGTAAAAACAAGGATTTGCAAAAGTCTTTGTGGGTATAACGGAGAACAACTGTCCGTAAGGACGACTCCATTTGTTATTCCTCTTCGCCGGACTACAGAGATAGCGTAAAAAACTTAAGACTTGGTACGGCAAGAGGGATCGCAAAACGGATCATGGTGATTCGTTGAGACGATTCCGAAATTGGAGGAGAATATGAACAAGAAAGCGTATGAGTTTTTGACAAGCGCAAGCTTGTCTACGGCGCGACAGGGAGGCACGTTTGCCCGGTTGAAACATGCCGGTAGCGCAACTGACCTAGAATTTGCGTTAAGAAAAGAGGGAGCCGTATGGGTTCAAATCCGGAATGGAGAGACCTACACCGGCGCGGACACGACTATTGTCTCAGCAATTTTTCGGCAAGACTTAGCGACGATGAAAAAAGTTCTTGCCGAAGCGGAGGAAAAAAGACGAGAAATAAAAATTCGTCGTCATGAAGATGGAACGGTCGTATTTTGGCGATACGCGACCGTGAGCTCCGGTTCGTGGCAATCACGAGAAGGCAAGGAATTCCTTGTTTTCCGTGGTACTAATGCCGGCTACGACAAACTCCGGTGGGCGGACCTCCGCGACCCGATGGAAAAAGCTGGAAAGGACCGTCCGTATGATCCAGCTACGCCCGGGGGCTTGACAGGTACCCCAAATTTAAGACACATTTTCCGGTAAGATTAATAGTAAAAATAGTCGTATTAGTAATCTAACCAAAGAATATGTCTACACCTCACA
>LBYF01000025.1 GCA_000996025.1 Parcubacteria group bacterium GW2011_GWA2_40_14 | reverse complement strand
CAAGGAAAATATGACGAGATGCACGACTTGCTTTTCACAGAGCAGGAAAAATGGGGAAATAAACCGGCTCCAACACCGGCGGTTTTCGAGGGATATGCACAACAACTCGGTCTTGATATGACCAAGTTCAAGGCAGATGTTGCATCGCAGGAAGTTAAGGATCGCGTACAGCGTGACGTGGATTCCGGTACGAAGCTCGGTAATACAGGCACACCGTCGTTCTACTTACAGGGAGAGAAGATTCAGAATCCGAGAAGTTTGGAGGACTTCAAGACTCTGATCCAGGCCGCCATTCTTAAAGCTCCGAAACCGGACGCTCCAGTACTTGGGGCAAAGGTGCATGAGCATGCCGACTTCGCCGTTTACCTCAATGGTGAAAAATTCGATTTCACACCAGCAAAATATCAGTCGTCAGAGACCAATCCGCTTGATCCCGATGCTCATCTCCATGACGGAAATGGTGATGTCACGCACAAGCATCGCAAAGGTATAACGCTAGGGTACTTTTTCGAGACCCTTGGCATGAAGTTTGACAGTCAATGCTTTGTGACGGACGACGGCAAGCAGTATTGCAATACTGCCGACAAAAGACTCTCGCTGTATGTGAATGGAAAAGAAAATACCGCATTTGGCAATTACGAGTTCACTGATCTGGATCGGATTCTAATAACCTACGGGGATCAGACCGGTGTTGCAGATCAGATTACTTCGATCAAGGATGACGCATGTCTCTATTCCGAAAAGTGTCCGGAGCGTGGTAAAGCACCTACAGAGAATTGCGTCGGTGGCTTGGGAACAGAATGTTAATAATCAATCATTATATCTATGGAAAATACAACATCAGAAACTAATAGCGCTCCGCAAGAGAGCAAAAGCTACGTCAATCTAAAATTCAAGAAGCCCAAACCGCTCGTCATTGCCATTGGAGTTGCGGTGATTCTTATTATCGTCGCTCTGTTCTTTGCTAAAGGGCATTTTGTAGCGGCAACAGTAAATGGCAGTCCAATCAGTCGCTGGTCAGTTATTAAAGAGCTTGAGAAGCAAGGCGGTAAACAGGCTCTTGAAGCGATCATAGACAAGAAGCTCATCGAAACCGAACTCAATAAGCAAAAAATAACTGCGACAAAAGAGGAAGTTGATGCAGAAATTGAGAAGATAAAAGCTCAGGTTGCGAGCCAAGGCGGAACACTTGAGGCCGCACTTACACAGCAAGGCATGACAGAGGAAAAACTCCGAGAGCAGATCACCATTCAAAAGAAACTGGAAAAACTGCTTGCTGACAAAGTCGCAATCACTGATGCAGAGATAGATACCTACATCAAAGACTCAAAAGCCACTCCTCCGAAAGATATTAAGATGGAGGACTTCAGAAAACAGATAAGTGATCAGCTCAAGGGACAGAAATTCCAGCAGGAAGCACAGAAATGGGTATCTGATCTGACGGCAAGTGCGAAGATCAAGTACTACGTTAATTATTAAAGATATATGCATGACCACTCTGACAAAATACAGCCAAAAAAAGTTGCTATAACGATAGTACTGGCGATTTTGCTTCTTGGTTATGCGTATATGACCCGAGATGACAGGGCTGAAAAAATTAAACAAGAATCGCCAGCGACGAGCACATCTATTACTAACTAATAAAACAAAATATATGAACCTAAAAAAAGCAATACAAGCATTAAAGGATCACGCTCAAGAAGAAATCAGAATCCACCAAGAAATCATGGAAGAAGCGGGTGGGGACGTGAAGCATCTGGCTGAAAAACATCTCGCTGACACCATAGAAATTCATAAAAGATTCTGGAAAGACTTGAAAAAGTCTTGGAAAGACAAATAAATGTATGTCAGAAAATTGCACTAATTGCGAAGGTACTGAGCACCCTACCAGACAAAAGAAGCCAATAAATTGGCGTACTGTCGCCACCGTTGTTTCGGGCGTCGGCACAGTCGTCGGCTTCCTTCTTTCGTATGCAGGGGTATCAGTAGATATAACAAACACGCTCTTTCTTATATCCATAGTGGCCGGAGGCATCTTTGTCGCACAAGGAGCGATAAAAGGACTGACTAAAAATAAATTTCTAAATATAGATTTCTTGGTCGTGATCGCATCTATCGGAGCACTCTACCTGGGAGAGCTTGGCGAGGCCTCGGCCGTTATTTTCTTTTTCTCGCTTGCGGAAGCATTCGAGAGCTTTGGCATTAAGCGTTCTCGCAAGGCACTTGAAGAGCTGGTACGAAATAGCCCGCAACAAGCAACCCTCAAAGACGGGACAATTCTCAACATTGATTCGGTAGCCCTCGGCGCAGTCGTTATAGTAAAGCCAGGCGATCTCATTCCTCTCGATGGCGCTATTGTTCTCGGCACGAGCGCCATCAACGAAGCGTCAATTACAGGAGAGTCACTTCCGAAAGACAAAATCGTGGGAGATGCCGTGTATGCCGGAACAATAAATATCAACGGGTATCTTGAAATTAAAGTTACGAAGGTAAGCAAAGATTCAACCATTTCCAAAATTGTCGAATTGGTATCAAGTGCCCAAAAATCAAAAACTCAAACCGAGGAATTTATCAATACGTTTGCAAAATACTATACACCCGGAGTTGCCATTGTTGCCCTCTTTATTGTGGCGATACCAGTGCTCTTTCTTGGCGGAGAATTTTCTATCTGGCTTGAGCGGGCTATCACCCTTTTGGTTATCGCGTGTCCGTGCGCTCTGGTTATCGCCACTCCGGTTACTGTTACAGCCGCTCTCGGTGGAGCATCAAAGAAAGGGATACTCATCAAGGGTGGAAAATTCTTGGAACTATTAGGCAAGGTGAAAGCGGTGGCGTTCGATAAGACAGGAACGCTGACTATCGGCAAGCCCGTAGTGACCGATGTCATTACCTTTGAGGGTTTTACCGAACAGGAGTTGCTTGCAGATGTGGCAGGGATGGAATCTTTCTCGACACACCCTCTCGCGGAAGCAATCATCGAATATGCAAAGCAAAAAGGCATCACTCCGCATCAAATGGAGTCATACCAAAACATTCCTGGCAAGGGAGGAAAAGCAATTTGCAAGATTTGCGATGACCTAGAGCATTGTGTCGGCAACCTCAAAATGATGGATGCCCACAATGTCTCAATCAGTGAGATAGTAAAAGATACAGAAAAGCTTGAAAAAGAAGGCAAGACCGTGGTTTTGGTAAGCGAGAAAGACAAAGTGATGGGAATGCTTGGCATATCGGATACCGTTCGGGACACATCGGCAAGAACAATAAAAATGCTCTCGGAAAGTGATGTGGCTTCGGCAATGCTTACCGGAGATAATGTTCACAGTGCTTCCTACATAGCAAAAACTCTAGGAATACAAAATGTTTTCGCTGGGCTCCTGCCAGAGGAAAAAGTGGAAAAAATACAGGAACTAAAAAATAAGCACGGGGTTGTAGCAATGGTCGGCGACGGAGTTAATGATGCTCCAGCTCTTGCCCGCTCTGATGTCGGTATCGCTATGGGAAGCAAAGGAACCGATATCGCTCTCGAAACAGCGGACATGGTGCTTATGAGTGATCGCATTGAACTCATACCCGATGTGATTCGTCTTGGCAAACGAACGCTCGGAACAGTGAAATTCAATGTTGGCATAGCGGTCGGCTCGAAACTTATCTTTGTGGTCTTGGCAATTTTTGGAATGGCGAATCTTGGAGTCGCCATAGCCGCCGATACAGGAGTAGCGATACTCGTAATTTTGAACGGACTAAGGTTATTTAAGTAAAATTATGTTGGATCAAATCATCATCTTTTTTGCCGAATATGTATACATCCTGATCGCAGGCATTGCTTTTTGTTTTGTCATCCTTAGCGATACCCCAACACGAAAAGCGGTACTCGCAATTGGCGTATTTTCATCGGTCATCGCCTTGATAGCAGACAAAGTGTTGAATCAGATTATCGTAAGTCCAAGACCGTTCGTGGTGGAAAATATCACACCATTATTTCCTCACGTTGCGAGTAATGGATTTCCGTCTGAACACGCTCTTTTTGCAATGGTGATCGCGTCTACAATCTTTCTCCATAACAAAAAACTAGGGAGTGTACTGATCGTTCTCACTTTAGGTATAGGTGTGGCGCGCATACTTGCGAATGTTCACTATCCGGTGGATATTTTCGGAGGGCTTGTGATTGGTCTTGTTGCTGTTTTTATAGGTCGATACATTTTTTCTTTTCCAGAAGTCAAAAATATTTTTCATTCTAGGCTTATAAAATAAAGGTCAATATGAGGTTGAAATGAAGAGTCATTTTTGTTAAAATGAACAACCTATGAACATAATAATTCCGTTAGTCATCGGGGGTATTCTGATGGCCACCGTACCCTTAGTTAGTTCAAAAATTGCAATCAACGAATCAACTCAGGAAGCATCAAGACAGCAAATCGCAAACGCAGAGCAGAAAAAGGTCGCCGAGTACAAAATACAGTCCGGCGACACTTTTACGAGTATCTTAGGGTCTTTTCAAATCCCTTATGATCAGGCTCTGGCTATCCTTAATTCCTCAAAGGAGGCATTTGATTTTACTAAAATTCAGACAGGTAAGGTTATTAAGTTGATCTTTATAAACGAGGCGTTCGCTTCAGTGGAATATCCACTTACGAGTGAAACTGTTGTTATTGTGGTAAAGGAGGATGATTCTTTTAAAGCAACCACAAAACCTATTCCGTATCAAATACAAAACGTAACCGCAAATGGAACTATAACTGATTCACTCTTTGTTGCGGCTCAAAATGCTGGTATTGAAGATAAGGTCACTATGGAGATTGCTGATATCTTTTCTAGCGATATCGACTTTGCTACTGACATTAGAGATGGTGATTCGTTTTCTGTTGTCTATGAAAAGCGATCATTGGATGGCAAAGATGCTGGTGCTGGTAAAGTATTAGCCGCAAAATTCATTAATAACGACGAAGCGTACACAGCATTCCGTTACAACGATAAATTTTATGATGCCGAGGGAAATTCCATTGCTAGGCAATTCCTCAAATCTCCTCTTAATTACGCTCGGATAAGCTCCGGCTACAGTTATAAGCGAGAAAACCCCGTTACTAAAAAAGTCACTCCGCATCGCGCGATTGACTATGCGGCCGATACGGGTACGCCAGTGATTGCTACTGCAGACGGAAAAGTGACCACTGCAGGATCGAAAGGCGGACTGGGAATTATAGTTGAGTTAAAGCATGGTGGTTACCTGACCCAATATGCTCACCTTTCGAGCATTGCGAAGGGTGTAAAGAAAGGAGAGGATGTTGTGCAAGGAGACGTTATTGGATATGTGGGATCAACCGGTATTTCAACCGGCCCCCATCTGCAATATGCAATGTTTGAAGATGGCAATCCTATAAATCCCCAAACTACGAATTTCCCTCGAGGAGGGTCAATTCCTGATTCCGAAAAAGATTCTTTTGCTGGGGTAAAAAATAAACTAGGAGATCTGTTGCGATAGACCAAAGCGAAATACAAAAAAGGGCTTAAGCTCCTTTTTGTTTTCAATGAGCTGTATTCTCAAAAGACGGAATGTACGCACATTACGCAGGCGCACACCACATAGTGGGTAGCAGGGATCGGCAATAGAAAAGCAATGGGTAGTTTCCCAAACTTTTTCTTTTTCTCCTGTAGATATCTTTCAGCAGGTTTTATGATGATTTCAATTTTCGTCCGTATCTCTATTTCAAGGAGTTTCTGACAGCTCGGGCAACGCATCGTAAACGAGGCGTTGGCATTGAACGCTCCATTCTTGAAAATGATATTAGTGCAATGAGGACAATTGCCTATGTTTAGTTGTTCTTGATCCATATTGGTGCTGGGAGGTTTCTTGGGCTGGTAATGAGTTCCAGAGCTTTCAGAAATCCTCGATCATTGGTTAATTAATAATCGTTTCCGTCCGGGGTCGACTACATCCCGGCTGGTCAACAGGCAATCAAGTATCATCCATTGCCGATCGCCCCCTCTTTGAGCCATTCATCGACATCTTTTCAACGAGCATTTCTTTCATTACCTCCAAGTTATCCACAGTTTTTTGATCACGAGCGTAATTCTTTTTATTTAAATCTTTTTCTTTATTCTTGTTAGTAGTTCCGGCTGACTGATCTGGCC
>LBYF01000024.1 GCA_000996025.1 Parcubacteria group bacterium GW2011_GWA2_40_14 | reverse complement strand
GCAAGTGTCACACTTGCCACCAAGGAAAAAGAAAGAAAAAAGCGGAACCATTTCATACCACCGAAGAGAAGTATTACAGACAAAGCAGTGGGAACGACCAGAAATAATAGAACGACCGGTATTGTAACGCAGAGAAACTACATTTATAAAACTGCCAACGATTGCGCCAAGGATAAATATAAAAATGAGAGATACGATGTACATACAGTAATTATACAACAAATAAAAAACCGGAACAATCCGGTTTTTCACTTCTTTCTTTAAATTTTCAGAAAAGAATACTATGGACAAACTGTAATAGATCCTAACCCTGCTGCAGTTGATTTTGAGGTTCCTGTGCTATCAACACACCATCCTCCCGTTGTCTTCAGTCCTGCCCATGCCGCCCATGCTGTAGAATTTGCTGTACATACTCCACCGTTACCCCCTGCTGCTACGGCTGCGGCCTGACCTTTTGTCATGTTTGGGTCTCCACAAACACCTGTATATGTTGAAGCTGTATCATAAAACAACTCTGATTGGGGTCGCATGTTGTTAAGGTTAGACTTAACCGCCGCATCAGCACCCTTCCCTCGCGCCGTGTTAAGAGATGCTAGAACAACTGAAGATAGAATACCAATGATGGCAATAACCACCAAAAGCTCAATCAATGTAAAACCCGCTGTATAAATTTTTGGAAAACTTTTGCTAAATCTTTTTATCATATGTAATATATAAAACTTATTAATAAAACTGTATATAATCTATGTTCCAATTATACAGCCCCCTTCCAAAAATGCAAAGGTCTCCTTGTGGATAACTCATTTGACAAATGTATATACACCACGCTACAATAATATTATGTATCTAAAGATGCTTGAACAAGTTTCTGATTTTGAATGGGATAAAGGAAATAAGAATAAAAACTTTTCGAAACATCAAGTAGCGGACGAGGAATGTGAGGAAGTATTTTTTGATCAAAACAAAAAAATACTGAAGGACACCCAGCATTCAGCAAAAGAAGAACGTTATATTATGATAGGACAAACCAAAAAACAACGACCATTATTTATTATATTTACCTTAAGAAAAGATAAATTAAGAATTATTTCAGCAAGGGACTTAAAACGTAAAGAGTATGAATTATATTAAAAATTGAAATAATATGAATAAAAAAATTAAAATACCAAAGTTTAAAAACGAAGACGCAGAACGAGCTTTTTGGTCAAGGATTGACTTAGCAAAACATTTTAAACCATCTGACTTCGAAAAAGTGTCGTTCCCCAACTTAAAAGCATCTTCTCAACCTATTTCACTGCGACTACCATCACACTTAATTGCGCGAGTCAAAGAACACGCCCATGAACTAGATATGCCGTACCAATCACTCATAAAACAGTATATAGCAGACGGAATCTCGCCTAAAGGTGATTGAGTAGAAAGACCGTAGCCACTAAGCTGAACTAGCTATATTATAAATGGGCATCAGTACTGCGGCTAAAAGAATTCCCACTCCCAAACCAAGAGAGACAATCATAACCGGCTCTATCAGACCGACAAGAGTGTCAACAGCAGTGGTAACCTCACGCTGATAAAACTTGGCCAGAGTTTTCAGTATAGTACCCAGCTCGCCGGACTCCTCTCCCACTTTTATCATCTGAACCATAATGCCTGGTATCTCTTTGTGTGCGTCAAAAGCAGTAGAGAGAGAGCTTCCGCCTTTGACCATAGAAAGTGTGTTTTCAAGAATTGACTTGTAGACATGATTGTCCACCACTGCCGAAGTTATCTCCAAAGCTCGCAGTATAGGTATGCCGCTTATAATCATGGTATTTAAGTTATCAGCAATACGAGAAAGATAGAGCTTGCGATAGAGGTCGCCTATATAAGGCACATTTAAAGAAATATTGTCCAGAGTAATAGCTCCTTCCTCTGTACGACTGAATTTCCATACCACAAAATATAAAATAACAAAACCGACTGCCAAGAAAATACCATAGTTTACAAAGATACTACTAAACCACAAAACAATTTTGGTATAAATCGGCACTTCCTGGCCAGAATCAACAATCATCAGAGCAATTTTCGGAATAATAACCGTCAGCATCAGTATCATTACTCCAACAAAGGTCATTATAACGAAAGCCGGGTAAATCAAGGCGTTTTTGGCTTTTGAGGTTACTTCGTATGACCTATCCAAATAATCAGCCAAATAGTTGAATGTTTCATCCAGCTTGCCTGATTCTTCTCCGGCCCGCACCATATTGACATAAAATGAGGAAAAAGCATCTGGGTGACGGGCCAAAGCGGAAGAGATGGAAGTACCACCAGAAAGGTCGTCTGATATTTCAGTAAGATATTTCTTTAGGGTAGAATTTTCCACTTGAGAAGCCAGCAGGCGAAAAATACGCAAGGCCGAAATCTGGGCAGAAAAGAGAGTAGCCATTTGACGAGACAAAATGACTATATCTTTGTTTGAGACGCGATTAAATAGTGAAAGAAAAGAAATTTTTAATCTTTTTTCATTCGGAGCGTGAATTTCAGAAATAACCAATCCTCTTTTTTGCAATTGACTAATAGCCGCATCAACACTAAAGGCCTCAGCAGTGCCTTTTGTTTCCTCTCCTTCTTTTGTAAATGCTTTGTAAGTAAAAATCATAACATTTTTTCCAGTCCCTTTGAATTAAGAGAATGGAGATATGCGTTCTCTATGGTTATCTCCCCCGCCCTAACCAAGTCGGCAAGATATCTGTTCAAGTCAATCATGCCTCCGTCCGCAGAGGTTTCAATAACCGAATTAATTTCATGGGTACGGTTTTCCCGTATGAGATTTGCCACAGCGCTGTTATTTATTAAAAGTTCACAGGCCGGAATAAGTCCTCCGGAAACACGCGGGATAAGACGCTGGGAGAAAATACCGAGAAGTGTTCCTGAAAGCTGGTAACGTATTTGTTGTTGTTGTTGCACATTATCAAATGAATCTATAATTCTCTCCACTGTCTGGGCGGCGTTATTGGTATGTAAAGTGGAAAAAACCAAATGTCCAGTTTCAGCCGCCGTAACCGCCGCAGACATATCGTCGGGTGTGCGCATTTCTCCTATCATCATAACATCCACATCCTGACGAAACATGCCGTGGAGAGCGGTATGAAAATCTGGAGTATCCTGCAATATTTCTCGCTGGTCAATGATGGATTTTTTGGATTCAAAAATAAATTCAATCGGGTCTTCAATAGTGATAATGTGCTCCATACGGTGCTGGTTAATGTTTTCTATCATGGTGGCCAAGGTCGTACTTTTACCCTGACCGGTAGGACCAACAACAAGAAAAAATCCTTGTTGTTTGTTTGTAAATGTCTCCAAAATGGGTGGTAAACCAAGTTCCTCAAATGTTTTTATCTGTTTTCGCACCAAACGAAGAGCAATACTTATTTTGCCAAGGTGAAAGTAGGCGTTTCCACGAAACCTCGTTCCGACTGTATCGGTGTAGGCAAAATCCACTTCTTTTTTTTCCAAAAAAATCTCTTTTTTTGCCGAATCAAGAAGCTCGTCTAAAATTGCTTTTATATCCTGGCGCGAAAGCAAGGGATGCTTTACCAAAGGAATAAGAAAACTGGAAACACGAATAATGGGCTCTCGGTCTTCGGAGAGATGCAAATCCGATGCATTTTCAACAATTACCGTGGCGATTAAATCTTTGAATTCTTTTTTGTAATCAGCTGTCATTATTTTCTTGCATTATTGCGCGCGCTTAACATTATAAATTTGCAAAACCTGACCCACCACTTCTGACGGAATAGTTGTGGCTTTTATAATATAGCCGTCAACCGCCAAATCTTTGGCTTTTTGGAAATCATCGGCTTGGTTGGTCAGCATGATGATAACGGCCTTTGGCACAAGTTTTTCATTTCGGATGATTTTCAAAAGTTCCAAACCATCCATTCCTGGCATAATAATATCCAAGAGCACGATATCGTAATCATGTTTCTCCCGAATTTTCTCTAAGGCCGAAAGCGAGTTTGATGACGTATCAATTGTTAGACCAGATTTTTTAAACTTCAAAAGATACATATCAAGCAGAAAACGATCATCGTCTATGAGAAGTATCTTCAGTTGTTTATTTATTTCAGTCATAGGTTCGGTAGAAGTTAGAATTTAGTTTTTTCTATATTCTTAATTCTTGATTCTATATTCTATTGTATCACAGTGTATTGACCTCTTCAAAAGGAACGAGTTGATGCATTGCTTTTATAATGGCGTCTTCTTTCATGGTCAGCATTCCTTTGTTTCTGGCCGCCTTGGTTATATTTGCTTCTGTCGGATTTTTCAAAATAATAGCTTCTAGGTCTTTGTCCATTTCCATGACCTCAATCACGGCCACTCGTCCACGAGTGCCGTTGGGACAATCAGCCGTAATGCTTGCCTTGTATACTTTGTCCGTAAATTCTATCTCGTCAATATACTTCTGGGGCAAATCACTGAATTGCTTATCTATCATCAATTTGAGACTGCCCTCCACAGGAAGAGGGGTGCCAGCGCCAGGACAGAGGCCTAGTGTCAGACGTTGAGCCATGGCTAAAATGAGAGTTGGGGCGATAAGAAACGGGTCAACTCCCATGTCTATAAGCCGAGGGATAACTCCAGTTGCCGAATTGGTGTGAATGGTAGAAAAGACCAAATGTCCAGTCAGGGCGGCCTGGATGGCCAGTTGAGCAGTTTCCTTATCTCTGATTTCTCCAACCATAATGACATCCGGATCTTGACGAAGGGTGGTGCGAAGACCCGAAGCGAAGGTGTAGCCAATTTCTGGTTTAACTTGGGACTGGGACATGCCTTCAATGTTGTATTCTATCGGGTCTTCCAGAGAAAGAACATTTTGATGCTCGCGATCCACTTCGTTCAACATAGAATACAAAGTGGTAGTCTTTCCAGAGCCGGTCGGCCCAGAAATAAGAATCAGACCGTAGGGCTTTTTTATGGCCGCTTTAACTAACTCCAGATTTCTTTTGCTCATACCAATATCATCTAATTTCTTGACCCCTTTTTCCTTGTCAAGAAGACGCATGACCACTTTCTCGCCAAAATATGTTGGAAAAGTGGAAACACGAAAATCAATCCGTCTGCCCTCAATTTTAGCCGTAAACCTGCCGTCTTGGGGTTTGCGCTTTTCATCCAATCTCATATTAGAGAGAATTTTAATCCGAGCAATGACAGCCAAGTGAACTTTTAGTGGCAAAATAAGACTTGTGTTCATCACCCCATCAACTCGAAAACGGACCTTGACGGATTCCCGACCCGGCTCTATGTGAATGTCCGATGCATTGCCATCTGTGGCATAGCGTAAAAGTGTGGCCACTATTTTTGTGACCGGAGCGTCTTCGGCCAGTTGTTTTTCGTGTTCTCCATTTTCAGGTTTGGCCGATTCGGAAAGAAGTTCCTCGCCATCTTTACCTTCTGATTCCAACTTGATTTCCGTTTCCAATTCTGAAAGAGACCTGGAAACTTCGCCGGAAAGTCCTTTGTACAAAGTGGAAACTTTGGCAAAGTCTGTTTCGGTAATAACAAAAATTTTAAAGGGCATGCCCAACTTGGAAGAAATAAAATTTAAAGCGTCATGAGCTTCCATGTCATCGGGGTCAACCATCCCCACAAAAAGAGTGCCGTCAGTAATACCAATAGGCACAAACCTATAATGCATAGCTGAATCTTCCGGAATATAATCAAGGACTTTTCCAGTTATATCCACTCCTTCCAAATTTTTTGTTGGTATGTCAAAATACTCTCCTTTGGCCTCCAAAATAGCGCTCAAAGAAACTCCCCGCTTTATCAGAGCTTCTTCCAGAGAGATGCCGAGAGATTCAATTTCATTCTCAATTTTAGCAACCCCTCCTTTCTCCACTATTCCCTTTTTTACAAGTGTTTGGAGTATATCCATAATTTTAGTAGAGTTACGAGTACCGAGTAGAGAGTTACGATTTTGAATTCTTCGTTTCTCGTATCTCTGTCCTCTTGTCTCGATTTATTCTGCTCCGATTGCTTCTCCACAAGAATTAGAATATCTTCTCCTACTATTTCAGCCGAAGAATCTGCGGATTCGGCCAAGGGCTTTGGGCTCTTCCAAAACATTTCGTATCCGAAAAACCCTAATACAAGAAGTATTGTCATTGTTATAAGTAATTTTTGTGTTGAGTTGATTATCATGATATTTTAATGTTATCTCTGTATTATCTTAAGGAATAGGTATGAATTTGGATTGAGTAATTTAGAGAGTTGGCTCCCGAGAGTTTGTCGCTGTCTGTTGTTATGGAAAGTAAACCGACATCAATAAGTCTTAAACTTGACTCAAGGTCGCGTAGAAATCTTATGAATTCGGTATATTGTCCGCTTGTGGTAAACGTAACAGCAATAGTTTTGTACAATTCTTCTTTACTCTGGCTTATAATGTCGCTACGAACTTCGGCTTTGGATTCTTCAACTTTGAAATCAGTGACCTTCATGCCATAGCGATTTGCCATGGTATTTATATCATTGACCAAGCTCTTTGGATTTCAAAAGAACATTGGTGTATTCTGATTTTTTAGCGGACAAAAGACGAATGTCTGCCATAGTCGGACTAACATAGAGAAAATACATACCGAGAGATATTGCTATGATGATAAATGGGGCTAAATTTTTCATATTTGTATTTCAGATTTAGACTCTATGTATTTTTTGTAAGAAACTAGTTTCGGGTCAAGTGTTGTAAAAAATTTGACCGAAACAGCGCCATTGTCCATCAAACTAAAATTGGAAAACTGAGGATTTTTGATGAATTCGTTTTGACCAAAAATGTCTTTTTGTTCGGCCAAAGCATTGTATGTGGCCGCCTCACCGTCTATAGAAAGCGTCGGCAAGCCAGTATTTTTATTTATATATGACAAGCTAGTAAAACGCATCCTTTTGACCGTAAGGGACTGGAGTAGTGTCAGAAGTTCGGAAACAGCCACATGTTTTTCCAAAAGCCTTTTGGTGGCCATGATGCGAGAGTCGGCATCAATAAGCTCCTGTATTTTCTCTGGATGAAAAGCTTCCCGCGCAGCATTCAAACTTTTATCGGAGAGAAGAATCTGACTCTCTAAAATGTTTTTGTATATGAAAACTCCTCCCGAGGTAAGGATAGTCAGCGCAAAAACAATGGTGGCAATAGCAGAGAAAATATTGATGCTGTGCGAGACGGCAACTCTAGACCCCGGCTCCGATATAATCGGTTTTTTGGGAATGAACGATGTTTGAAATTTCGGCTCCATACAGTTACCTTGATTTTACACCATATCAAAATAAAAAACTATCTAAACTGTGTATAGAATATGTAATCATTGAAGCTCTGAGGATTTTAGACGATGATATTCGTGAAAAAGATCGGAGCGACTATTCCAACTCTTGCAGACAACGAAGAGCCACGCCGACAGAAACTGCAAATTCCGGACCGGTTTCACGCAAGACTTTTTCTAGAAATGCCGGCGAGAGCACTTTTGCAAAAGGGTCTCCACCCAAAACCTCTGTTTGAAAAGAGCCCTTAGCCACATCCACCACCCCTTTCAAGGCGCTTCCTCCCCCAACTAAGATTACTTTGCTTACATTTTTGTTGTATTTTTTTTGATAAGCCAGTACGGTGCGGTTTGCTTCGGAGAAAATATAGTCAAGTGTCACAGTGATGACATTTTTTATCTCTATTCCATTAATCTCGCCTAAAAGTCCCTTTTCACGCTTCAATATTTCGGCCTCTGGAAGCGGGATACCTAGAGATTTTGAAAGTTCATTGGTCATATTTTGCCCACCACTATTTATCATGTGGGATGAACGCAAAATACCCCGCTCCACAATATAAAGTTTGGTTGAGGTCGCTCCCATATCTATCAGAAGAACAGGGGTCAGTTCCTGGTCCAAAATAGAACGCATAGTGCTGAAAATTTCTATTTCAAAAAATGTGGCCTGGAGGGCGCTTTTTGTAACAATATCGTGATAGCGAGTGATGGTGTCGTTGTGCAGAGCCACAATAAGCACTTCCTGCTTTTCCAAAACAATTTTGCCGTCTCGGTCCGTGTTTGGAGTCGGTTCTGATTCCGGATTTCTATCTTTTGGGATAACATACCAGTCCAAAGCTACCTCGGAAATAGGCACGGGAATGTACTTGCGAGCTTCAATCGGTATCATTTCTGCCAGCTGTTTTAGAGATTGATTTGGCAATTCAATAACAGTGATAAGACTTGAAGAAAAAGGTATGGCAACTCCGCAAATCCTAGTGGTAGCGTTGACTTCTTTTTCTTTCAAGAGGTTTTGCACCGCTTCAATAATTTTTTCTGCAGAAAGATTTGTGGCTTCCCCAATACTTTTGCCAGCGTATGGACCAAGTGAGAGCTCTCCATATGTTTCCAATATCACTCTGCCACCCCTCCGCGACAGTTGAACTATTTTTATGGATGACGAGCCGATATCTATTCCCAAAACACTTTTGCTTTGGGAATTAAATAGACCGCTGAACAAATTGGAGAAAAAATTCGGCATGTGTTAATAGTATAACGTATAATGTATACAGTATAAAGTATATCAATGCTTAAAACTATAAAAAATTTGTTTGGACTCTTAGTTGATACAATCCTTCCTCCGCGGACAAATTTTGCCATCGTTAAAAAATTGGATGAAAAAACTTTTTCCACTATACCAGAGGGACCGCCTGTAGAGCATATGGGTTGGATTCATCCTCTCTTTCCTTACAAAGACAAGCGTATTCAGGCGGTTATCTGGGAACTGAAATACAGAGAAAATGCTTTGCCCCTTCCGCATCTCGGCAGGTTACTGTACGAAGAGATAATCGCTATAATATCCGATGTTTCTATCTTTGACGGAGACGCAAAATTTCTGCTCATACCAATTCCGATTTCAAAAGAGAGACGAGTAGAGCGCGGTTACAATCAAAGCGAATTAATCGCCAAAGCTGTTTTAGAAAATGACCCAAACCATATTTTGCTTTATGCCCCACAATGGTTTGTTAAAATAAAAGACACTCCTAGCCAGAGCCATAGCCAGTCAAAACAAGAACGTGTCCAAAACTTAGTTGGATGCTTTGAAGCCGACCCGCGTATGGAAGGAAAATATGTAATTTTAATTGATGACGTAGTAACCACCGGCAGTACCCTCATGGAGGCCCGCACCACGCTATTATCTGCCGGCGCCCGCGATGTTTTCGCATTTACCATAGCACACTAATATGATAATCTAATCGTATTGGAGCCGTGTCAGAGTGGTCTAATGTGCCTCTTTGCTAAAGAGGTGTGCCCTTTAAAAGGCACCGATGGTTCGAATCCATCCGGCTCCGCCAGTTGTCCAAGTTCGAACC
>LBYF01000023.1 GCA_000996025.1 Parcubacteria group bacterium GW2011_GWA2_40_14 | reverse complement strand
TTCCCTCGGTATTGCCTTCATACCTTTATTCATAGTAACATTATTATAACAAATAAAGAGGAGGGTTTCACCGATTTCAGTTGATTTTTTCTGTCAGATTACTCTTGACAGGTCGCAATTTGTATTTTACAATAACGACTTACTCTTTGTCATTGAGTTTACCGTGGTTTAGCATACGCTAAGCTTCGGGTACTCCCAACTCCCCTGAGTTGACGGGCGGATTTCGATAACTATTATGTTTCGAGTTCCCTCCCGCCTAAATTTTGCGAAGCAAAACTTGGGCGGGACCATATCGCTTCCCGTAATTCACGACTTTGGACGTAGCGAGCGGATTTCCCGCACTACGCGAGTTCGGTAATTTCAAGAATTACTTCTAGAACTATCGATTTTGTCCTTCCCATCCTACAGACACTTAGTGTCTGTAGGATGGTACTACGACGCAGCTGACTTCTTGTGGATAACTCCACAAGATCTCCTTGGGTCATTTGTCATTCTTTTCCAGACATCCCGATCGAGACTTTCGTGGTACTTCCTTCTGACTCACCGCAGAAGTCGCACATCTCTTTTTATGATCGGGCTGTCTTTTGCTACTAGGATCCTTCAGTCCATTCATTACTGCTGTGAACCTACCCTTTCGCTATTTTCATACTCCTATGAAAGGCCGGATTTTAACCGACTAGACCTTGACAAACTGCCAAGCGCATTGTATTCTGAGTACAAGACTTGAGAACGTATTCACCGCGGTATGTCTGACCCGCGATTACTAGCAAATCCAACTTCATGGGGTCGAGTTTCAGCCCCCAATCCGAACTGGGGCGGCTTTTATTAGGATTAGCTCGGGGTTTCCCCGTCGCAGCCCGTTGTAGCCGCCATTGTATTATGTGTGTAGCCCAAGATATCAAAGGGACATGCTGACCTGGCGTCATCCTCGCCTTCCTCCCCGCTCAAGTTTTTCCAGAAAGTTATCAACCAAAGTTAATATTCGCCACAAAAAATATTTAAATAATACTTAGTGACATTATCTCGAAAAAATTTGAGCGGGGCAGTCTCGCCTGATACGTGTAACAGACAACGAGGGTTGCGTTCGTTACCCCACTTAAGGGTAAACCACATAATCCTCTGCTTGTGCAAGTCCCCGTCTATTCCTTTGAGTTTTAACCTTGCGGTCGTACTACCCAGGCGGACAACTTAACGCGTTAGCTACGCCACGCAGAGGGTCGATACTCCGCATAGCTAGTTGTCATCGTTTAGGGCGTGGACTACGCAGGTATCTAATCTGCTTCGCTACCCACGCTTTCGTGTTTCAGTGTCAGGAGTGGCCCAATGTACTGCCTTCGCTTTTGGTGTTCCCCATGATATCAACGGATTTCACCCCTACTCCATGAGTTCCATACATCCCTGCCATCCTCAAGTCTTTGCCGTTTCGCCCGCACATCCGAGGTTAAGCCCCGGGTTTTAACAAGCGACTAACAAAACCACCTACACACCCTTTACGCCCAATGATTCCGGATAACGCTCGGGGCACTCGTATTACCGCTGCTGCTGGCACGAGTTTAGCAACCCCTTATTCTTGAGGTACTATCAATAAACTTTCTCCCTCATAAAAGATGTTTACGTCCCAGAGGGACTTCATCCATCACGCGGCGTCGCTCGATCAGACTTTCGTCCATTGTCGAATATTCTCGGCTGCGGCCACCCGTAGGTGTATGGTCCGTGTCGCAGTACCATCGGTGGGGGCCAAGCTCTCACTCCCCCTAAGCGTCACTGCCTTGGTAAGCCATTACCTTACCAACTAGCTGATACTCCGCAGGCCATTCTTTTAGCAATAAATCTTTACTCGCCCAACTTTTTTAATAACAATACCGCCGTCAGTGATATTGCGACCAAAAAAGTTGAGCGAGACTATCAAGTATTATCCAATCTTTCGACTGGTTATTCCTGACTAAAAGGGATGTACCCACGTGTTACTACCTCGTTCGCCACTACCAGCTCCAGTTCTTGCGAACTGGAGCTGGTCGTTTGACTTGCATGCCTTATCCACGCCGCCAGCGTTCATCCTGAGCTAGGATCAAACTCTTAATAAAAGTTTGATTGATTTCCCCATTAGGGAAATCTTGTCGAAAATATATTTTGCTGTAAGGCAGAAATATTTTTCGACCAACTTTGAATTGAACGGAACAAAACAAAAAATAATATATAGTATTTTGTATTCTGGCTGTTTGTGATGTATGAATTCTTTTGTGTATTTTATTGATGTTATCCGAAAGCATTTATAAGAAATTTCATACATTCGATAAAACTTGAAAGTTTTATCTCAGTATCCTCAATTTTGTACTCACGGAATACCGCGGACAAAATTGGGACTTGCACTTATAAATACGTTCTATATCCGCACACTAACTTTGTCATCGTCCTGTTTTTCAAAACAAAACTGGCATTACTTCTAGGTCATTATCAAAATCTGATTCAGGCAAACATATCCTATCAGGACATAAAAACAATGACAAAGTTAGTGTGCGGATAAAATTCATTTGAATGTCAACGAACTTTTGTGAATGAAAACAGCCGAACTTCGGCAATTTCAGACACCTAGATAGTATAATCATATTCAAATACAAGTCAACCCCTAAATAAATCTTGGTTTATTAGAACTTTAGCAAAAGAATTTTCTCATTAATTACTAAATTACTAACAGTATACTGGTAGTAATTATGCACGCCACTTAAGGTCTTTCGTCCAGTATTTCCTTCCGATTTTCGGTGGCATAATTCCCCCAACCGTCATAATATTCCATATCAATTTCTCGAGATCCAGTTTCTCTTTTTTAGATATTTTCAAAATAGCATCGTATTTTCCAATTTCAATACCAAGAAATATCTTTGTAACAGTTGTCGGACTGACCCCGAGAACTGCTGCAACCCTTTCATGTGGAGTATTACTTGTAAGCATCAGAATGATAGCTAACCGTTTGGCAAGCATAATCTTTTCTGTAGAAGTAAGCAGTCCATTTGCTACTTCAGAAAGGTTTCCCTTTCTTTCACTTTGCCCCAAAATTGTGAGGAGTTTTGCAAACAACTTTTCTAAAAATTTAGGGTCTAATTTTTTACTCGATACATGTGGCATATATACATTTATTAATTGTAAATACTTACATTACAAATACATTGATAACATATAGTATAATACAATCTCTGAATTACCACCAGTATACTGTGAGTAATTATGAGTAAGATTTAAATATTAATTACCACCAGTATACTGTTGGTAATTGTATCGGGAAAGAAATGTACATAATATGTATAGGAGATACTTTAACAACAGAAAAACCCGCCGAGTGGCAGATTATTCTGCCTTTCTTGCGGGTCACTAAAATAGTCTCGCTGCAATCTGGAAAAGCTTTTCGGCTCGCCAAATTTCGCCACAACTACTTTGGTTGGTTAAAGAGGTTTGTTTATCTCGAGCCAAACTCCTTGCATGGTCATCATCTCGAGCAGAAAATTCTTCAGTTTTTACATTCTCTCTTCGATGCTCTCCATACGCATATAAAACAACTAGGTATTCGTTCATCATAACCTCCGGAACCAAAAATACCACAAACTATTTCTTTTGCAACTTTTCCAAAGTAACAAGCAAAGGCGAAGCCACAAAGATGGATGAGTATGTTCCTGCGATGATGCCGATGAGAAGGACGAAGGCGAAATCTTTTGTGGATGAGCCACCCAGAAAGTACAGAGAGATGAGGGCGAGGAAGATGGTGAGACTAGTGTTGATTGAACGGCCGAATGTTTGACTGACAGAGGCACCTACAGTTTGCTCAAAACCTCCACTTGGAGGCCTTGCCTCCAAGTGGAGGTTTTCACGAACACGGTCAAAGACAACGATAGTATCGTGAACAGAATATCCGAGAATTGCCAAAAGAGCAGTAACAAAAAGCAAATCAATTTCTCCTCCGTGGAAGTGACTCCATAGAACAAAAACACCTGTTGGAATAATAACATCGTGAGCTAAAGCGACAATTGTGGCCAAACCATATTTCCACGAAGCCACCGGCTGGGAAACTTTGCGAAAAGCAAATGTAATAAAAAGGACAATACAAATAATAACAATTATTATGGCTATAATGGCTTTATTTTTTAACTGACTGCCAACTACTGGACCGATGGAGTTAAATCTTTCTTCCTTGGCCAGATTTATCCCCAAGCCCAACATTGGGGAAAGAGTTTTGAGTACAACTGTTTTTTCTGCCTGGGTTAAATCACGAGTTTTCAAAATATAGTTTGTATTTCCTGATGGAGTGAGAATGTATGCTCCAAGGTTGAGCTTATCAAGCTCTGCTTTAATTGTTTCAAGAGTGGGTCTTTCTGTAACGTAACTGACTTCCAAAATAGAACCTCCCTTGAAATCAATACCAAAGTTAAAACCAAAGAAACTGACAACAACAATTGAACCAACAACAAGAAAAGTGGACAGTACAAAGAAAAATTTTCTGTGATTTATGATGAACATGGAAGTGAGTTATAAAGTTTGTAAAGTTATAAAGTTCATAAAGTAAATTCAGAGGAAGTTAAAAGTGGAAACCGTTAGAAAAAAGAAACTTTTTAAATCGCGACTCACTCTTCGGCGCGATTGCAAAGAGAAATGTCCGCGATACGGTGATTGCTGTAAACATTGAGATAAGAACTCCGAGTCCAAGCGTCAAGGCAAATCCTTTTATAGCTGATGTGCCAAGCCAAAATAAAATGACGGCGGTGATGATAGAGGAAATATTTGAATCGCGGATAGAGAGCCATGCTCGAGAGAAACCTTCGTGAAGACTATCTGACAAATTTTTTCCTTTCTTTAATTCTTCTTTCATTCTTTCAAATATCAGTATGTTTGCATCAACTGCCATACCTATAGAGAGAATAAATCCGGCAATGCCAGCAGAAGTCAAAGTAACTGGAATAAGTTTGAAAATTGCCAACGACAAAATAATATAAATGCAAAGAGATACGGAGGCAACGCCTCCGGGCAATCTATACCAAAGCAGGAGAAAAGCCACGATCAGAGTAAAGCCAACAATACCTGCTTTGACTCCTGCCGTCTTGGCATTCTCGCCCAAAGATGCGCCGATAGTTTGCGTCCTTACAAGTTCAATCGGCACTGGAAGGGCACCGTAATTTAAATCCCTTACTAAAGCTTTGGCTTCATCCCTTGTAAAACTTCCAGAGATGATGGCTTTGCCGTCTTTAATCTCATCTTGAATAACAGGACTGGAAATAACTTGACCATCAAGAAAAATGGCCAGAACCTCTCCTTTGTGTTTGGAAGTTATATCTGCAAAAAGTTCTCGACCTTCGCTGTTAAAAGTGATAGAGACAATCGGTTGACCTGCAAGCTGTGCCCCACCCGTGTCTGTAAATTGAAGTTGGGCCCCGTCTAGGTACTGTCCACCAAGTCCTGTCGGCAAAAAGAGTTCTGCCGTTGTTTTTGTTTTTAATTCTTCCTCTGTAAAATTCTTTGCTTCGGGGCGAATAAGCATGAAGTCAAGCTGTGGTGTTTTGCCAATAAGAGCGATGGCTTGATTTATATCTGTAACACCCGGAAGCTCAACTAAAAGCCGATGCTCGCTTCCACCCGTTACAATACCTGGATTCTCTACAGCAACTATTGGCTCGGACACTCCGAAAATATTTATTCGTCGCTCAATAACATCGCGCAGAGATGCCATGGCATCAGAAACGCTTCCAGATTTGACTGTTGAAACATCGGCCCGATATGTCAGTTCCGTTCCACCGTTTAAATCAAGACCGAGCTTGAACGTTCCAGTGCCGAAATTGCCGGTGCCTGTGGCACTGCCTTTTCCCATAACAAAAAAATAGCCAACAAAAAACACTATAATCAAGAGTATTATGGACAGCATTCTGTGTTTCAGCATATTCCGTTATTATATGCTGTTTTATTAAAAAATCAAATAAGAACCTCAAAGTGAATAATAAAATTAGACCACATCTTTGCGATCGCAAAGATGTGGTCTAATTTTATTATTCAAAACTCCCAAGACCTGAGCTAGAATTCCTGGTAATTGAAGTTGCGAGGGGCAAAACTAGCATTGACTGATTTTGCTTCGTTTATAATAAGAGAACATATGCCGGTGCCAGAACAACCACTACCAGACCAACCGTTAAATTTCCAATATGACGAAGATGGAGTTGCTGTTAGAGTAACAGAACTCCCGTTTGTATAAATAGCTGTACACGCAGGAGTACCGGTAATCAAACAATTTATAAGTTTAGGATTTTCACCACTTGTTACCGTACCACCAGCTGTTTTTGTGACAGTAACAGAAAATTGAGTTGGCGGAGGAGTGGTAATAGTCAATGTGACCGGAGAGAGCTGGCAGGCAGTAGCGCCATTACTATTAGTCCAATCATAAGCACCCCTTATCTCAGCTTGACCAGAATTAAGCCCTGTGACTCTATTACCGACAACAGTAGCCACGCCGGTATTATTGGAAACAAAACTGCCACCGGAAAAACTTGAAGGCATCGGCGAAGCGGTTACGAACCGACCAACATTAATTGAAGAAGAAGACAAAGTAACAGTACCAGATGGACATGACACACGACAACTAGTCGGGGTTATAGGTCCGACACTGTTGCTCAAGTTTTGACCAGCCTGATTGTAGGCCACGATAATATAATTATGAGAAGAAAAAGTATTAACATTGGTGTCGGTGTAAGAGGTAACATTTGGTCCGACTCCGGCATATTGTCTTACAATCTGACTAGTGCCACGCCAGATTTGAAAACCTTGTTCGTTGTTGGAATTATCCTGCCAAGTCAAGCGTATCTGCCCACAGGTTGCGTTGCTAGCCTGCAAGTTGGAGGGGGCGACTGGCACAGGAACCATGCACCTGCCATAAGCTTGGTTCCAAGCAGTCCCAGATATGCAACTGGCAGTGACAGCGCTTTCAGCAAGTTTAGTATTATTATTATAAAGAAAGAAAGTTGCTCTGTCGTATGGCACAGCAAAAGGAACATTGGTCCCAAAATTTGCAAGAGGTGGGTTAAAACCAGCAGACGGGTTTCTGGCAACGGAAGAGATGCTGATAGGATTTGTGGTAGTCCAAGAAAAATTTATATTACAAGTAGAAGCTCCAGACGCAATGACACAAGAAGAAAGTCCGGGAGGGTTAGTGGGAGCAAGAGTGCCGGACATGGGCAAAGTTGGCACGCTTGCAGTGCAACTACCGGAAGTTGTACCGCCATTTATGCCGCCGCAGAACCAACTAACGCTGTTACCGGGCGGCGGGAAATTGGGTGTAGCGCTTGGAATTCCTGGTGAACAGTAAGAATCATAGCCATAAGAAGTAGAACCGGTTGGATATGTTTTATTGGCTGTGCCGCAAACACCGTCTAATGGAGGTGTGGGAGTCTCTTCTTCTTCGCATTGAGCATCGAATCCTGCGCCAAAACAGCACCTCGCAGTTTCACTCCCTGCCGTGACTGTGGCTTCTCCGTTGCTGATTGGTGAACATCTTATTGAATATGATTCGCCATTATTAGACAGCACAGTGCAAATATTATTATTTGTCCAACTGTATAGAGAGTTGTTCGACCCGCCAGAAGCTTTGAAGCTGAATTCATACGGAGAAGACCGGTCAGTTTGAGTAGCGGGGGAACAAGATAACCCGGTAGGTGGAGGAGGTGGAGGAGGAGGGAGTGGTTGTACCACTATCTTTGGTTTGACTGTCAAAGTAACCTTGTTGCTCGTGCAAGTGACAGCGCCGTTCGTATTTTTTACATTGAAATAGACGTCGTATGTACCTCGCGTGTTGTATGTATAGGTGCCGGAAGTATCTGTCCGTCCTCCCCATTCACCCGGAACATCATTTTGAATGCTTGAGCCACTGACAAACCAGAAATATGGCAAGCCGCTTGGCACGGAGGAAACCGCCCAGTACACGCTGTCACCTTCGGTAATAGTTTTGGCATTATTACTTGCGCCGCTCGCGGTGAGCTGGCAGGTTGTGGCTGTCGGCTGTGCCGAACATTGCGCTGGGGTAGTGCCAGTTGTGCCAGTACAACTCCAATTCCACGGACCGGAACCAGTTACGGAAGAAGCCGTCCCAGCGCTACATAAGTTACTGCTTGGCGCAGAAGAAAATGTTCCTCCGTTTGAGCTCCCGCATTGCGGTACAATCGGCGTTGAAGATACAGTAGAATTAACG
>LBYF01000022.1 GCA_000996025.1 Parcubacteria group bacterium GW2011_GWA2_40_14 | reverse complement strand
TGCTGAAATGAGGCAAGGATTTAAGCTGTTCTAAAAGGTTTTTTCTGCTTTTCATGATTATGACACTAGTGTACCATACGCGAAATGTGCTGTAAAGCTCCCTATCCACTATCCCTATCGGCCTGCAGAACCACCCATTTTTGTCCAGTTGAATCACTGTGGTGGACAAAAAAGGGACTTTTTGCATAGTACAACGTGCAAACTATGCAAAATCGGCACCAAGCTCTCAAATCTGGTCTTACGGCTCGTCAGTCTCGCAACAGGTGGCAAACTCTTATCCCCGGCACAAAGTTCGTCTCAGGGGCAAACAAGTGGTGAATTCGGGTAACACCCGCCTTCGCTAAAGCTACGGACGGGCAGGCAAAAACCGCCTTTCGGGCGGTCTTGGTTTAAATCGTGGCAACCGGCACTTGTGATCTCCGTCCCCTCTTGCTTGGTTCAAACTTCAGCGGACCGACGATCATTTGAATCTTTAAACCCTCATTCGTGTAAGTGGCTACGAAGACCCGTTTTTTATCAGTAAACGTGGTTATTCCATTGATAAGAAGTGGAAGCTTGCTATAATAAAAGCACAATGTAATGTAAATAAACAATGCTTATGCTTAAATCTGTCCAAATAAAACTTTCAAAAATAAAATATCGCGACGATTCCATCGGCCGCGATATTCGTGTTGAAATTGAGGTACTCGGCAAGTTCTTGCGCGTTGATAAAAGAATCGAAGCGGGGACGACAACAGATATAAATCGCGAAGTGGGTAGATTTGAAACCGATCAAGAACTATTTCAGGCCGAGGTTCTCATTACTGTCATCGAAAAGGATTTGTTGTTTAACGATGTCAGCAGCACTAAGGGCAACATAAAAGTTAATACTACCGTCGCTAAGCTGCAGCAATTTGTTTTTGAAGTCCAAGTCAAAGAAAGTCGTTCCCTGTTGAGCAGATTATTCTGGGGAAAAAGAACAGCGATTTTTGAGGTGACTCTGGAAGCGCAAATAGGCGAAATTGAACGGTACACGCCGGATACAGAGGATGGTTGGCTTGTGACGCAGGACGAGCAAGGTGTCCATGTCCCATTACCGGCATATATTCTAGTGCGACCAACATCTGTTAAAAACGGTCGCGAATATTTTATTCCATCTGAAGGAACATATCGCGATAAATTATTATCAATACCGTTAAAAGATGACAATTCCTCATATCTGATATCTAATGTTAAACATGAATCGATGGTTAGCGCCGAATATTCAATTTCTGAAAAAGTTTTTACGCTCAAGGGAAAGACGTATAAGGCGATAGATTATCCCGAGGCCCCTTGGAAGAAGGGAATATATGATATTGGAATTCCGGATTATCCCCACGGAAGCAATAATACCTACACCGAAGCAACCAGACAAAAAGTTTGGTTTCCGATAGATTTTGAAAACGCAAGGTACTTGCATGTTGGCGCGAGATCGGCCGGATGCATGACAATTACAGAAACCACTAGATGGATGGAAATTTACAACGCGCTTATTAAAGCGCGCAAGGGTGATTTAAAAAACGTTGGTACCGTGGAAGTTATTGATTAAACTCATGTCTAAAAAATTTTTCATTATTGCGGCTGTAATGATAGTAATAGCTATTTTAGGTGGTTTATTTTATTGGCTCAAGCAGGATAATAATGAGATTGTGGTCAGCGATGCGGTCACTCTTAGTCAGCCAATTATAAAATGGCAAGAAATAACCATTACAGAATCCAAGCCAAAAATGGCCATGCACATAAACTCACCAAGAATAATTATTGGCAACAGCTACGGTCTGTATAGCGAAATCAATAAAGCAATAGCGCAACACGTCGAATCGCTTAAAAGCGATTTTATATCCGCCGCAACCACAGCGGCGGAAGATAATGGAGAGACGAATATTTTGAATATTGCAACAGAGGTACTGCTTGCCACCCCGAGGTTAATTTCTCTTGCTTTTACATCGACCAAAAGATTTGCCGGTATCAACAATAGTGAACCGGAGCGGACATTTACGGTTTTTGATCTTATAAACAACAAGGTTATGATTGAAGGCAATGAAATATTTCGCGATGACTTGGCGTGGTCAAGAGCCACAACAATAATGAAAAAAACCTTGCTCTCTGACTATAAAGGAGACCCTAGTTGCGATCTGTCTTTCGCGCCCAAACATAATGGCCTTGCCGCGTCTTGTATCGGCATTGATAATGGCCGCAACCGCAATCTCTCCCTCACAAGAAACATCCCAATATCCGCGATCCAAGAATTTCTTGCTCCGTCAGTATTATCTGATATTACAAAGCCGTAATTGGTATTCTGGGTAGTCCTTTGGATCTTGGTTCAAACTTCAGAGGACCTAAAACCATTTGAAACTTAAGCCCCTCATTCGTGTATGTTGCTACAAAAACCTTCGGCTTTTTAGTCATAATGCTTTTATACCATAAAAAGTACCAATATGTTAGAATGTTTCCACAATGTCCCGCCTTATCATTATTCCAATAATTCTTGCCGTAATTCTTGCCGGCGTATATGCCATTTTTAAATATGGAACAACGGTAACTCAACCCCTAATAAAAGCCACAGAAATAAAAGAAGCTTGGATAGAAGTTGTAAATGGACCCATCTTTAATAAAACCTCTCTACAAAAAGTGGAACTTAAAAGTGGCGATTTAATAACTATCGGCGCAACAATAGAAACTGACTCTACTTCCCGTGGACATATTCATTTTCCAGATGGTTCTGTTTTGCGTCTTGATAAAGCTACAACTATCACCGTGTCCGAGATTCATTTCAAAAAAGACGATCATTCTCTTGCTGTAAAAATCGCCCTGGTCACAGGACGAGTCTGGTCCAAAGTGATTACTCTGGCGACACCCGAATCTGTTTGGGAAGTAAAAACTGGAAACACAGTGGCGACAGTACGAGGTACTGCTTTCTCTATGAGCTACAAAAATGGAATCTCTTTTATTTTTGGTTCAGAAAACAAAATTGCTGTGGCGCCAATTGATCCTGTCACAAAAGAAGCAATAAAATTGAGTGAAGTTGTCATTGGAGAAAATAAAGTGATAGAAATTACTCTAAAAGAAGTTGAGAAGGCCAGAGTCTCGGACAAACCAGTCCTAAATGATAATGTGCGAGAGGCAACTCCCGCTATATTAAATGATGGCTGGGTTCAAGATTCCAAAGAAAAAGATAGAGAGTTTGATTTAGAAATTGAGGAACTTAAATTAAATATGAGGGGTGGTGATATAGCGGAAGAAATAATAGAAAGAACAGAGGAAAATCGGAAAATATTTAACAGGAAAGAGAGAGACTCCGAGGATGAAAAAGATGACAGTGTGGAACAGAAAAAACCTGTTATAAAAATTGATGAATTCAAGAGAAAAACAGAAATAAAAAATAAAGTTGAAGTCGAAAAAAGCGATACTCTAGAAGCAAAAATTCCTAGAGTAAATAGAAATACA
This sequence comes from Parcubacteria group bacterium GW2011_GWA2_40_14, assembly GCA_000996025.1. Taxonomy (GTDB): domain Bacteria; phylum Patescibacteriota; class Minisyncoccia; order Phycocordibacterales; family DATDWN01; genus C7867-006. Next base: position 10,710 of record LBYF01000022.1, on the reverse strand, counting down.
CTAGAGCCAAAAATAGAAATGTCACAGAGAGAAACTGGTGGCAGTAGTGGCTCTTCGGATAACACTTCGGGAGAAATGAGAATCATAACTGACAAAGGTTTAACTCTAGTATTGGAAGGAGAAACTATCGTCTTTAAAGCAATTCTTGAAAATCAAACAACTAAACGTGATATTACATCGCTTGTTACATGGAACGTTATCGGAGACATCGGAAACATAATCAGACCAGGAGTTTTTGTTGCCAAACTTGGGGACGAAGTTAGTGAATTAGGCGAATCTGTTGGATACGTTGTTGCCAGTTTTGAAAATAGTAAAGAAGTGGGCAAAAGTGAACTAATCAAGGTAGAAGCATTGGTCCCAGATACTTCAGAGGAAATTGGCGGGTAATAATTTAAAATTAACTAACTATGTTAAAGAGATTCGCCTATCTCATACTGGCGTTTATCATAGGAATAATCATTTCATTATCCTACTTTTCTGGCCTTTTTACCGGCCTTGAGTATTTTTTAGAAGATCGATTATTTCAAAATAAACTGGAAAGAGACGAACTGGTAATAGTGGCAATAGACGATGATTCAATACAGAAAATCGGCCAGTGGCCGTGGCCCCGAGAAATATTTGCAAAATTTTTGGAAAGTGTTGGAAAAGCACCACCAAAATCCATTGCTATTTTACAGATTGATAATAAAATCGCCTACATAGAGAAAAAACTTCTGCCTCTCTCATTATTTCAAACTAAAAACACAACACTTGGTCTGGTTAATGTTATCTCTGATAGTGATAGTGTGGTTCGCCGATTTCCAATTTCGGCAAAAGATATCGAGTCAAACAATTCCTACAGAACACTGGCATATGAGGCACTACGTAGAACAAACCTCCCCATTCCAGACGAAGAGGATCTCTTACCGTTAAATCGTATTGTATACGGCGGCCAAACAGGAAGTATTCGCCGAATTCCTTTTTATCGTTTTTTAGAAGATCAAAATATAGCTAAGGAGTTGCAAGGAAAAGTTGTTTTTGTTGGAGCAACTGCCGAAGACTTGCACGATTCCAAACCGACTCCTCTCTCGCGTGGAACTCCAATGCCCGGTGTGGAAATCCATGCCAATATTGCTAGAGGACTTCTCTCTGGCGACAGACTCGTTCCGCTTGGAACTTTTGAAACATCTGCATGGATTCTCCTAGCTTCCATAGTTTCTTCTTTGTTTTTTATTTTTGCTAACCGACTTTTGATCGTAGTCGGTGGAAACGTGTTGGTTGGATTGTTATATCTTGTAACAATAATAATTTTATTTGAACGTGGTATCGCTGTAAATTTAATACATATTGAACTTTCCTGGATTGTAACAACTATCACACTTTCACTCTATAAATTTTTTATTGCAGAAAAGGAAAAACGCGAAATGAAAAGAACTTTTGGTAAATATGTCTCTCCCTCCGTGCTGGAACAAATAGTTAAAAATCCGAAAGCAGTCCTGCTCGGTGGAGAGGAAAAAGAAATTACTGTGCTCTTTTCTGACATACGAGGATTTACAAGCATCTCCGAAAAAACCACTCCGCGCGAGTTGGTGCGTATTTTGAATACTTACTTCTCATCCATAACCAAAAAAATCATTGAAAACGATGGGGTCTTGGATAAATATATAGGCGATGCAATAATGGCCTTTTGGGGAGCACCCATTCCAGAGCCGAAACAAGCAGACAAAGCGGTCAAAGCTGCTCTGGAAATGTTGGAAGAATTGAAAAAAATTAATATACAATTTCTTGCATCCGGCGACCCAGAAATTAAAATCGGCATTGGTATTTACACTGGCAAAGCCATAGTTGGAAATATCGGCTCTGAACATCGTTTTGACTACACAGCTATAGGAGATACGGTCAACATTGCCTCTCGTATTGAAGGACTTACCAAAGAATATAAAACAGAAATAATTATTGGAGAAAGTACAAAAAATAAACTGACGGAAAATTTTTCTGTAACACTCCTCGGAAAAACCAACGTAAAAGGCAAATTGGAAGAAGTTACGATTTATAGTGTTACTAAATGAAGTTATCTATTGAGGTATTTCTCCCTATTTCTTTTGTGTTCTTCGAATGTTTTGGCGTAGTGCATAGCACCATCATGGCTAGAGAGAAAGTATAGATATTTTGTCTTGGTGGGGTCGACAGTACTTTGTAGAGCATCCAGACCAGGATTACCGATAGGTCCTCTGGGCAGACCTTTATACAAATATGTGTTGTATGGTGATTTAATTTTCAAATCCATAGTGGTTAGCTCATATGTATTTTTGCCATTTATGTATAAAAAGACAGAATCAACCTGAAGTGGCATACCGAGCGAAAGGCGTTTCCACAATATACCGGCAATTATTTTTCTGCTCTCTGTGGTACGCGCTTCTAGCTCAACCAAAGAAGCCATTATGATTATGTCTTTTAGTTTGAAAGTAGAAGTGGCAATGCTGGGGGTGGAGGCAATCTTTTCATTAAAATTATTATTCATCAGAGTAACAACACCCTCTGGTTTTATAGTTGGAGGAACAAAATAAGTATCGGGAAAAAGATAACCCTCTTTATCTTTTGTTATGGTTAAAAATTCTTTTTTATCAAAATTAATAAGACTCTTTTCTAAATAATCTCCGATTTGAAAAATATTCCAACCTTCAGGTATTGTAATTTTTCTTGAGTCTAGATGAAATTTGCCATAAACAAATCGATAAGCTAAATCCACTGGACCTTCCCTATGGTCTAGCAAATAATCCCCTGCCCAAACGTTTTTTTCTCCACCAAGCATAATAACCGTGGTTCGAAAAACAAAAGGTGAACGAATAATACGGGCCTCGTACAAAGTGTTGGTAATGGCTTGGAGTGATTGTCCGGAATTGATAGTCACAATTTGTCCCAAAGGAAATTCTTTTGGCGGCATATGAAAAAAAACATAAATTCCCAACAAAATAACAAAACTAATAAGAAAATAAATAGTTGGTTTTTTCTTCATTCCTAGCCATTCGTAGATTCGTATCATTCGTATATTGGTATATTATATCGGCAAATTTGCCGGAGCTTCGGCTTTTTTAGATTCAATTCTAGTAAACGTTGGTGTTGTGGAAACCTGTCCTGGAAAATGGAACAAAGTGGCAAGCTCTTCGGTATTGAGAACAAAATGTTTTCTCTTATAGGGTTTAAAAAAATATTCTCTGCGTTTATAAGCGTCAAGCATTTCTTTTTTCTCCAAGGTGGTCTTTTTCTTTTTTCTGTCCTGCCAGGGAAAAGTATATTTTCCTCCGGTCCAATTAGATGCTTTAAAACCGTTCAGATTCTGAGAACTAAAATGCATAATACTGCCAACCGCGCCGCTTATATTGCTCGTGGTAAAAATATCTTTTGGGGCTATGTAGATAATCCGCATACCAGTATCAAAACCGTTTTTGGAAATACTTCGGTCCAAAGCGGTGATGGTATCCTGTTCGGCCTGTGTCGAAAATCTAGAAGCGGTGTACTTGCCGTCCTCACCTTTTTCACCTTTAGCTTTTTTTAATATATCCTCAATCTGTTTTTCAGCATCATGTTTCCATTCCGGATCATATTCCTTACCTGTGGCATCTTTTTTTGTTCCCTTGTGCGCCCGAATAATAATCTGTAACCAAAACTGATGTCCACGTCCAAACGAAGCGATATGCTCTATAAACGGGGTTAGTGGGTCTATTTTAAACTCCTCTTTCGGGTCTTTGTCCATACCATAATCCACATATGTTTTTATAGGAAAAACATCCGGCTTGGTCAGAAGAAATTCCGTGCCCACCAAACCAATTTTTTCTCTGTCGTATAAAACCGGTAATGTATAGTCTGGCACCTCATAAATTTCCGTACCCGGATACTGTGAATATATTTGAGCTTCTACAATTTCTTTAAGCCAAAAGACAACACGAACAAAAAAATGCACTTGCCCATCGATGGAGACGATTTCCAGTGATGACACGGGTCGTGTCTGCCCCAGCACATAAATCTCCCACCAATTAGCTTCCTTATCGCCCTTTTTGAACAAACCGTTCATCAGAAATTCTACCGCTTTTGGTGATTTGTAAATCTCGCGGGGCACTTTTATTTCAAGCAAAATATGCTTCTGCGTTTGAATCCACACTCCCCTTTTATATTCCAACCAAATATCAAACAATATGTAAATAAGCACCGCAGGAACTAATGCAAATGAGGCGTAAAAAAGGACCCTTAATCCAAACAAAAAATTTACATCTGTCAGAAGTCCGATATTAGATTGAAACATATCCTAAGTATAAACTCAAAAGAGTTAGGAGGCAACACTATACTTTCCATCCTTAGATTTCTTGAAGAATTTTGTATTCTGGAGATTAACCATAATAGTGTTCTCTTTGACATATCTCTCTTTTAAAACTTTTTTTACAATTTCTTCTCTATCAAGTGGACCATTTTTCTCCAAAACTTTCTTGATAACATCTTTAACTACACCAGACATATAACCCCATTCAGCCAAGGCATACAACCCACGTCCAACAAGAACAAAGCGAGGGTCTTTTATAAGCTCATTGTGTGTCGTAGCCACATGAGCTTTCTTTTTGAAAAGCTCTGTGATGGACTTGGCCACTTCCCGAAAGTGTATTGGCGAGCCGTGACGACGGATAACAAGAAAAGCATAGTCGCGCATACCTTTTGCGTTTATATTTGAAGAGCTGGCTTTGCCCCATTCGCCTAGCTGGTTTTTGCCAATCAATTTGGATAAAGTCAACCAGCGTTTTGCAATCTCTTGATTTTTATATTTGTCGGAAATATCTTTGACCTGTTCTAAAAATTTTTCCACCATGTCGGACTCCAAAAGTATCTCGTCATCGGAGAGCGAGCCATACAGCTCTCGGAGAGAGTTGTGAATTTTCTTTGAAAGCTCTTTGTCCACATTCCAGCGGTGTTTGAATTCAAGGTCTTCTTTTTCTTTTACAAAATCTTCACCAATAACCAAAAGAAAGTGAATGTGGTTTTGAGTGGACTTGTCTTTTGCCAAGTGATTCAAGAGCTCTTCCTCAGAAATAATTGTTCCCAAGTCAGTCATTACTTTTTTTAACTCATCAAAAGCTGGTTTCTCTCTAACATATTCTTTTGACTTGCGGATATTGACGATAGAGTAGTTTTCAATTTGTCTGACCCTTTCGCGAGTTATTTTGTACTTTTTGCCTATACCTTCCAAAGTCATGCGTTTGGTATCTACTCCGAGACCAAAACGACAACTCAAAACGTCTTGAGCTCTATCGCCTAGAACAGAAAGAAGGCGTCTACAAACCTGTTTTGGCTTAAAGGTGATTGGTGTCTGCATAATAATTAAAATAATGTTTAGTAATATGGTTTCGATGAATGTAAGTTATTTGTATCATTATATGCAATCCACGTCAAGTAGATGTCAATATCCCTATTTTTAGACGACAAAATTAATAAGTTTTCCGGAAATATAAATTACTTTTTTTATCTCTTTGCCCGAAAGCCATTTCTCCACAGCGGGAAGTATTTTAACCATGTTCACAATATTTTCTTCCTTCATATTGAGAGCCACGGTACATTCCGCTCTAACTTTGCTATTAATTTGTACAGCGATTTTCACTTCCTTCTCTTTCATTTTATTTTTGTCGGGCTTAGGCCATGATTCTGTAACCAGAAGTGTCTTATGTCCAAGCTCGTGCCATATCTCTTCCGTAATATGTGGAGCAAATGGCGAGAGAATTTTGAGAAACATTTCCCAATCTTTCTTGTTTATTTTTTTCTGTTTTTCAAATTCATTTACAAGAATCATCATGGAAGAAACCGCTGTATTAAAATTAAAGTTTTCTATATCTTCTGTCACCTTTTTTATGGTCTTGTGAAGTAATATTTCCAATTTTTGATTAGTGTCAAGGAGTCTCCTTGACATCTTTGGACTGGTGTCAAGGATGCCCCTTGACACTTTCCAGACTTTTTCCAAAAACCGTCTGGAGCCGATGATATTGTCCATACTCCAAGGAAGCGACGCATTAAACGGACCCATAAACATTTCGTAGACACGGAAAGTATCTGCTCCGTATGTTTTGACCACATCATCTGGATTGACAACATTTCCCCATCTTTTACTCATTTTGCGATTATCTGCACCAAACATCATGCCAGGATTATGGAGAGCTTGAAATGGCTCTTCTGTCACAGTCAACCCATAATCTTTCAAAATCTTGTGCCAGAAACGTGAGTAAAGCAGGTGTCCAGTAGCATGTTCCGCTCCACCGACATACATATCCACATTTTTCCAATACTCTATTGTCTTTTTATCAGCGAAAACTTTTTTGTTTTTTGGGTCCATGTAACGCAAAAAATACCAAGAAGACCCTGCCCATCCAGGCATAGTGTTGGTCTCTAAACCTTTTTTAACCCATGCATGGACATTAGCAAGAGGCGACTCCCCTGTTCCTGTCGGTCTGTATGATTTCACTTCCGGCAGAATAAGTGGCAAATCTTTTTCCAGTAACTCGTGTATTATTCCATTTTTGTCATGTCTAAGTGGTATCGGCTCACCCCAATATCTCTGTCTGGCAAATACCGCATCTCGCATTTTGTAATTAACTTGTCTCACAGCAAATCCTTTTTCCACGAGCCAGTTAGCTATTTCTTCCCTAACAGTAGAAACTTCTCTACCTTTAAACTCTGATGGTTCATTCAAAATTCCATTTAAAATCGGCTTTTCTCTTTCCATGACACGGTCCCAAATAATCTTCATATCCTGATTTGTAATGAATGATTCAAACTCAGCGGGACTCAACCAACTTAGCTTATGTAATTTTTCTTCTTCTCCAGAAATATCCAATCTTTCATCATTTTTTAACTGGAAAAGCAACGGTTCAAAATGAGCAAAACGATTTTCTTTTTTTATTGTTTGATAGAACTTAGCATGCACCATTCCTCCAAGAGATTTTATAAATTTTGGATTTTTATATCCAGTTTCTTCTACTATTTCGCGTAATCCTGAAGAAACTGCATCTTCTTCTTCTTCAATACCACCAATAACAAAACCTCTCCATCCAGTATTTCCCCACTCCACTCCCAGATATTTGTCTTGCGACCAATGTTTAATGACAGCTACAACGGCCTTTCTTTCCTTAAAAGGTGTCTCGAGTTTTACTGAATCTTCCAATCCATTCGGCCTTATAACTAATGGTTCAATCACTTCCTTCAGCGGAATATTGTATTTTTTTGCAAAGGCAAAATCGCGCTCGTCATGCGCTGAACACTTTACGATTCCAGTGCCATAATTAGCTAAAGCAAAACCAGCTACCCAAATCGGCAAATTACCATTTCCAAGCGGGTCAATAGCGTATCGCCCAGTGAAAATTCCATCTATTTCCTTATGCTCTTCTACATTTTTGCCTTCTGGAAAACTATTTCGTCTTGTAACAATCTCTTTTGCTTTTTTCAAAACCTCATCTTTTTGTGGAAGTCCCTCTAGAAGTTTTGGTAGTAGTTCGTGGTCAGGAGCAATTACAAAAAAAGTATCTGCGTAACAGGCTTCAAAATGAGTGGAAAAAGTTTTGATTGTAATGTCAGTATCTTTTACTTTTGCAGAAAAAATTAATCCTTCTGATTTTCCTATCCAATTTTTTTGAATTTCTTTTATATGTTCTGACCAATTAAGACCATCCAGCCCTGTAAGTAACCTGTCAGCATATGCAGTAATACGCAGAAACCACTGACGCATAATTTTTTTCTCCACAGGAAACCCACCTCTCTCTGACACAAGACCTTTTGGAGCTTCTAATATCTCGTCATTTGCCAGAACTGTACCAAGTCCGGGACACCAATTGACTTCGCTATACCCCTCATAGGCAAGACGATATTTCATCAAAATATCTTGCTTTTCTTTTTCTGTTTTTGATTTCCACTCTAAGGCGGAAAAAATCTCCGTATTATCCGTAACCGCATTTACATAGGAGTTTCCTATGTTACCAGACTTTTCAATTCTGTCCCAGTCATATGAAAGCCCTATAATAGAAAGTTGTTTTTCAAATGTCTTTATGTTTTCTTCTACTGCTTTTTTGGGACTGATATTATGCTCCAATGCGTACTGTTCTGCAGGAAGACCAAAAGCGTCGTAGCCCATAGGATGAAGGACATTGAAGCCCTGCATGCGTTTCATACGAGCAAAAATATCGGAGCCGATATAACCCTTTGGATGCCCGACATGCAGTCCTGTACCAGACGGGTATGGAAACATATCAAGTACATAGTATTTCTTACCTGCACTGGCTTTGCCAGATTTAACAAATTGCCCAGTTTTATAAGCCTTCTTTTTTGCCCAAACAGATTGCCACTTTTTTTCAATTTTTAAATGGTCATACTCATTCATCTCTTTATCCTAGCTGAAATATGGCTTGTTTGCAAAAACTACATTAAGGAGTCCTTGACATTTATCTTGCTGACTTAGGATACATATTTGTATCTACAGCTCGCTCAAAGCAATATCTACCAGATCCATGTGTCCATGAAACATCTCCATATGGATATTTCATAGCAGTAGTTTGGTTTCCCTTGTCATTTGAAGCCTTGTTGAATTCTGCACAGAGTTCATAAGCCCTAGCACTTTGACCTAGTAATTTATATTCGTATGCTTTGCCAGTCTGTTGGTCTACAGGCATAAAAGAATAATTATTCAAACTAATTAAATCAGAAAGTGCTGTTGGCAAAAATCCTTTTAATTCATAGTGCATTGTAACTTGGCTATTTATGTTCATTAGGTCGTTGATTTTTTGCTCATCGTATTTTAAGAGGCGCTGGGTATGAGGCGAACCGAGGACGGAAAACCCCCAGACAATAGAGCCGGCAACAATTACAAAAGCAACTACTCGCCAGATTTTGCGAGAAAAGGAAGTCAGTCGGTCGCGAATGTCAGATATATAATAGAGAAATACACAAACAGAAACGACGAGGACAGAAAGAACTTTCAGGAGAAAACCGGTGGTCAGGGCTTGACCGTCAATAAAATAGTAGAGAACCATCACCAAGTCCCCTGCCAGAGTGGCTCCCGCTATAAATAGGGTGATATATGAAAGCCATTTTCGTATTAGTATATTTTTTCTATCTGGTTCTTTAGTAAATTCCCTTTCCAAAATCCACATAAGTAAAATAAGAATAGGAAAGAAAATAATAAGTATGGACACTGGCCAGCTGATAGATTGGCTTCCATAATAGTAGCCATAGCCATTTGTGATAGGCGGATATGCGCTATCAATAATGGTAAAAAGAAGGTTGAGAAGACTAAACACTACAGTATAAAGAGCAACCACTGCCCCTAGATTTAGAAAAAAATCCCTAGCGCTTGCTCGCACTGAGCCTGTAGAAGTGTATAGTTCTGTGTTTGATTCCATATAATTAAATATAGTATATATCAAACGTTATACTAATACAATTTTACATATAGTTACTTCTATGATATTACTTCAGATAGGAAAAACCCATAAGGAGGAACTGTGGACGAAGACGGTGGTATCGGAAAAGCTATTCAGACAATTCGTATAATTAGGGGCATGACCAAAGAAGAGTTTTGTAAAAACACAAAATTGATGATTGGAAATTCAAAACTAACAGTTGGTTTCTTTGAACACAGAATTGAGGCAGGTACATTTACAATCCTTTCAGTAGATCAGTTAAAACTGATAGCAAAAACCCTGAAAGTACCTAGCTCTTTTATTCTGATATTGGCAGAGGAAAGTAATGATCCATTAGTCACCAACTTGCAGGGTGTAGTCATGGACTCACTTACCAAAGCCGCGATTGAAGACCGAAAGCCCTGATGGGTGAGTAGGTTTTTTCTTTTACAAAATTTCTACAAAATGTTACCAGATCTTTGCGATCGCAAAGATCTGGTAACATTTAAATTTTGAATTCAATGACATCTCCGTCTTTAACTATATACTCCTTCCCTTCTGTTCGTACAAAACCTTTTTCACGGGCATTTGCGTATGAACCCGCAGATAATAAATCACCATATGCCACAACTTCCGCGCGGATAAATTTATCTTTAAAGTCATTATGGATGGCACGGCCAGCTTCTGGAGCAGTTGAACCGCGGGCAGTAGTCCAAGCCCGAGTCTCATCAACACCCGTGGTAAAAAAAGTGATAAGGTTTAATAGGTCATAACCGGCTTTGATAAGGTTATCCAGTCCAGTGCCGAAAATTGGGTCAACCTCTATATATGGGCCGGGAAGATTAGATATAAAATCCTTTTTTACATTTTCTACAGCTTCTGATGTGTTAAGAACATATAAAGTCGGTTTTTTTATGTTGGCCAGTTCAAGCTCCATATTTATCACTTCTATATCAAAAAGTGGGTCAATCTGATTATGAACATGTATCATATTTGAATCCTCAAAAATTCTGACTACTTCAATTATAGCGTCCACCTCGCGGATATGAGAAAGAAATTTATTACCAAGTCCCGCGCCCTCTGAAGCCCCTTTGACTAAACCTGCTATATCCACAAATTCAACTATGGCAGGAATAGTTTTCTTTGACTTTGACATTTCCGAGAGTTTCCACAGACGCTCATCTGGCACAGGGACAATACCGACAGATGGGTCAATAGTACAAAACGGATAATTCTCTGCCGGCACACTTTTTTTCGTTAATACGTTAAAAAGTGTGGATTTTCCCACATTGGGTAAACCGACAATGCC
>LBYF01000021.1:17840-18437 GCA_000996025.1 Parcubacteria group bacterium GW2011_GWA2_40_14 | reverse complement strand
ATATTCCTGATAAAAACACTCATCCGGAGGAGCACTATCATTGCCTGGAATTCCGCCAGAAGTATTTGCTCCCCAATTCCAACCAGTTACGATATAGCCACTTGAAGGTTCAAAAGATTTTTGATCAGCAATCCTACCTGAACCAGGAGAACCTCCACTACAGGTGGTACTTCGCCAACTACTATCCATAGTGCCAAAATTAACAGAACCGTCGGTATTAACAGCCGCGGTTTTTATTCCTATGAGACATTTATGGTCATCAGAGCCATAGCCGATGGCTGTCAGACCATAGCCAATAGGAACAGTTTGGTAAACGCCGGAAGAATTAGTAAATTGATTATTGCCCCATAATCCAAATCCCTCCGTAGCATACGCCTCTTCTCCGCTAAAAATCAAAAACGTAAAAAAAATAAAAACTGCTCCAACAATTTTAAAAACTCTATTCATATATTACTTTTATTATATACCTGACAATCATCAAATACAATTATTTTGTGGATAAAAAATGCCAAGAAGCATTTGCTTCCGGCATGTTCCCCAGAAGCAAATGCTTCTGGGGTGCAACGCACTAATTCTGTGGTAACGGGAACGTCGTTC
>LBYF01000021.1:0-17803 GCA_000996025.1 Parcubacteria group bacterium GW2011_GWA2_40_14 | reverse complement strand
TGGCCGTAGGGCACAATGGTTAGAGGAAAAGAAGCGACCTCTTGTCCCATTCTGTTTCGTACCCTAAAAGTAAGATTGGCAGTCCTGCCTGTGGTGTTTTTGATAGCCACTCCTGTTCGCAACTCATCTTGGTCTGGCTCAATTAAGTGTACTGCGTGAAAGCCAAAGCCCATGGAAGGTTCGGTTACAGAAACAGCGGCCTGACCTAGGACAGTACCGTAAGGAGCGTAACTGTACTGCATGGAAACCTGTACAGCATTTTGCCCACTAGAGCTCCGTGTGATTATGGCTCCAAGACTTCCAACCACAGGAGTTGGGCTAGGTGAACGAAGCGTGACTTGGACAGAACCCCCCGGAGGGATATCGCCTGGGTTGTAACCAGTGGAATTCCAAAACAGCTGCGGAAATCTGGCATCGGTCAACTTCACAAGAAGTGTTGAGCCATCTTGCGTGTCGAAAGACAACACCACTTGAGTGGTAGTGGACGAGACATTCGTTATAGTCACATCCGTCCGATACCCACCACCCACAACAAGCTGTGGACCGTAAAGTCCAACATGTCCTGGCAACCAAAACGTCATCTGCCCGTTAGCCATAGTCAAACAGAACGATACAAACTGTCCTATGTCAATGCTATCACACTCCCCCATTTCCTGTCAAACCAAATATGTAAATACTGTGTATAAACTGTTAATAACATGTCTATAAACAGGGATTTTTTAGATAATTCCCTTGAGTCAGAGCATTGACAACATAAATAGTCGGAGTAGCATTATTTATAAGGTCAGTGGGAACCTGGCCATGATTTGTTTTAGTTCTCGGAAAGGAGGTGAAAACAAATGAAAGCATCTGCAAAACCCCAAGTACCCAAAAGGTTGCTTGGAAGAATTGATGAGGATGGATTTCGTGTCTCCTCGCTTACCTTCATCAAAGACAAGTATCGTTCATGCGTCGCCGTCAAAATGAGAAAAGGTAAGATCCAAGTGAGAGACACGAAGGATCCTAGCAAAACAACTCTTGCCTACACCCCTGCCGAATGGAAAGCATTCATCGATGGAGTGAAAGGTGGTGAGTTCGATTTGTGAGTTTTGGCGAAGGGTGGGACGTAAAGTCCCGCCCTCTATTTATTTTACTTATGAAAATACAAGCAATAACAAAGAAAGATAAGTTTTTATATGGAGACTTTTTAAAAAACAAGAAAGCAAAAACACTCGTAGTGTTTTTAAGTGGACTTTCTGGAAGCAGAGAACTTCCTCTTTTTAAATCTATTAGCACCGAATTTTTAAAGAAAGGTTTTAGTACAGTGAGATTTAACTTTTGTACAGATAGTGACGATACATATAAGAAATCCGATGCTTTTAAAACTATCGATATGTCATTTTCAGTTTACATAAAAGAATTAAAAAATATTGTAGATTCACTAAATTATTCCAAAATAGTGCTTATTGGGCATAGTTTTGGCGCCATAATAGCAATGTTATTTTTGAAAAAATATAAAAAATATGCAAAAAATATAAAACTTGTTTTGTGGGACCCAAGTCGCTTACCGTGGCCTAAAAAATACGTGGATATGGAGAAAAACTTATTAAAAATAATGAGTAAAACCCTCTATAATGAGGTAATACGTGCAAATAGTGTAAAAATATTTAAGTCATTAAATCAGAAATCTTGTATCATTTCTGCAAAAGATGGTGGAGACAAAGATGCCAAGAAATACGCTTCACAAACAAAAAATAGAGGGGCTACAAAACTGTATGTTATAAAAAATACTGGGCACTGTTTTGAAGGAGCAAAAGCTCAGAAAGAACTGGTTGAGAAAACTTTATCTTTTATACAATAGATAAGTTATAAACGAGATTAGATATTTTTCAATCAAACCCCACTCCGTGATAACAAAGTTTCTACAGTTCTCAAGGCAATCTTTATATCCAGCCAGAATGAACGGTTTTTGATATAAAACAGGTCGTAGGAGAGCTTTGTTTTGGTCTGTTCATAATCTGTGGAAAACTTGGGGACTACTTTTTGATAAAGCTGTGCCCAGCCGGAAAGACCTGGTTTTATAAGATGTCTGACATTATAAAAAGAAATCTCTTTTTCATAAAGATGAACCAAGTTTGGTAATTCAGGGCGTGGACCAATAAGAGAGATATCGCCTTTCAAAACATTCCAGAGTTGAGGAAGTTCATCAATACGTGATGCTCGAAGAAATTTCCCCACCCGTGTTACTTTGTTTTCCCTGCCTTGCTCGCCTTCCCCACTGTCGTCCACCGACATAGTGCGAAACTTTATGATTTTGATTTCTTGATTGTTCTGTCCGACGCGCTCCTGCCAAATGAAAATATTTCCTCCATCATCAAACTTCACGGCAATATATACAAATGGATATAGTAAGAAAGAAATAAGACCGAGGAAAAAAGACAAAACAATATCCATTATCCTTTTCAGAAAGTCGTATGTAAACTTTGGAGAGACGGAAATATTTTCCAAAAACCAGCTGTAGGTTATAAGCGACAATGGAATCCTGTCAAAAATATCTTCATATATGCGATGCGAATCTATGAAACGAACTTTTGAAAAAATCAGATTGTAGAGATGTGGCAAGAGAGGAGTTATTTCTTGGTGAGAAAAGTCCACAGCAATAATTTTTATATTATTTGAGTAGATTGGTGTAATAATTTCATTTTGAATATCAATACCATCTATTTCGCTAAGGTCCACAGACGAAACAAATGAAAGTCCGTAGCGGGGATTATCATTTACTTCTTCCAAAAGCTCTTTCATTTCTAGTCCAGAACCAATAAGAAGGGCTGATTCCCTATGGCCACGACTAACCAATGACAGACCATAAAGACGCCACAAAAGGACACAGATAAAAGAAACAAAAAGATAAACAAAGAGAAGAGTTTTCGGGGTAATGCCGAAGATTGGAAGTGCGTAGAAAAATATTATAGCAAAGGTGCTATTGATGAGCTGGGCGCTCCAAATAACATTCGGCAGTTTGCTTTTCAGTATCAGGGTATGTTTTTCGTAGAGACCAGCAATAAAATAAACCAGAAACCAAACCGCAAACAAAATAGAAAAAGGGATAAGATGTTTGATGAATATATCCACCGACGGCAAAGTGGCAAAACGGATATAGAGGGCAATCCAAAGAGAAAAACTAAAGAAAAATATGTCGCCGAAAAATAGAATTACGGCTTCTTTTTTACTTAGACCACTCATAGAAAGTAGTAGGATTATATGCTAAAATGACCAAGTATGCAACCCGGTAGTAGATTTTGGCATAGCGCTTTGCGCCGTTCCGATTGTATCGGAACAATGCCAAAATTCACTACCGGGTGCAACCCATAAAATATGTCTGAAAATCGAAAAAAAATATGTTTTGCAATCACCAAAGGCAACTGGGGAGGCGCTCAGAGATACGTCTACGACCTAGCAACTAGTCTGCCGAAAGACCAATTTGAAGCAGTTGTTATTTGTGGCAAAGGCGAAACTCTGCCAAAAAAACTGGAGGAAGCTCATGTCAAAACATACAGACTACCGTATCTCTCGCGAAACATATCTATTATTTCTGAAATAAGAAGTTCTTGGAATTTATTGAAAACTGTATATAAAGAACGTCCAGATGTCCTGCATTTGAATAGTCCAAAAGCTGCCGGCTTTGGAGCTGTTGCTGGACGACTCTGTGGAGTGAATAAAATAATTTATACGGTTCACGGTTTTGCATTTAACGAAGATAGAAATTTTTTCAGTAAATCGATTATTTCATTCTTTTCTTGGGTTACTATTTTGCTTTCTCATAAAACCATTGTTATAGCGAAAAGAGAGGAAAAACAAGTCCTGGCAATGCCTTTCGTAAAAAACAAAGTCATCTTAATTCATAACGGCATTGAAAAAATAGATTTCAAAGAAAAAAATATAGCCAGAGGAGAACTTTTAACACGCATTGGTGAGAGCTTTAGACTCTCACTGACTCTAGAGACACTCTGGCTTGGAACAATCGCTGAACTACATAAAAATAAAGGTTTGGAATATGTAATTCCAGCTCTTTTTAAAATAACTACTCCATTTGTATTTTTCATTATAGGTGAAGGCGAAGAAAGAGAAAATCTAGAAACTCTTGTGGCAAAATATAATCTACAGGAAAAAATTTTTCTAATAGGTTTTATGGAAAAGGCAAATCAATATCTGAAGGCATTTGATATTTTTACACTTACTTCAACTAAAGAGGGTTTACCTTATACTCTTATTGAAGCCGGACAAGCGGGAGTCCCCTCAATTGCAAGCAGTGTTGGAGGAATTCCAGATATCATAGAAAATGGAGTAAACGGAATTCTGGTAACCACGGCAAGGTCAGGAGAAATTACTCGAGCGATAGAATATCTCGTCCAAAATCCGGACAAACAAAAAGAATTTGGTCAAAATTTAAAACAAAAAGTGTTAAGGGACTTCTCTATTGAACAAATGCTGGAAAAAACCATTTCGCTTTATAAAAAACAATTTTAAATTCTAAATTTTAAGTTTTAAATGAATGTTTTAATTTTAAAATTTGAATTTTTGATTTGATTTAAAATTTAGAACTTAAAATTTTTTGCATTTAGACACCTACCATCTCATTTCCCGCCATTCCCTTGTGCACTGGCCTAGAATGTTTTCTCATACCCATAAGTATTCCTAAACCAATAAATTCTGTTAGCAAATGACTGCCTCCATAACTCATAAAAGGCAGTGTATTTCCTGTCACCGGCAGAAGCCCTATATTCATGCCAATATGAATAATGGTGTGAATAAAAAAAAGAATAGAGAGGCCTACTCCAAATAAAATCTCAAAGTTACTGCCGCCGCGAAATGAAATAGATAGCATCCGCCAAAAAATCATGCCGTACAAAATAAATAAAAGCATGACACCAACAAATCCCCACTCTTCGGCAAAAGCGGCAAATATAAAATCGGTCTGATACTCCGGCAAAAATTGAAGTTTGCTCTGGGTGCCGTATCCTATTCCTTTGCCTAAAACCTGCCCTGAACCAACAGTAATGGTAGACTGATAAGCAGTATAGCCAGAACCGCGAATATCGTAGAGTGGATGTATAAAATTTTTTATGCGGTCTTTTTGATACGGCTTGAATACTCCAAACCAAAGCCCGCCAAAAGCCATGAGCCCTGAAAGAAAGACCACAAGTAAATGTTTTTTGGAGATACCAGAAACGAGAACTATGCCAAGCCATAAAAAAAAGATAATAATGGCCGAGCCAAAATCCGGTTGTAAAAAAACTAGAAGAAAAATAACGAAAACATAAAATCCAGAAACCAGAATATGTCTCACTCGGGCTATTTCTATGTGCCTACGTGAGAAATATTTGGCCAAGATAAGTATGACCACTAGCTTGACCGGGTCAGTCGGTTGAAAAGAAAAAGTTCCCAGATCAAACCAGCTCTGAGAACCCTTGAAAACACTACCGAAAATAAATAAAAAAGACAAGGTCAGAGTAGACAACAGAAATAAGCTGACAATAATTTTGGTATTTTTCAAAAAACTCCAGTCTATGGTACTGGCAATAAAAAAAACGGCCAGAGAAATACCAAACCATATGCTCTGGCGCTCAAAAAATCTGCTGGTGGCCGTGAAAGAATTCATTGTAATGAGCCCTGCAAATGTTACCATGCAAACAGAAAGAAACAGCACCCAGTCAATATTTCTGAAAAGATTCTTAAAAAATGAAAGTGGCATACCTTTGAATACTTATGGGAAGCGATACATCACTGTAACGACACTTGCATCCCGCTCAAATGAACGTGGCCATGTGAAAACAAAATCCTGACTAGTGCGACTTTTAAGACTGTCTACAAAAGTTTCCGAAGCAGCAATAACATTTTCGTCTTTATCAAATACAAACACAGTAATACGAACTTCAGAAACATCTTCCAAAGAACTATTCAAAATAGTACCTGTAATGCGTGGCGAGGTCGTAGTAGCCAAAAGTTCAGAATGTGACAGAGATATCTGTGGCTCTTTTGTTGTATCCTTTTCCCATGGAGAAAAAGAGGTAAAGTTAAGTTCGGCAGATTTCGGCTTTTGGTTTTTTAGTATAATTCCTGTTTCAAATATGGCAAATTTTTTATTTTTTGGAATAGAAGTCGTGCCTTCTTTGATTGTAATCAATTTATTATTTGCATCGAAAATTTTGAACTGGTATCCAGCTTTTGTGTTTTTAGAATTGATGTTTGGGTTTTGAACAAATGCCACGGCAGTATAAACATCGCCGGAAATGTTAAAGATTTTAGCCCACAGAACAACCGGCTTCAAAGCGTCAGAGGTACAGAGTTTCAAACAACTTCCTCCACAATCAACCCCAGTTTCATCGCCGTTTTTGACGCCATCGCTACAAGTCGGCGTACGATAAAAAACTCGCCAAAATAATCCAGCGGCTATGAACGCAATAACCAAAATAAAACTACCTCCATATATAAAACGTCTTTTAATTGACCACGATACCATAGGTTAATTATAACAAAAAAAGTGGGCGCCCGTAAGCGCCCACTTTTGTAAAATCCTGCCAAAATCAATTGTATAAGATTTATGCATATGCATAAATCTTATACATTCAAAAATACAAATCAACGAAGAGGTATAAAAACCTAAAAAGTTTTGGATTGAAAACTAAGTTCTGGCGGCTAGCTACTCCTCCTACAGAGACTGTACACCTTTCGCATCTTGAAGGATGCTCAAGGTTCTTCGGTCGGGTCCCAAATCCCAACCTCAGCCCGTTGCCAGTATCATCAGCACTATCGGGCTTAACCCCAGTAGTAGAAATTTGAAAAGTTGAATGCTTTGTTCTGGCGGCTAGCTACTTGTCCTACTTATTTTTTTATTATATACATAAAATTTACGCATATGCGTAAATCTTATGTATATAATAGTGAACCAGAGGTACTATAAGTCGAGGGTTGCGTGATCGGGTGTGACCAAAAAATCGATAGCTTTGTTCTGGCGCCTACCTACTTTCCCACAGAGTAGTATCATCGGCACTACAGGGCTTAACTTCGGTGTTCGGAATGAGAACCGGTGTGACCCCTGCGTTGAGGCACCAAAACAAAGCTATCGATTTTTTAAAGACCAAAACTAAATTTTCAATTTATCCGCACACTAACTTTGTTATTAATTGCATCTTGCGCGAAGCGCAATAGCAGAGTTAGTGTGCGGATGTACGGAAACTGAAGGAAGAGCCCGAGCGTATGTTACCGCGGCTGCGTGCATACGCTCGGGTCTTTCGGAAAACTGATGGTAATTTGTATACCCGTCATACACACCGCGAATGTGTACACCCTTGCCGGGTCCGCTAGACCAACCCATACCGTTTCATAAATCAAAACGAACGAGTAGGAACTCCACGTATTTCACCACATTGGCTATAAACGACACTCCGATTTCCACGGAGAATTCACGCCGCCTTTCAGTTTTCCGAAATCAAAGAACAAGAGTTTTCACTCTTCTTTCAATTTCTGTAAGTAACGTAAAAGTGTAAACATCATGGAATTCATTCCATGTAACAGGACAAAGTATGTGATTGTTAAATTTCCTAATAGAAATCGGCTAATTAGTACACCTCGGCTGAACACATTACTGTGCTTACACCTAGTGCCTATCACGTGATCATCTCTCACGGGCCTGTGCGGGACTCCATTCATCCGACTAATGCAAAATCCCGCTCTTTCGTCGCCTGCTAGACTTTCTCTCGAAAAAACTTTCATCGTATTTCTAATACGCTTTAAATTTTTTCTTGTTCCAAGTCTTCGCATTCGATCAAAATATCAAAATTTTTCTATTACTCGTCTGAATGGAGTCCCGCGCGATTCCTAATCTTGAAGTTGGCTTCACTCTTAGATGCTTTCAGAGTTTATCCGTTCCCGACTTAGCTACTCTGCGGTGCCCTTGGCAGGACAGCAGACACACCAGAGGTCAGTTCACCCCGGTCCTCTCGTACTAGGGGCAAATCTTCTCAAGAATCAACGCCTACAGTAGATAGGAGACCAACCTGTCTCACGCTTCTTTTCCAACATTGCTGTTGGGAATGGACTATACGTTCGTTACATTAATAACGGTATGGCTGTAGTCTCTACGGACCCATATAATGAGTCCTCGGTATTGTCCAATTTAGATTTTGGGTTTTACCGATTTAGCCACACTTCTCTAAACATTTCTGTTTAGCCGCCGTGAATTTTTGGTTGATCTCAATTTTATAACAGTTTTCATTTTCCTCTGAGGATTCAGATTGCTCCTTTACCAAGATTGACAAAACTTAATTTGTATTTGGTAATGGGACGGTCTGAACCCAGCTCCGTTTTTATTCCATTATTACTAATGGCACAGACTATATCTTTGCCCTTCTGTCACCCAACAGAGTAGGGTACTAGCGTATTATAGAGTTTAGATTTCCGTGACTGCATCTCTATCTTCAATAGCAGAGTGTGTTATTTCTGCCATATTCAGTCGTTACGGGGAAAAGTTAGGGATTTTATAGTAAAACTGCGGCAATATAAAACTTTTGATAATCATCTTTAGTTTTTTAGTGCTTTCAGTGTCAATTCGTATTCTGTATAATTGCACACCATTGCTTTTACTATGACTGTTCACGGTCACATGAAATCCGTAGACATCATGCAGGACTTGTGAAAGTTTTTCCTGTTCTTCAAAAGAAAAAGATTGAGTGTTGAGAAAGACAGCGTTGTGATTCTTATTTCCATCATCCATAAGCCACACGGCCAATGCAAGCGGAGATTTCCGCAACAACAAATCAATATTTTCTGGTATAATTTTTGTCCCATTTTTATAGAACATATGATACAAATCAGAAAATATTTCATTGGTTAATGTTTGGAATCTCCAAGAAATAGTTTTTCTACTTCTGTCTCTATGATATATTCTCTCTTCTCTCCATGGTGGAGTACGGACGAATCTTTTAAGCTTTTCATATTTCCACAAGACATAGTCTTTTTGCTTTTCGCTATGAGAAACAGAAAATGCTGGGAATTTGGTCTTCCCTATTATTCGTAAACATCCGTCACCCAAAAGTGAACCGATAAGAATATCTCTTTCTTCTTTTGATAACATAAATTCCTAACTAGTCTTCCCTCGGTATTACCTTCATGCCTTTATTGGTATAAAGAGTAAGGCTCCACCGATATTAGCTAGAGTAGTATGTTTCCCCGCGCTATCTTGAGCCGACATCGAGGTGCCGAACTGTGCCGTCGCTATGGACGCTTAGGCACAACCAGCCTGTTCATTTCTGTATTAACAGGTGTTTGGCTGGTGAATAGACTATATCATCACCCTGACAAATATTTTTATATTTGGAAGGGGACGGCGTGTTAGCGTAAAACTGTGTTCGAAGCAGAATTACACTTCGTTCCAATCTTTCAAATATTTGAAAGATATAAATATAATATTCTCAATTTTTAGTTGTAAGAAATTACATTCGTCGCCATTGCGACAGAACAAGTCGTTACAGGGTCAACCCTTCGATTTCTCTCAGGGCGACTTCCCACGGGATTGCGCACTCTAAAACCCATTTCTGGGAGACCTGTGCGTGTCAACCGTTATAAGCCGTTTGTATCGTGACTAGATATCACGACATAAGATTGCGCACAAAAAAACTTCCATTTTTCATACGACCTTATTTCTCCGCAAATTACTTCGCGGGAGGACAACAAGACTCTTATTTCAGAGTCCATCCCCAGGGTAGCTTTTATCCTTTGATCTTTGGCCGCCTCTAACACGGACCATCGGCTCACTATGCTCCACTTTCGTGTCTGTTTGTCATGTACGACTTACAGTTAATCCAGCTTATGCCATTACACTATCGACACGGTTTCCATTCGCGTCTAGCTGAACTTAATAGAATCCTCCGTTACCTTTTAGGAGGAGAGCGCCCCACTAAAACTGCCCGCCAGACACTGTCTCTCGTCGTTTTTTCCGCCGAGGTTAGAAAATATAACAAACAAAATGGCTATTTCATAACCGGCATCTTCACCGGTATTGTATTTTCACCGAGCAAATCCCCGAGACAGTTCTCCAGTCATTATACCATTCGTGCACGTCGGAACTTACCCGACACAATTCTGTTACTATGAATCTTGTAAGTTAAGATTCTAACTTGCAATTTTTGCAAGCGGTCTGGCGCGAGCCAGACTCTGCATGTCGCCATGCAGTTCAGACTATATCATGTTCTCTAAACAGAACGTTTAGAGACTTTGGCGTGTAGTCGTTGAGGATTCTGGTTAAACATTAAACACCGAGTGTTTAATGTTTAACCAGTCTTTCCTGCTGATTGTCCGCACTAAACAGATTTTCACTACTTGGAGGCAAGGCCTCCAAGTGAGTACTGTCAGATTACACGGAGTTTCCAGCATTTGGCCAAATTTTCAATGAAAATCACTTCTCATTGTCCCAGTCATTTTTAGGAATTTCGCTTTTCGTTTCTTTCTACGAAGGACCATATCTTAATCTTTCTTTCGAAAGATCCATGGCGTTTGGTCTCTGAGGGGTATTATAAACTTCATAGAAGAAGTGAAGAAGAGGTAATGTGATATACACACAAAACCTCCCCTTCACCTGTGAGAAGGATATTGTTTCTAGATACAACCCCTCCCTCCGTCACCCTGTTGAGAAAAAATTCCTCTATGAAGTTTATAATACTTCCCTGCGAATAATCTTGACGCTTTCGTGTCAAAACCTCTTCGCATATAGCCATGTCTTGGACCTGCTATACATCACTGTATAACGAGGCAGCTTTGAATGATTATAATGATTATGTTGTTTAATTGTTTATCAAAGTTTACTTGCGTAAACTTACTATAATAGTCCTAGTCCTTCTGAAACTTTCCGAAGAAAGTCCCAGAACCTTAGGACCGTTCACTTTTTTCTCCTACATTCGTATGTAAGAGTTTTTGTTAGCTCATTGTCGCCAATGAGGTCGGACTATATCATCGTTTTCAAATCGTCGACTTCCAATGATTGACTTGAAACCGTCTTGCGTATAGTCTCTGAGGATTCTTCTGAAGTTACTACATCTGATAATGTGTATTTTCGTTTTCGTCCAATTCCAGGATTAAGTTTTTCTCTTAATTCTAGAATTTTGCGAAATCCTTCATCAGTCAGGTGTCCGCCTACATGCATTATTTCCACAATTTCGGAAAAAATTCTGAAATTGTGTTTTTTGTATGCTGAACGAAAACCATATACTTTGAAGAATGGTAGGATAACATCGTACAGCGAAGCAACATTTGTCACTTCGTAATATACGATACCATCTTTTCTTTCCCGTAATGTTCCACATCCCAAAATATGTTTTATCCATGCGAGGATAACTCTATCTTTTTGGGAGATATTGAACGATGCGGTTAATTTCCAACTTTCTTTATAATCTAACCTCTTTTTGATTGAGACGTTGAAGCTTCCTTCGCCGTCTGTAAATCCTGCGATATAGTTTCCTATATCAACTGGGATATGTTTCATTAAGTGTTTATTAGATTCAGAAGCCTTTCCTGCTGATTGTCTGCGTAATTACATTGTCACTGCTTCTCGATCGAAGCGAGTAGTAATTAACACTTTTTTATTCACATAATTAAATGTGAACCCCATATTTGACCTTCTGGCATTGGTCAGGCATCACCCCCTATACATCCTCTTGCGAGTTCGCAGGGAGCTGTGTTTTTGATAAACAGTTGCCAGAGAAACTTTTGTTGCACCCCTCCCTACTTTTGGCTCAAACGACTTTTCTTTAATCGCTTAAGAAGAGAAACCATAGCACTACCGTGTATCTTTAATTTACCTTCACGCTCGCGGGCATCAGATTCACTTCTATACGCTTCTGCATATATTATAATCCATTGACCACTGTTGCGTGTCGTAAACTTTTTCCCGCGAGCATTATGCTCACGAATTCGTCGTTTGAGATCAGTCGTATATCCAACATATGACTGTCGAGTTACCGAATGTTCCAACATATACACAATATACATACTACTATTCTACCAAAAGTAGGGAGGGGAAGCCTTATTCCGAAGTTACGGCTGCTTTTTTGCCGAGTTCCTTGGGGATCTCTCACTCGTTCGCCTTACTCTACTCGAGCTGACCACCTGTGTCGGTTTGCGGTACGGATTTCATATAGTTATGCTTAGAAAATTTTCTAGGAAGCGCGCTTTGTACAATCCCCTTTGACGTATCGCCGGGTTTCGAAATAGCTCGGATTCCTCATTTAAGAGAGGGCGCGGATTTACCTACGCCACATCCTGACCACACCAACTCAAATCCAATAATGAGCTGTACATACTGCCCTCCGTCCTTCCATCGCACTATACAAAAGTCAGGGAATATTAACCCTGTGTCCATCGGCTGCGGATCTCTCCATTGCCTTAGGCCCGACTAACCCTGCTCTGATTGACATTGAACAGGAAACCTTAGTCTTTCGGCGTAGAGGGTTCTCACCTCTATTGTGGTTACTTGTGCCAACATTCTTACTTCGCAACGCTCCAGCGCGGGTCACCCCTTCGCCTTCAGTGCAGATGCGAATACTCTCCTACCACTCGTGCGAAGCACGAGCGAGTCAAAAGTTAAAAGTTTGTAAAGTTTGTAAAGTAAAATGCATTTGCATCCAACTTTATGGACTTTATAACTTTATGGACTTTATAACTCGTTCGTGCTTCGCACGAATCCTCAGTTTCGGTACTACGTTTAGCCCCGATTATTTGCGGCGCGGAATCTCTTACTGAGTGAGCTGTTACGCTATCTTTAAAGGATGGCTGCTTCTAAGCCAACCTCCTCAGTGTCAGAGAAATTCCACCACCTTAAGCGCACTTAACGTAGATTTAGGGACCTTAAATAGAGATCTAGGCTGTTTCCTTTTTGACGTANNTACGACGCTAGCCCAAAAGCTATTTCGGAGAGAACCAGCTATTACCAGGCTCGATTAGCTTTTCACTTCTTATCACAAGTCATCCGATAGTATTGCACGGCTAAACGGTTCGGGCCTCCCAAGAGATTTCTCCCTTGTTCACCCTGCTCATGACAAGCTCGCTCTGGCTTCGGGTCTAATGCGTGCGATAACTATGCAAGCATAGTAAACGCACTATTCATACTCGGTTTCCCTACGACTCCACCCGCCTAAATTTTTCCAGAAAGTTATTTACTTGCATTGATATTCATCACTAAATATTTCAAAAAATATTCAGCAATATTATCTCGAAAAAACTTAGGCGGGCTTAGTCAAACCGCACACATTAACTCGTTGGCTCATTCTTCAATAGGCACGCCATGAGCGCGCGCAGCGCGCGAAAGTCAAAAGTTCATAAAGTTATAAAGTTCATAAAGTAGACCAGAATGCAAGTGCATTTTGAATTTACTTTATAAACTTTACAAACTTTCTACTTTATAACTCACGCGTGCTACGCACGCCGCTGACTCCTTGTAAGCATATGGTTTCAGATCTATTTCACTGTCCTTATCGGACTTCTTTTCACCTTTCCCTCACGGTACTAGTTCACTATCGATCTCAAAATGTATTTAGCCTTACCGGTTAGTACCGGCAGATTCCTCCGAGCTATTCATGTCTCGAAGTACTCAAGAACAGAAACAAAGAAGATATTGTATTTTCGCTTACGGGACTATTACCCTCTAGGGTCGCGCTTTCCAGCGCATTCTGCTAACACAATATTTTTTAACTTCTCTTACTATAAATAGTAACGTTTCTGCCTTACAACCCCCGCCAAACTTTTTTAAGTATAATCGAGAAAGTTTTTCAGATTCTTTTTGAGATAATTTCTGCCCCAGCCAGTTTTTAAAAACCGTTCTCGGGCTCGCGCATCTTTTTCATTTCGATACGCTTCGTAATAAATTATCTCTTCGTAAAACATAGACATAAAACATTTTTCTATTATAACTCAAAAAAGTTAGGCGGGTTTGGGCTCTTTCGTTTTCGCTCGCCGCTACTTACGAAATAACAATTGTTCTTTTTTCCTCCAGGTACTGAAATGTTTTACTTCCCTGGGTGCACGTCATACGTAATTCGTATGACAGCGACTAAAGTCGCTAGGTTTCCCCATTCAGAGATTTTCGGATCGCCGGTTGCTAGGCACCTCCCCGAAACTTATCGCAGCCATGCTACGTCTTTCATCGCCATTTTGAGTCTAGGCATCCACCATATGCTCTTAAATTTTCTATTAGAAAACTTAAAAACCACCCCGCCAAAATTTTTTTAGAAAATCATTAACCAAAATTTATATCTACCACTAGATAGTGAAACCACAGTCAGTGACCTGTATATCTAAAAAACTTAGGCGGGCTTTATCCTGTTACATATAATGAATGTAACAATTTGCTTTTACTTTTCCGTTACATACTAGAGAATGGAAGCAACTCTATATAAGTTGCTAAAGAATATTATTAATGTTAAGAAGACCCATTAGGAAAAGTTGCCATAAATACCACCCTAGGTACGTAGCTAAAAATCAGCGGCAACTTCTCCTGTTTTTTCACTGTATTCTATATTCAGGTACTAACTAAAATACAGAGCAGTAAAGGGCGGTCCCAGGGATTTTGGGGCTTCGTCTCAATATGAATATTTCCATTATCCAGTATGTAACGGATTACCTACTCCGCCTGCGCTTCAAGACCTCAGAAAACGGCGCGGTCGGCATGAACCCTTTGCAAGCTTGCGGCTTGCGTTTGGGAATATTTTCAAATGACTATTCAGATTTGTTTAAATTCAATCCTCACCCTTCGGGTGGCGGACAACTGTTTTATTTAAAAAACTGCCTTTTTCAAAGCAGTTTTTTGACAACAAGCAATTACGCCATTATCTATACCGCTTTGAAGTTGAATGAATTTTTAACATATCTGTAATGGAAGTTAGTATATACGAACCCAATCCTTTGTCAAATCGATTTTGTGTATAAACAAAGCCGGAAATTGTTGTAACAACTACCGGCTTTCAGCTTCTGATTGTTCTAGATAAAAAGGTCTGCCACACGGATCCATAACAACCAAGTCCACCGAGTAATCTTCTGTGTATATGTCTATGGCCTCCTCTATGGAAAGCGCCAACATAATCGTTCCCATACTATGCTTCAAAACAAAAACATCAAAAAAGAGCTGTATTTCCTGCTCTTCATTAATCAGAAAAATATTTTTCATTTTCCTATACCTCTCGCAAAATTATACACCCGAAACCCAAAACTCCCTAACTTGGACACGCCGTGTCCAAGTTACACCAACCACGTACGACTGTGAGAATATAGTGTATACCGAGTTTGCTAGGTCTTGCCTAGCTAATTACTAGCTAATTACAGATAGCAAAAAACCCGCAAGCAGTTTTTTGCTTGTGGGTTAAGACAAACTAATCAGCGACTATCCAAACATAACATAGATTGGATCTCGCTCAAGTAAAGAACTGGACTCTCCGAGTGGAGCGCGATCAAGCATCAGCGAAACAAACAACTGGCACTTCTCGCCTGGTGACAAGTGCTTTCGAATAACCTCTGTATACACTCGCTCAAGTTCCTCTAGAGCAGAGTGAAAATCGTATGTTGCTCGTCGAGTATTGACTGATACTCCAGTCAATCTGACTTCACACATTGGCTCGTTTCCAATGGCTAGATCGCAGTGTTGAACGTAAAACTCCGCCGGACCAAACTTTCCAACTCGAAGATGTTTTCGCAACACTCTCTCTAAGACATCATTTCGAAGATTAATGCTCTGCAAGGCCTTGAGAAGTCCTTCCGGACAACTTTCATGGACAACTGCTTTCAGTTTCATAGAAACCTCCTGCAAAAGATACTACTTATTTAAAGCAAAATTGCAAGTACTCAAAAAACTCCCGAAGGGAGTTTTTTGTTTAAAACTTTCACAGTTTGGAGATTCTAGTGATGGCTTATCTCACCATGGATTTTTTCAATCGTGCGAGATGCTGCCGCCTGTCCACCTAGACCGAACGAAAGTCCAAGAGCAAGGGACACTGCTACCACAAATCCGGTAAAGATTGTTTGGATAAATACTCCACCAATTCCCATTTGGGATAGAGCGATGAGAATTGCAAATACCCAAATTCCCCACTTTGTTACCGTACCAAGAAGATGAGCCGATGTAAGACCTGCTGTCCGCGAAGAAGCAATAACGATTCGGCTCATAACATCACCGACAATACTGCCGATGAGCAAAATAAGCACCGCAATAATAAGTTGAGGCAAGTAACCGAGAACTATCTGCTGTAGAAATACTGTTACTTGCGACAATCCTAGCACATCAAAGCTTGCCACGAGGAATGCAATGACAATAAAATATTCTGCAATCTTGCCAATAAAACGACCAGAGTGAAGATTAAGTCCGGCTTTTCTGACTAGCTCACCGAGCCCAGCCTTGCGAAGAGCTTCATCAAACTTAATCATATCCATGAACTTCACAATAGCACTACACACAACTGCGCCAATAGCCCACCCGATTAGGAGAATGACTATTGCCACGATAAGGTTTGGGATGAACATGATAACTCCTGTCCATAATTCTTGGAAAGAGCTCTGTAACACCTGCCCCCATGTATTTAAAACCATATAAACAATATTAAATAGTAATGTCTATATTATACCACTTCTACAGAATGCCAAAACGGTTTACAATCTTCCTATGTGGATAATCCAATATGTCCCGAGTGAGCTTGTCGCACATAGAAAGCCGATATTTGAAATCCTCGCTTGTAAACTGGGCGTATTTTAGCTCTTTTCCTATCTCTGATTCTAGGGTTTTTATGATCTTTTCAAGAGCGGCTTTCTTTACACCATCACCCACAATGAGCAAATCCAGCCTTGACTCTGGCTCCTTGATGAAAACCCCAGCAATCAGTATAAGTTTTATGTTACCGAGCTTCCCAATCCTTTTTATAATTTCCTTTGGATTAAGTGGTTCAACATTTATAAGAAAATTTTGAAGTGGAGTGAGATACAAAAATTGATGGTCAAGAATAAATCCTCCTTTTCCACCTCTGGATACTTTTTTCTTTATTAGTCCAGTCTTTTCTATATTGGAAAGTTCTCGGCGGACTTTGGCAATGTCGGATTTGGCACGCTCGGCAATATCCTTGGTCACAAAAACCGTCTCCGGATTAAAAAGGAATAACCTCATCATTTTGACTTTGGTTTCACTACCAAATAGTTTTGAGAGCGTCTCCATACCAAGCATCATACCAGTTTGAGCTAGAAATGCGACAGTTGACAAGATATAGGAGATGTTTTCAAAGATGGGTCTGGTTCCGACTTCTATTTCAATGTCACCTTTCCCCCTGCTTCCTCAAGTTTTTTCTTGAAAGCATCGGCATCCTCTTTTTTCATTCCTTCTTTAAGCATACTTGGAGCGGCGTCAACCAAATCCTTTGCTTCTTTCAGACCTAACCCCAGAACTTCTTTGACTGCCTTGATGACGGCGATTTTTGTAGCCCCACCATCTGTTAGTTCAACATTGAATGTTGATTTTTCGTCCTTTGCCTCGCCAGAAGTTCCTCCCGAGGCGGGTGCTGCAACCGCTGCCGCAGAGACTCCAAACTTTTCTTCCAAATGCTTGACAAGTTCATGCAAATCCAAAACGGACATTTTTTCTATTATTTCAACAATAGTTTTGAATTTGGCTGGTGTTTGTGTTGTTTTACTTTCTTCCATATTGATTGTTATTAGTTTATAAAGTTGAAAGTTTATAAAGTTTGTAAAGTAAAATACGGATTCACTTTATGAACTTTATAACTTTAAGAACTTTTGACTTGAG
>LBYF01000020.1 GCA_000996025.1 Parcubacteria group bacterium GW2011_GWA2_40_14 | reverse complement strand
TCCGAATTCATTGGCGAAAACGGGCGAAACAGCGTGGGCGTGCCTACGGCACGCCCACTCCTTGGTTGGTTCTCAACCGCTAAGTTCCATTCTGGTGCGCCGAGAGGGACTTGCACCCCCGGAGGCCGGAGCCGCGACGTTTACAGCGTCGTGAAATTGCTGCTATTCGATCGGCGCAATGAGATAACAATATCAAAATATGACATTAATGCAAGAATCTGTTTTAAAAATATGGTTTAAATTAAAATCATACCACTTCTTTGCGATCGCAAAGAAGTGGTATGATTTTAAAAAGTGGAGAAAAGTGGAGAAAAGTGGAGAAAAGTAATTGCCTAGACTGCTACGCTACCTCGCACAAAACTGTCACTAACAAAAGAACCGTTTTTACCTTTTTTGACCGTAAATGTAAATTCATCATTATTGGAAGGTTTCAAATCTACATGAATTGCCCCGCCTTTCAAGAGTCCACGACCTACCATGAGAGAAGCAATTGGTGTCAGAATTTTTGTTTGGATAAGACGCTTTAGTGGTCGCGCCCCATATTGAGGACTGTATCCTTCTTTTGTTAAATGTTCAAAAACTGCATCCGATATGGTAAGTTTGATTTCCTTTGAAGTCAAACGAGCTCGAACAATATCTACTTGAATTTTAACAATCTCTGCAATAGCTTCATGACTTAAAATATCGAAAACAATAACGTCATCAAGCCGATTGAGGAATTCCGGACGGAAGTGGTCCTTCAAGGCCTCCATGACTTTTGATTTAGCATTTTCGTAGTTTGTTTTGGCACTTTCTAGAGAAGCAAAGCCAATTTTTTCCATTTTGTCTATATAGCGCGCCCCAATATTTGAAGTCAAAATAATGACTGTGTTACGAAAATTAACCGTCCTGCCCTTTGCATCTGTCAAACGACCGTTGTCCAACACTTGGAGAAGAATGTTAAAGACTTCTGGGTGAGCTTTTTCAATCTCATCAAAAAGTATAACGGAGTAAGGTCTATGACGAACCATCTCGGTTATAGTGCCTCCTTCTTCGTGCCCGACATAACCCGGTGGAGCTCCAATAATTTTTGACACACTGTGCTTTTCCATAAATTCCGACATATCAATGCGAATGAGAGCTTTATCGTCATCAAAAAGAAACTCGGCAAGAGCACGTGTCAGCTCGGTCTTGCCCACTCCAGTAGGACCGAGAAAAAGAAATGAGCCGATAGGTCTTTGGGGATCGCTAATTCCAGCGCGGGAACGTTTGATAGTGTCAGAAATTTTTCTGACTGGCTCGGCTTGGCCGACAATACGACGCTTTAGGACATCTTCCATACGGTAAAGTTTTTCCGCTTCTTCTTCCAACATGCGTGAAACAGGAATGCCAGTCCATTTGGAAACTATTGTGGCGATATCGTTTTCTGTAATTTCTTCTTTCAGAATCCGCCTTGAACTCTGGAGTTTTTTCAGCCGTTTTGTTTTTGTGTCCAAATCTTTTTCCAACATGGGGATTTTACCATAGCGAATCTCCGCAACATGTGAGAGGTCAGAGCGGCTCTCCGAAAGTTCCGCTTCCCGACGCAACTCTTCTAGTTGCTTTTTGATGGACTTTATATCTGTTACCGTTTCCTTTTCATTGTTCCATTTTAATTCTATCTCGCGAGTCTCTTCCTTGAGGTCGGCAATTTCCTTTTCAATATCTTTGATGCGGGCTTTTGATTTTTGGTCCGTTTCTTTTTTCAAAGCTTCGTATTCAATCTGAAGTTTTACAATCTTTGAATGGGCAGTCTGCAAAACATCCGGCATATTTTCCAAAGCTATCTTTAGATATGATGCTGACTCGTCTATGAGGTCAACTGCTTTGTCCGGCAAAAATCTGTCTGCAATATACCGGGCTGAAAGATTGACTGCCGCCACGATAGCTTCATCGGTGATACGCACTCCATGATAGAGTTCGTACTTTTCTTTCAATCCGCGGAGTATGGTAACAGTATCATCCACACTCGGCTCGTTGACATAGACCGGTTGGAAACGGCGAGAAAGTGCCGGATCTTTTTCAATATGTTTTTGATATTCTTTCAGAGTAGTTGCCCCTATTGCCCGCAATTCGCCACGGGACAAAGCCGGTTTCAACATATTGGAAGCGTCAAGTGACCCCTCGGCAGAGCCAGCCCCTACAATAGTATGGATTTCATCAACAAACAAAACCACTTTGCCGTCTGATTTTTCTATTTCTTTCAAAATGTTTTTCAAACGCTCTTCAAATTCCCCACGATATTTTGTCCCGGCCACAAGGAGACCTAAGTCAAGCGAGACCAGTTCTTTGTCGCGCAAAGATTCCGGCACTTCACCCATGGACATGCGAATAGCAAGCCCTTCCACAATAGCCGTTTTACCAACACCAGACTCACCGATGAGTATTGGATTGTTTTTTGTGCGACGGGAAAGAATTTGAATGATGCGCGAAATCTCATCATCACGACCTATGACTGGGTCCAGCTTGTTTTGCTGGGCCATGCGTGTCAGTGAGCGAGTGTACTTGGCTAGAGATTTAAATTTCTTTGGTAGGCCGTGGTCAATGGTTTTAGTGCTTCGTATTTCTTCAATAACACGCACAACAGAATCCTTTTCTATCTTAAATTTCGTAAGCAATTCGCGGGCAGGACTTGGCACTTCAATCAAGCTAATGAAAAGATGTTCGGTTGAAACAAACTCGTCACCCAATAGAGTAGTTTCTTTTGTAGAGGCCTCAATAACCTGGGCAAGCTCGGGGGTAAGGTATATTTGATAGGAGGCAGAGAGGGTCTGTCCTTGCTCATTGCCTTCAATGGACTCTAACAGAGAATCTGTCAGCAGTATTGTGTCAACTTCTAGCTTATCTAATATAGAAGTAACTATGCTCTCTTCTTGGAGAATAAGGGCTGTCAGGAGATGAAGAGGATTTACGTGATTTTGACCACGCTCAATAACTAGCTCATGAGCTTTGCGGATTGATTCCTTGGCTTTTGTTGTAAAGTGATTAAAAGGCGGCATATTAATACGAAATAACGAATGGACCTACGAATTGATGACGAATGTACGAATTAAATTCGTATTATTCGTAGCCATTCGTGTTTTAATTCGTTATTTCGTATGGCTAAATTATACTCCATTTTTTGCTTGCGTCAAATTTTACAAAAATATTAATGAATCATTGAGATTTTAGCGATTCTTGCAAAATAATTAATTCTTTTTTCAACATTGAGATAGGTATAAACACTCTGGATTCTTCTGGAGTAAGCATTACGCCAACAACATGGCCAGATAGGTTCAGTAAGGGGCTACCTACATTAAGGTCTCTGGTGGATATATCTGTGTTAATGCCTGAAAGATATTTGGTAGTTGTAGTCCCAGTACCAGAATCTTTCATTTGAAGAGAGACTGCTCTGCCAACCGATACGGTATTTGAAATTTCACCACCAATACTGACCAGTGTTTGACCGAGTTTTGGTTCTAGATTTCCAAGAGTTGCCGGCACAAATGTGTATACTGTTTTTTCTGGCAGGTTTGCTTTAAACAAAATAAAATTCGTATTTTTGTCCACTCCCATTGGAATGAGTTTGAATTCAGTTTCATCACTCATTGTGACAGTGTATATATTTACAATATTTATGTTTTTTCTATGTGCTACCAAGAGTCCATCTTTTGAAACTACCAAACCAATACCATAAAAGTTAGCGCCTTCGGCAAGCGGAGATTTTTCTCTGATGCGCACAATACTTTTTATATTTTGATTTATGGCGTCAATTATAGAATCTTCTTCTTTGACTATGACAGTGGTTATTTCTTTTTTCTGTGGAACAGATGTCAAGATGTTTGCCGGTGTGACTTTTTCAATAGTCTTTTCCACAATGCGATTTATATTACGCGTTACCTCAAGTGGCGCTTGCTGGAGCATGGAGACAGTCATAATACCTGTAGCAATAGAGGTCACAAAACTGACCAGGAGCGTCAGCAAAACAATTTGATTTTTATTGAGGTCTTCCATTGGGTTTATTATAAACGAAAGTGAAAATATAACAATCTAATTTGACAAGTTTATTCAAGTATGCCAATCTTACTACAGATATGGATAAAACGGACGAATTCCTTGAACATATTCTGTGGCAAAACTGGAAATTTTTTGTGCCAATTCTTCTTCCATACCAGAGCGTTGCTGGCCAACTACCATAACAGCTATTTCGTTATGAAGTTGTCTCTGCCTTTGATGATGCCGTATCGCTTCTTTTTGTGTAGTAAATCTTACGTCTAAACCCATGGCATATTTAGTATACCTTTCACATGTATCTTTCAGTCGGCTTTCCGCAAGACTATCTGCTTTGGGTGGATTGCCTTCAAAACCGTAGTCTCCCCATAACTTTTCAAGATATGGGTTAAATTCTTCTATATCTTCATTATTTTGGGTGGGAATTTCAAGACTTTTCATATGTTAATTCTGCTTTATTATTTTCTGTAATGCAAGTACCAAATTATCAATATCCTCTTTTGTACTTTCACGACCGAGGGTAAAACGCAAACTGGATTTATTACAATCGGCTTTGCCGAGAGCAGAAATAACATATGATGAAGAATCTTCTTTCAAGGTTTGACATGACGATGAATATGAACAGGCAATACCGAGAACATCCAGAGAGATGACGGCAAACTCGGCGTCCAACCCCGGAAAACAGATGTTTATATTATTCGGCAAACGTAATTTTCCAGAACCATTTAAACTTGCTTCCGGAAATGTTTCCAAAATTTTTAGAATAGCATAATCGCGAATTTCTGTTAGGCGAACACTTTCTCTTTCTTTCATTTTCTCCGCCAACTCCATAGCGCAAGCAAGTCCCACAGCCGCTGGAAGATTTTCCGTACCGCTTCGCAGTCCCCTTTCTTGTCCACCACCGAAAAGTACCGGCGAAATATTTGTGCCTGATTTTACATACAGTATTCCCGCTCCTCTCGGCCCGTACATTTTTATTCCGTCCAGTGTCATCATATCCACACCAAGTTTCTGCAAATCTAATGTCAAGGATGCCCCTTGACATGCATCAGTATGAAAATATGGCAATTTTATGTCAAGGGGCATCCTTGACATATTTTTTTGCCTCCAATTTTTTATGATTCTTCCAATTTCTTTTATCGGCTGTATGGTGCCAATCTCATTGTTAGCATACATCACACTGACCAAAACTGTGTTTTCCTTTATAGCAGATTTAACATCTTTTATCGAAACAATCCCCTCATTCGAAACAGGCAGATATGTAACTTGACCACCTCGTCTTTCAATTTCCTTACAAGTTTCCAGAATTGAGGAATGTTCAATTTTTGTCGTCACAATATGTGGAGTGAAATCTTTTGTCCGATTTGCCTCAAAAATACCAAGAAGTGCAAGATTATTTGACTCTGTTCCGCCACTTGTGAAAACAATATCATTTTTCTGGCAACCTAAAATATTAGCAATGCTCTGTCTTGCTTCTACCAATTTCTCTTTTGCCGAAATTGCCTCACCGTACAAGGCTGATGGATTGGCCCACAACTCTCTTTCCACCTCTCGCATTTTCTCTACTACTTCAGGTACAACGGGTGTAGTAGAAACGTAATCCAAAAATACTCTGCCCCGTAGTGAGCTATGCTCTACTACTGGGGTTCTTTTATCTTTCTTTTTCCAGAACATAGTAAAAACATAATAGCTCAAAAGAGTTATAAATAAAAGAAACGGCTCGACTATGATTTTTACAGTCGAGCCTTGTTTACTATGTTTATCTTACTGTCAGAGTTTCACCGGCATACTCCAAACCTTTCGGTTGGATAACAACTTTCTTTTCACCGGATTCGATGTGCCCAGCATTCCAGGCATCAAATCCCAGATCTTGCGCAATACGAGTGACTTTCGAAACATGAGGGAGTGGCACGTAAAGTGCAAATCCAGCACCCATATTGAGATTGCCATACGCTTCCGCATCATCGACTGGTCCATGCTTTTGCAAAAAGTCAAAAATCAAGCGTGGTATTGGTAAACGATTGATGACATACGTGAACGGCTGGGTTGCACGCATCAGTTTGCGCCAACCATGACCGGTAATGTTGACTGCATAATGGATATCCACTCCACGATTGAGACAATCTTCAATCAATCCGACATAGATATACGTTGGATCGAGAAGTGTCTCGCCGTAGGTTCGGCCGTCACGAAGCTTTGTGAGATAACCATTCGGTAATTTCTCGGCGATCTTTCGAGCCAACGTGAGGCCATTTGCGTGAATGCCTGAGCTTCTAATGAGAACGATCGAGTCACCGTGCTGAATCTTCTCTCCCATGATCAGCCGTTTCTTCGGTTTGATAATGCCGATTGCTGAACCAGAAAGTACAACTGCTTCCGGAACCACTAATCCTTTCGATGTCGGAGTTTCGCCACCACCCCACACACATCGTGCGAGATTGCAAGCGTTCTTCCAGCCATTAACGAGATCTCTGGTGCGCTTCTCATCGTTGAACCAGTCCGAGACACCAACTGCGAGATGCATCGCCACCGAAAGTGGAAGTGCTCCGAGTGTGACGATATCATTCACGATCATCGCGACAGTGTCCTGCGCGATTTGGTCGTAATACGACTTGCCAGTCAAGGCATACATCGCATCTGCAACCAAATTCTTGGTACCGAGTCCCTCCTCAACATGAGCGAGGTAACTCTTAGTTGCCTCGATGAGATATGCGCTCTCACCGCGACTCGCTTCGAACTCCCGAAACTCTCCGTCGTTGAGACGATTGATGTTTCCGGCCGTTTCCCGTGCCGCCAGCTGAGCCATTCGCTTGAATGGATCCATGGCATCGTAGATGACGCCGGTTCCTGCGTAGGTCATTCCTTCTTTTTCCATTTCAACTCCCTTTCTTTCTATAGGATCAGTTTCTAAAAACTATATTATCCCAACGTACCTGAAATTACAAATAAGGAGTTTGCGGGAAGGTTACGAGCTGAGTCGATTGTTTTCTTGATTGGCGAGATATAGTAAAATCGCACCAACGATTTATACCTGTCTTGGAAAATTTGTAATGAAAGAGTTTTTGCAAAAGACAACAAAATATAGTATAGTAGCGAAATGTTTGAAGAATCGCTTATTGTCTATGGTTTGGTGGGATGCACAGTGCTTTTGCTTGCATGGATTATCCGCCTTGAAATGCGAATACGAAAATTGCTTGGTGGAAAAACCGCAAAAACACTGGAAGAGGCCGTCAAAGAACTCCATGAAAATACGGAAAAATTAAATCATTTTCAACGCGAAGCCATCAGTCATTTTATAAATGTGGAAAAACGACTAAGTCGCAGTGTTCAGGCAGTAGAAACAATCCGCTTTAATCCATTCAAAGGCACAGGTGAAGGTGGCAATCAATCCTTTTCTACATGCTTTGTGAGCGAGAACGGCAATGGCGCTGTCATCTCCAGTTTGTATTCTCGAGACAGAGTCAGTATTTTTTCAAAACCACTGCAGAAATTTGTGAGCGACTTTGAATTAACAGGCGAAGAAAAAAATGTCATTGAAAACGCAAAAAAGAATCTCAAATAATTTTCTATCATGAACCTAGCTATTTATTACCATGAACACAAATCTTTCAGATATTACAGAACGTGGACCTATCGTGGCAATAATGGGTCACATAGACCATGGTAAATCCACTCTGCTTCATTATATAAGAAATCAAAAGGACAAAACCTCGCTATCTTACTCTCAAGATCGGGCTTTGCCCGCTCTTGAGGAAGCAGGGGGTATAACTCAACATATTTCGGCATACGAGGTTCTACACCAGTCTAAGGAAGGCGAAAAACGAACGATTACTTTTATTGACACACCCGGACATGAAGCTTTCGGTGGAATACGCAGGCGTGGAGCACATGTGGCCGATATTGCCGTGCTTGTCGTTTCTGCCGAGGATGGAGTTAAACCTCAAACCTTGGAAGCTTTGACCTCTATTTTGGAATCCAAAACTCCTTTCATTGTGGCAATAAATAAAATAGACAAACTGGAAGCAAACATAGAACGGACCAAACAATCTCTAGCCGAAAATGAAATATATATAGAAGGGTACGGCGGAGATATTCCGGCAGTTCCAATTTCAGCCAAAACAGGAGAGGGTGTGTCGGAACTTTTGGATATGATTATACTTGTTTCTGAATTAGAAAACCTGACTGGGGATAGAATTGCCCTCGGAGAAGGTATCGTCATTGAAAGTAACATGGATATTAAAAAAGGTATTTCCGCCACATGTATCATACAGAACGGCACTATAGAGAAAGGTTACTACATTGTCTCTGGAAAAGCCGTAGCGCCAGTACGCATCATGGAAAACTATCTTGGCCAAGGATTGGATAAGGCATCATTTTCAAGTCCAGTAAAAATCATCGGCTGGGATGAACTGCCAGAAGTCGGAAATATATTCAAAACATTCAAGACTAGAGAGAACGCTCGAGAAGAAATAGAAAAAAACTTGCTAACACTGGGTGTTAGCAAAAATACAAAAAAGACGGACGAAAATGTTAACGGTTCAGTTTTTAACATTTTGGTCGTTGTAAAAGCTGATACAGGTTCCAGTCTTGAAGCCGTACTGTCAGAAATCGAAAAATTAAAAACAGAAAGAATAAATGCTCAAGTCATATCTTCTGGTATTGGCACAATATCTGAAAACGATGTACGAATAGCAGACGGTAGCAAAAAAGCAATAATTATAGGTTTCCACACAAAAATAGACTCCCCTGCCAAAAACTTGGCAGAAAGAAGTGGAATTGAAATAAAAATATTTGATATTATTTACAAAATGAGTGAGTGGCTGAAAGAAACAATGACAGAAAAAACGCCAAAAGTACAAGAAAAGGAGATAACAGGACTTGCAAAAATCATCAAAATATTTAGTAAAGTAAAAGATAAACAAATCATTGGAGCGAGAGTGGAGAGTGGTTCCATAATACTTGGAGCCCAAGTCAAAATCATCCGTCGTGATGTAGAGATTGGTCAGGGTAGAGTAAAAGAATTACAACAACAAAAAACAAAAACTGGTGAAGTAAGCACTGGTGAATTTGGAGTGTTGATAGAAGCCAAAGTGGAGATTGCTTTGGGAGACCATATAGAAAGTTTTATTATTGTGGAGAAATAATAAAACTAATTTTCAATTTCTAATTTTCAATTTTCAAACAAAAGCAATGAGCAACAGAAGTGAAAAAATTACAGAGATATTACGAGACCTCGGAGCACGTTTTTTATTACTCCATGGAAACAAATCCTCCCTTATTACAGTAACCAGAGTAGTGTTAACAGGAGATGAAAAATATGCTACTATTTTTTTTACGGTGTTCCCTGAAAACTTTGAGAAAACAGCACTGGAGTTTGCCAAACGAAAGCGTAGCGAATTCAAAGGGTTTGTAAAAGAAAACTCAAAACTGGGCAGAATACCGATGATGGACTTTGAAATAGACCTCGGCGAAAAAAATCGCCAAAGAATTGATTCTTTATTAAGTGAGTAGTTGTGATAACATAAAGGCCTGGTAGCCAAGACAGCAAGGCATTCCTCTGCAAAAGGAATATACGGCGGCGCACATCCGCCCCAGGCCTCAAATATTGCCCGAGTGGCGGAATTGGCATACGCGCACGACTTAAGATCGTGTTCCGAAAGGAATGTGGGTTCGATGCCCACCTCGGGCACAAATTAAATACGGAAAAAGCCCGAAATGATTCCTCATGTCATTCGGGCTTGTTGTATGTAAACTTCTTATGGGGGTGATTGCAAACACGATCGGGGTCATGAGTGAGTCCTTTCTTCTTTTAGTTGAGCACTAAGATTGTAGCAGTCGGCAAATTCTTCAACATGACGAGTAAATTTTCTTTTCTGGCTCTCAAATTCCTTGGAACCATCAAATTCATTTACAGTAAGCAGAAGTTTTTTCTTTTTACCAAAAATAACTTCTGCAGAAACACCTTCCGGCAACTTCATGCCCGCATCGCAGTGACCTTTCATGT
>LBYF01000019.1:10605-13852 GCA_000996025.1 Parcubacteria group bacterium GW2011_GWA2_40_14 | reverse complement strand
ATGCCTATAGATAATTTCATATTTGTAAAATATACAGTATTGACTTTGCAAAGTAAACGAGTATAATTTTTTATGGAAAGGAGAAAGTAAATGATTCCAAATTGGATGCTGTGGACAGTAGTAATTGGTTTAGTGGATGTGTTGTTGTTTGTACACATGTATAAGCTTGATAAAGAAACTCCTACTCATCGGCAACAAAAAACACCTGTTAAACAATCAAGAGCGGATGAGATTCTGGAACAACATGTACTAACGCTCCCCTCCGGCAATATCTGGGGTGTGCTAAACATATACTGCAACATAAATTCAAAAGAAAGGATCACCAGTGGACAAAAAATCAACCGAGGAAAATGAATTGGTTGGAGTAGTTGTCAGTATTTTTGACTTCAATGCCTCCTCGCTTCCCGAGGAAACCTTGCGAGTCTCTATCCTCCTTGGTGTAGAGGCAGAGATGGTTCGCGAAATAATGATTTCTGAAAGAAATCGAAGGATTTTAAAGTTGAAAAGCGACACAAAAATCTTTTTCAAAAACATGAAAGGTTCTTGGTAAAGACTGAATGCGTTGCATTCAGTCTTTTTCACAAATTAATATGAATTTCTTCCAAAAATTTCAAATTTTCTAATCCACTTTGTCCGACGCTCGGGAGAAATATTCTTCATCGGGCCGACTTTTTTAACACGAGCACTGAAACCGGCAAACCACAAAATACCGTCCTTGATTTCATTTGTGCTGTCACCAAAAATAAGTCGCGCAAGTAATGGATGAGAATCTGACGTAACAAAAACCCGAGCAGTTCTACCTTTTAAAAGTCTCTGCCAACCAAAACTGCCATGAGGAAATTTGTATGCAAAGTTTGGAAGCCAAATACGGTCAAAAAGACCTTTCAGAAGCGCTGGCATGGTAGACCACCAGGATGGGTAAATGATTACAAAATGGTCAGACCAGCGGATATCTTCTTGCAGTTTGACCAAATCTGGCTCAAGCTCTTGGATGACTTTGTATCCTTTGTGAAGTATTGGGTCAAATTGCAAGTCACTTATATTGACACGGCGGACTTCGTGTCCGGCCTTCCTCGCTCCCTCGGCATAGCTGTCAGCAAATTGACAACACATACTTTCATTATCTGGATGTCCCAAAAGGACTAGTATTTTATGTTTTTGCATCTGTTTGAAAATTAGAAATTTAAAATTCTCCCTTACTATACTATATGATATAATTTTTTGAAAGATATCCTAATAGCTCACAAATAACATCAGTAGTGGAGAAAGAAATCATGGCCACATAACAAAATGTTAGACCCTTTTTTCTACAAAAACAAAGCGTGTTGAGAAAACATTTCCAGGAATACGTAGATAAATTGTTTTGAATGAGGACTGCGAGTTGGTGTCAATGTAATAGACACTCGCTATGACACTTGTCGAAAGGCCGGGATACATAAATATATCACCCCAGATAATATCGGTATCTTTTGGCACCAGAAGCTCTAGGTTTGCTCCACCTCGCCCAACTAATTCAAATGAAGTTCCGGTACGAAAAAGGATTGCTTCCTGTTTGTAATCACTGGTGGAAAAAAGTTTTACAAGTGATGATTCAGGAGTTATAGAAGTAATAATGCCTATCAAGATAGTGTCCGATAAATAGACTTTATCTCCAAGGCCAATAGCATCCCTTTCTCCTGCGTCTATAACTAGAGTATCATATGGCGAGCGAGGTGGCTTGGAAAGTATAGCTGCAATGATACGTTTGCTTTGACTAACCCTACCAAACTGATTTTTCAAATCCTCATTTTCTTTCAGTAAAATATCATAATCAATTTCTTTCAGTTTCAGAGCAGAAATTTCATCTATTAGAGTTAAATTTTGATTAATAAGTGTAGTTTTTAATACAAAAAAATTTTTTATTTTGGTAAAAGATTTGGAGAGAGTTGAACTGACACTCCACAACGGCCGAGAAATTCCGTGCGAGACATTCCGTAATATATTGGGGAAAAGATATGCTAATAATGAAAGCAGAATAAATACGCTAACTACAATAATAGTTTTCCGAGGATAACTCCATTTTGGTTTATTAAATATAAATTGTTTCATGTGTTAATATTACATAAATTATACGCATTATTTATTATAAAACCTCCGTAAATAGATGCAATCCGCGAAACAAGCTTTTTTGTTGACCAAAACGTAGTAAACTACGTTGCGTGGAGACAAAAAAGTGAAGTGACAAAGGA
This sequence comes from Parcubacteria group bacterium GW2011_GWA2_40_14, assembly GCA_000996025.1. Taxonomy (GTDB): domain Bacteria; phylum Patescibacteriota; class Minisyncoccia; order Phycocordibacterales; family DATDWN01; genus C7867-006. The sequence continues at coordinate 11,624 of LBYF01000019.1, read as the reverse complement.
GTGCGCTATTTACGGAGGTTTTATTTTTTAGGTGGTAATTCGTCTTCATTGGCGATGAGCACATCTTTATAAAGCTCCAAATTTTCCAAAATAATGCCTGTACCACGACAAACAGCAGTCAGAGGGTCGGGAGCAATATGGACAGATATTTTGGTATATTCGGCAATAATTTCCGGTAAACCTTTTATCAAAGCTCCGCCACCAGAGAGGTAAATACCGCGATGCATGATATCAGAGAGAACTTCTGGCGGGGTTGTTTCTAATACTTCTTTTATTGAATCAATCAAAGTATCAATAGATTGTGAAATTGCCTCGCGAATATCGGAATCTGTGATAATCACCTCGCGAGGAAGACCGGAAATAAGGTCACGACCCTTAATGGACGCTTCAAGTGGTAACACTCCGGGAACTATCGCCCCGATTTTTATTTTTATATCTTCGGCTGTTTTCTCGCCGATTAAAATTTTGAATTCACTGCGAACATAAGAAATAATATCGTTGTTCAGTTTATCTCCGGCAACACGCAGGTTCTTTGAACGGACTACCCCACCGAGAGAAATGACGGCAATGTCGGACGTCCCTCCGCCAATATCAATTACCATATTTCCAACTGGCTCTAAAACCGGCAAGCGTATACCAATAGCCGCGGCCATTGGCTCTTCCACAATATAGACTTCCGATGCCCCAGCATTTTTGGTAGCGTCCCTGACCGCCCGTGTCTCTACATTTGTTACACCAGATGGCACACCAACCACCACTCTCGGACCCAAAAGTTTTTTATTATTTTTCTGGGCTTTATTCAAAAGGTATGTAATCATTTCTTCCGTCACTTCAAAGTCCGAAATAACTCCATCAACCAGCGGACGAATGGCTATGATATGTCCCGGTGTTCGGCCAAGCATCTTTTTGGCGTCGCTACCCACAGCCACCACTTGTCCTGTTTTCTGATTGACCGCCACAACAGACGGTTCGTTTAGGACAATACCCTTACCACTAACATAAACCAAAGTATTGGCAGT
>LBYF01000019.1:0-10597 GCA_000996025.1 Parcubacteria group bacterium GW2011_GWA2_40_14 | reverse complement strand
ACTTGGACACTCCGTGTCCAAGTTTTTCGTAAAAGAGTTTATTTCTAGGTCTTTTCTTACAAAAGATTACACAAGGTTATACACGTTTATCCCTTAACAACATACACTTATTACTTCCTATAGGAAGTAATAAGTGTATGTTGTTATTATGTTCTGAATGGATAAGTGTACAGTTATACACATTTCCTTATCTTACGATATATCGTAAGAGATAATTTATACTTTATGGAAAAATTAATACTTGATATTTTAAATCAGATTTAATGCTTCTTCTTTTGAAATCAGTTTTGAATCGGTTTCAGTGCGATATTTCACTTCTACTTTATTTTCAGCAATTGTTTTTTCGCTTACGACAAAACGGACAGGAATGCCAATAAGGTCGGAATCGGCGAATTTTTCGCCAGGACGGAGGTCGCGGTCATCGTAGAGAACTTCCACTCCCCTTTTTATTAAATCTGCATACAAATTATCTGCAGCAGAAACTACTGTAGAATTTTCTCCAAGCCGGACAAGATGCACAGTAAACGGCGAAACTTCTTTCGGCCAGATAATTCCTTTGTCGTCCGAGAGAAGCTCAACGATTGTTCCCATAAGCCTTCCGAGACCAATGCCATACGCACCCAAGACAACTGTTTTTTCGCTTCCATCTTCATCTTTAAAAACAAGTCCGAGTTCGGAAGTATACCGTGTGCCATATTTAAAAATATTTCCAACTTCAATTGATTTTGCTTCTACCAAATTCTCTCGAATTAGTCCTAAATTCTGCAAAATCTGGTCTTGCATAACTTCGTCGTTGACTGCCATATTTTTTTCTTTATCTATGTAAATATGATCTTCGCCAGCATCGCAAATTGTTTGAAATTCATGACTAAATTTTGAAAACATACCACCAGAAGCGAAAGTGAGGTATGATTTGTCGCCGATACCTGCTCGATTGTAAACATTTTTATATGCCACTATCACTTTTTCATAAAACTCATCTAGATCTTCCTGTGTTTTGTTAAAAGAATACATATCTTTCATAAAAAACTCCCGTCCGCGCATTATGCCAGATTTTGCTCGCAATTCGTTTCTGAATTTTGTTTGAAACTGATGTGTGTATCTCGGTAAATCACGATATGAGCTAACATGGTCCTTCATCATTTTAACCATCGGTTCTTCGTGCGTACAACCGAGACCAAGCTCTGTATCGTTTTTCAGTTTTGTCTTGAACCAAACATCCACTTTTTCGTCATCCCACCTGTCAGTTGCTTTCCATATTTCTGGATCTTGGAGAGTGGAGAGAGAAACCTCCTGACTGCCGATTGATTGCATTTCTTCGCCTATAATTTTTCGCAGATTATTTATAACACGCAGACCAAGAGGCAGATAGTCATATACACCCGCCATTTCTTTGTGAATAAATCCAGCGCGAATTAATAACTGCGCATTTTTTGAAACTTCGTCACTTGGCGCTTCTTTACGAGTTTTTGTAAAAAGTTGTGATTGTCGCATTCATTTATGATATAGGAAAAGAAAGCCCTGGTCAAAATTAATTATAGAAGTTTGAAAATATCGTTAGTAGTGACAACCACCATAAGAGTCAGGAGGAGCAGAAAACCAATAGCGTTTGTGTAGCGAACAATTTTGGCCGGAATAGGTCTACGGATGATAGCTTCAATCCCGACAAAAAGAAGCCGTCCGCCGTCTAAGGCCGGAAACGGAATGAGATTTATAACTGCAAGGTTTATAGAAATAAGCGCAATAAGTGAAAGTAAATGTACAAAACCAAGAGTTTGGGCTTGCCCAACAACTCCAGCGATTCCTACAGGACCAGAGACTTGAGAGAAGTCTGATTTAAGAGTGACTACGCTAGAGAGAAATTTGGCTAGACCGATTGTTGTCTCTTTTGTAAGAAGGGCAGTGGTGCGGAGACCTTCAATCAAAGCCAGATGCACCGGAAGCTCTAGTATTCCAATATTTTGAAGCGCCACTCCTATCATCCTGTTTCCCACCTCACCTGTTCCCTGTACTGATATGCTTTGAGTAGGAGTATCGCCACGGCGATATGTAATATCTACAATTTTGCTTTCGGAGATCAATTCCGATATTTTGGCCAATGTCAGCGTGTCATTCTGTAGTGTGACCCCTCCTCCACGGACAGAAATAATTGTGTCACCCGGATATAGTCCTGCTTTATCCGCCTGCGACCCAGGCAAAATCTCCACTATCGTGACATGAGCATCTCTGACTTCTCCAAAACCACTGTGCTCTACAGGAGATGGAAGTCCAAGCATAAAGCCGAGAGAGATAAGGAGCCAGGCAAAAATGAGATTCATGGAAACCCCGGCAACAAGAACAAGGGCTTGAATCCATTTTGGCTTGTATTGAAAACTTCTTGATCTGTCTAATTCTGAAATATTTCCAGAATGCATATCCTCACCAAAAATTTTGACAAATCCACCAAAGGGAATGGCGTTCAAGGTATACGTCGTATCACCCCACTTTTTTGAAATAAGCCGTGGTGGAAATCCCAGACCGAATTCATCCACTCGTATCCCAGACTTTTTGGCCACAATAAAATGCCCAAACTCGTGAACGAGAATAAGAATTGCAAGCGAAACTATAAATATAACAATAGACATATGTGTGAATTATTCGGAAATCTCTCGTTCTTTCTTACTAAATAACTGCTCAAGTAGATTGCCAACTTCATTAACCATTTTCTGAAGTTCTACTTTAACACGAAACTTTTCGTCTTCAGAAATTTTTCCGCTTTTTTCCTGCGTTTCAATATCTTTAATAATTTTTTCCCTTTCGGTACGCAAAGTAATACGGGCATCTTCCAGCTTTTGCTTGGCAATTTTGATCAGTACTCCGCGTCTCTCGGAAGTCAACTCCGGGAAAGTAACTCTAATGCCCTTGTCATCTACTGCAACTGATAAACCAAGGTCGGATGATACTATACCCTTTTCTATGGCTTTGATCTGTAACATGTCCCATGGAGTAATACGAAGCGTGCGCGCATCTTCTACAGAAATATTGGCAAGCGAGCTAATAGCCATATCAGAGCCATAAGATAGAACCTTTACACCATCCAATATAGCGGGCGTGGCTCGTCCTGTGCGAATAGTAGTGAATTCACGCTTGAGCCACTCTTCTAATTCTTTTATTTTTTGTTTAAAACCAGAAAAATTGTACGCCATTATCCACAGTATAGCGTGTATTGACTTATTATGTCTATTTTGATTGAATAGATAGTGGAGGATAGTTCATGAAGAAGAGAGAAACAGCTGAAAAAACCTTCAAAGTCCTCGGGCATGGAGATAAGTTGCATTCAAGTGACTTATTTCAAAAAAGTTCAGGACAGTTGGTAAAATGTCCCCCACAGGTAGTCGGCGTGGTACTGAAACAAGGGATTAGTACCCTTTGGGTCAGACCAATAAATAAGACCGTCTAACTTGTTTGCTTACAGTCGTTGGTTAATAGCCAACGACTGATTCATTTTATATGGTCAACATAACATGCTCCAATATCATTTTGACAGGCGCACCGCGGTCGTAGAGAGATGTACGGGCATGTTCGCAGATTTTTAATCCTTTACTATTTTTTTCCGTTCCTTTTTCATATAGTTCCCGTTCAATTTGATTAAGAAGTGTGATGGCATCTTGTTTTGTTTTTCTTTGCCACGCCGTAGCCTCTGGCAAAAGCGGGTCGTTATCTTTTATTGCATCCGTAATTTCTTTCACTTTGGCCAACCGCTCAGAAAGTTTCATGTCTAAAATTCCACTCACACTCGGTGAGTGTGTTACTTCGTCACCCACACCAAGTGAGATTGGAATAACTTGCATACGAGAACGAAGGGTTGGGAGGAGGATATCTTGAGGTGAAATAATAAAAAAGTGCGTTCCCGCCGTGGGTTCTTCAAAAACTTTCAGTAATGCATTTTGAGCTTCTTCTGTAATAAAATCTGCCTGAATAATAAAAATTTTCTTACTTGGACACGGAGTGTCCAAGTTATTAGAGTACAAGGTGGAACCTTGGATAAAACTTTTTCTCTCTTGGGCACTTGCTATAGTGCGAGCATCTTCAATCATTAATGTTTTAAACTGCTGGTGCGAAAAATCCGGATTGCCAGAAGTTTTTATCCCAACTATATTTTCCAAAAAATGTTTCAGCTTTGAAACAACCTCATCTACTTTGTGTCCAACAAAAAAATAAGCGTGGTGCAAATCTCCCGAATTTTTATATAAATCAATAAGCTGTTGCATATTTTGTATTATATCAAAACTAAAAACAAAAACTTAATGGCATACACTATACGATTAATCGTATAGTGTATTCATCAGATTTTATAAACGACAAACTCCAGCGAGCTTGCCGCTGGAGTTATTTTGGTTTGACATTGAGTCTTGCGAGAGCTCGCCCAATTCGCTTTTCCGAATCTTGATGGAGAAATTCTACCTCTCGGTCAGTTAAAACTTCTCCTTCAATCGCAGAGCTTGCTATGACCGCTTGGGTGATGGATTCCTCGTACATTCGGATGTATTGCTCCACGCTCAGATTAAACGTTTCCTTACCTAAGCCATACCCGCACGTAAGTGCCACATCATCTTTATGCATTAGATTCCTCCGATTTTCCTGCCTTCACACTATCACGAACGCAAGAACTTTCAAATCTCGTCGCAATAATTTACTACAGTATACTGTAGTAAATTAAATATAGGCTATGGCGCATAATTCATATCTTACGATATATCGTAAGATATGAATTTAAAGAGTAAAGAATCTCGGAGGATTTTTCGCGAAGGTCGCGTATAAAATCTGAAATAATCTCGGAGCCTGCCTGAGTGCGCAGGTGACGAGGAAATTTTAGATTTTAGACGATGAGATTCGTGAAAAAGACCCGAGCTATTAGCGTTTCGCTATTATAGATTTTTTGTACGTATCCAAATGCTCAAGTGCAATTCCCGTCCCCTTTACTACACAATACAGCGGGTCTTTTGCCAGAACAGCTTTAACTCCGGTGCGACGAAAGACAAGCTCCGGCATATTGCGGAGTTGAGATGAGCCACCGGTCATTATAATACCCTGGTCAATAATATCGGACGAGAGCTCTGGCGGAGTTTCCTGCAAGACATCTTTTATTGCCTTTATCATTTCCCGTAAATCTTTGGAAATTGCCTTGACTATTTCATTTGTTTTTATTTCCACACTGCGAGGCAGTCCTGTGACAAAGTCCCTACCTTTGACAATCATAGCAAGCTCTTCATCCAGTGGTATGGCCGAACCAATTTTTACTTTTATATCTTCTGCTGTTTTATCGCCTATGCCGAGGTTAAAAGTTTTTTTAATATAATCAGTGATGGCGTAGTCTATTTTGTTGCCAGCACATTTGACCGAAGTTGATGCCACAATACCGCCGAGAGAAATGACTGCCACGTCTGTCGTCCCTCCGCCGATATCCACAATCATATGCCCCATGGCTTCGTGAATAGAAATACCGGCGCCGATAGCAGCCAGAATCGGTTCCTTGACTACATAGGCATTTTTTGCCCCAGCCCGAATTGCCGCCTCAATCACCGCTCGTCTTTCAGTAGAGGTTACTCCTGCGGGAACAGAAACCAAAACCTCTGGTTTTATAAAATTCCATTTGCCTAGTGCCTTATCTATGTAATAGCGGAGCATGGCTTCGGTTACACGATAGTCGGCTATAACACCATCTTTCATTGGGCGATAGGCAATTATATTTTCCGGAGTACGGCCTATCATCTGCTTGGCCTCCAATCCAATGGCCACGATACGGTTATCTTCCTCTGAAACAGCAACCACAGACGGTTCGTTCAGAACAATTCCCCTACCAGGCACAAAAACCAATATATTTGCCGTACCCAAATCAATACCAAGTTTTTTGGAGAAAAGTGACATAACAGTATCATAGCCGAAACTAGTAAGAATGCAAAAAATTTGTGATGTGGTATACTCAAGAAAAGGAAACGAACATCTTATCATAACGGCATATTTTCAATGATATGGAAATCACATACAACAAAAAAGCGGACGCGATGTATATCTATTTTCAAAAGGGCGTAAAAATCGCCCGCGCTGTTGAGCTGGCCGATTTACTTATTGCCGACCTTGATAAAAAAGGAAAGGTCATCGGTGTTGAAGTTCTGGCCGCATCGAATCAAATAAAAAATAACAAGAAGACAACGAAAACCAAAAATATCGGCCTATTTAATTTTTCGCTTCCTTTGCCAGCATAATATTGCCACCGATGGTTCATTTGGAAAAGAGAACTAGACTATGGATATGGGTAGGAACTGGAATACTGATTATTCTGGTTTTTATTATTGGATATAATCGCGATTATAGATTCAGAAACAATTTTACAATTGGAAAAGTTGGAACACTGACCGTAACATTGCCACTGCCTGATACATTCGTCTATGTAGATGAAACGGAGAAGGCCAAAACAACAAAAGAGAACGAAACAGTAGTGATTAAATTATCCCCTCGCACTCATTCTGTCATCACATCACATATAGGTTACTACCCATGGACAAAACAAATCACAATACCAAGTGACGAAAATATTATTCTCTCTCCCATTTTTGTCTCCGTCAATGCCTCGGGGATGATTATTACTAACAATGACTCGGACTATTGGAAAATTCGCGACATGGTGGAGAGATATAAATTACCAACAAAAGAATCCCCCATTACATCTGACGATAAGACTACAATAATCTGGCTCTATGATAATGCGATCATGGCAACAGTAGGAAGTACGACTACTACTGTTATCCAACCAGATACAATTATACGCAACATCGCCTTTTACAAAGACCGCTCCGATGCTGTCATTTTCTCCACATACACCGCCATTTATGTTATTGAAATTGCAAAAGGAGACAGCCAAAACTTCTTTCCAATTTACAAAGGTACCTCCCCCTCATTTATAAAAGTTGACCCAAACTTTATTTATGTCAAAGACGGGGCAAACCTGATGCAAGTTGTGATTTGATACAATATATATCATGCGTATTCTGACTGTAATACCGATAGCCAAAGGCATAACCAAAGACACTCTAACCTATTTTACAAAAAAGGAGGTAGCGGTTGGCTCTATTGTCTCAATCCCCTTGCGAAAAAAAATGGTTTACGGATTGGTCACAGGTAGTCGCTCGGCTACAGAAATAAAATCCGAGCTGAAATCGCTTTCATATAGCATAAAAAAAATTGATAACATCCAGAGTCGGTCGTTTCTATCGGATTCATTTGTCCAAAGCGTCCAAAAAATAGCGGATTATAACGCGGCAAGCGCAGGAGCCGTTCTGTCCGCGCTGATACCCACTGCTATACTGGAAAATAGTGGCGAACTTTCCTACAAGAAAAAAGAACCTCCGGCAGGCATCTTCCATGAAACGGTTTTACTTCAAACGGACGATGAGGAAAGGTCGGCAACCTATCGCAGTTTAATACGAGAGGAATTCGCCAGAGGACGAAGTGTATTTTTCTTGCTTCCTACCACCGAAGATTTGCTTAATGCCCACTCTACTTTGGAAAAAGGCATAGAAAAATACACTTACACACTGCATTCAGGATTATCAAAAAAAGAAATTGTGGCAAAATGGAAAGAAATCGTCTCCGAAGAACATCCTGTACTCCTTGTTGCTACCGGACAATTCCTTTCCCTGCCAAGGAGCGACCTTGGTACTATTATTTTGGAAAACGAAAGCTCACGGGGCTACAAGATGCAAGGTAGACCTTTTATAGATATCCGTACCGCCGCAGAAATAATAACCAAAGAAGCAAAGGTGCGGCTGATATTGGGCGATATGTTTCTACGAATTGAAACTTTGTGGGCAGAAAAAAATCAAGAAAAAAATATTACATATTCCGAACTTGTTCCTCTGAAGTTTCGCTCCCTGACTTCATCTGTTTGTGAAATAGAAAACACCAAAAGTCCTGCCGATATGAAAAAGAAAGAGTTTGCTATCTTTGGAGTAAAGCTTAAAAACTTAATAAAAAGAGCTCGGGAAAATAACGAACACTCCTTTCTTTTTTGCGGACGAAAGGGTCTCTATCCCCTAACTGTTTGCACGGACTGCGGGACAATCGTTGTATGCAAAAACTGCAATGCCCCGGTGGTGTTATATGGAAACCAGAGTATCAATCCCAAACACACCGCAGGGCTCCGCTTGTTTGTTTGCCACCACTGCGGAGAGAGGCGTAATGCAAATGAACTCTGCCTACATTGCGGGGGGTGGCGACTAAATCCCATGGGTATTGGACTAGAACGCGTGGTCAAGGAGATTGAAACATTTTTCCCAGAAGCCAAAGTAGTAGTTATGGAAGGGGGTAGCGTTACCACCCACAAACAGGCAGTTAAAGCTCGTAACCTTTTCTACAATACACCAGGAGCAATTTTAGTCGGTACGGAAATGGCTCTGACCTATCTAAACCAAAAAATAGAAAACACTACTGTGGTTTCTATTGATTCATATTTTTCTATTCCAGATTTTCGCATTAATGAAAAAGTTTTTCATATTCTCCTTGCCATACAGGAACTTTCAGAAAAAAATTTTCTTATTCAAACCCGCCAGGAAAGGACATCTGCGCCGTGGAAGATTTTTGATTATGCCTTACGTGGAAATCTGATAGATTTTTATCGCGACGAAATAGAGGACAGAAAGAAAATCGGCTATCCACCCTTTACCACATATATAAAAATAACTCTTGAAGGCGAAAAAACAGCTGTCAAAAAACAAATGGACGATATATCGTCTATTTTGAAACCGTATGAACTTTCAGTTTTTGACGCATGGAATCCTGGAAGCGCGAAAAAATTCTCTGTACATGGACTTATTTCCCTGCCAAAGGAAAAATGGCCTGATAAAATTCTACTGCAAAAGCTTCATTCTCTTCCACCTTATGTCATGATTAAGGTCGACCCTGATACACTTTTGTGATAAAGTTGGATCAAATTTCTTTCTCACCGCAAGCTTTTCAGAGACGTAAACTTTTCCAGCGAAAAGTTTACTCTGTCCTCGGCCGCAATTTTGTCAAGAACGGGGTGCCTTGACAAAAACCACGCTTGCGACCTGCGGATGCTCTGAAAAGCTTGCGGTAGAGAGAAATTTAAGATTACCATACTCGATGAAAAAGATTTTACAAAAAGATGCGCCAGTGCTCCGGAAAATAGCAAAGGAAATTCCACTAGAAGCTATTTCTTCTCCAAAGATAAAAAAAATAATCTCGGAGATGAAAGAAGCTCTTGCTTCGCAGGATGATGGCGTTGCTATTGCCGCTCCTCAAATAGGATATTCATTGTGTATTTTTGTGATGTCCAAAAAAGTGGAAGGGCTCATTAAAGGAGAGAAAATTAAGTCTCATGTTGAGCCAGAGCTAATAAGAGACCAGACGTCAGCTACGACAGCGGAAGCTACGACTGTATATATAAACCCTGTTATTAAAAAAATCTCCAAAGAGAAAAAAATGATGGAAGAAGGATGTTTGTCGGTACGATATTTGTATGGCAAAGTCAGCCGAGGAAGTAAGGTTGTCCTTGAAGCTTATGATGAGACGGGTAAAAAATTTATAAAAGGGGCATCCGGACTGCTGTCTCAAATTTTCCAGCACGAAACAGACCACTTGAACGGCGTTCTTTTTATAGACAAAGCAAAAAATATTGAAGAAATAATACCAGCTAAAGCTAACTCGACACAAATACACGAATGAAAACGAATGACACGAATAAAATTCAGTTTGTATTTTTCGGTACTTCCAAATTTTCTACACTTGTATTAGACGAGCTTAAAGTAGCGGGATTTTTACCTGCTATTGTTGTAACTGCAGAAGACAAACCAAAAGGCAGAAAACTTCTCTTGACTTCGCCTGAAGTCAAAATTTGGGCCAAAGAAAATAAAATTACTTATCTTCAATTAAAAACACTTCGCAAACCGGAAAGTGTAGAAACAATCAGGGGGTATGGTCCGTTTGACCTCTTTATCATCGCCTCATATGGCAAGATTCTACCAAAAGAAATCTTAGATATGCCACAACACGGCACCTTGAATGTCCACCCGTCTCTTCTGCCAAAACTTCGCGGGCCGTCCCCTATCAAAAGATCCATACTTACCGAAAATGAAACAGGAGTGACTATAATAAAACTAGATGAAGAAGTTGACCATGGGCCGATATTGGCACAGAAAAAAGTTTCTGTACCAGAGTGGCCTCCGTACGAGGAAGATTTAGAAAATATGTTAGGAAAAGAAGGCGGAAAGCTTCTAGCGGAAATCTTGCCAGACTATATAAATGGAAAGATAGAGGAAAAAGAACAAGACCATAGTAAAGCGACATTTTGCAAAAAAATAGAAAAAACTGACGGAGAAATAAATCTCTCGGACAATGCTGAAACAAACCTCCGAAAAATCCGCGCTTATCACATTTGGCCCGGAGCTTACTTTTTCCTTGATCGACCACTTGGACACTCCGTGTCCAAGTCTCGCATAATCGTCAAACGCGCGCACATAGAAAACGACAAACTTATCCTAGACCGTATCGTCCCCGAAGGCAGAAAAGAAATGTCTTATGCCGATTTTCTCAAAGGCCA
>LBYF01000018.1 GCA_000996025.1 Parcubacteria group bacterium GW2011_GWA2_40_14 | reverse complement strand
TTTCACGAAAACTAATTTCCCACTCCTTCCCACTTACTTAACATTATATACCACTCTTTCCCACTAGCAACCAACATTCCCCATTATATATGTGTATAACATGTGGATAAACGAAAAGGCCGCCAGCAATCATTGCTAAACGGCCCCATTTTGACCTCCCTCTTGTTCATTTTGTCTTCACTCGAGCTTCAACTCACGCCGAACCATCATTGATGCATCGGCACGGGTCATGAACCTGTAATAGCCTAAATTCCGATACGCTCGGAATATTCCACTAGACAGCAATTCATCCGAAACAACAATTGTCTTGTTTCGTAACGCGCCACAGATGAGTTGGGCTTTTTTTAACCCAAACTCACCATGACCGAGAATCACAAGATCATAATCCTGTTGATTGCTCAAGAATATGATGCTGGATTCAAGATATGGCTCCGGCTCACTTTCTAGAATACCTAAATATCCGACTTCGGTTGTTACTTTCACCTCTGAAGCTTTGAGACAAGCATCTTTTAGATATCCGCCTCTTCCATGGTCAAGAAAAAGAAGTTGTTTCCTCAAATCATCCATAATGTACTCTCCTTTTTCAATTATACCACACCTACAAATTTTTGCAAGCATGTGTACCAACTTTTGGGAAAGTTTTGTGATAAAAGTTCTAGATTTTTGGCCGCATCAGAGGAAAAGTTTGCGATTCGCGAAGCGATTTATCGGCAAGTATGGCAAACAATCGTTCACCGAAACCAAAACCGCAGGTTGGAGGCATTCCGTACTCCAGCATCTCCACAAACTCATTGTCTTGCATCATAGCTTCCGTATCCCCTGCTTCCAAAAGTATTTTCTGTTCGTCAAATCTTTTTTTCTGATCAATTGGATCGTTCAGTTCAGAGTAACCATTACCAACTTCACTACCAGCAATAATTGGTTGAAATCTTTGAGTGGTTAATCCGTCTGGATTACTTTTAGAAAGCGGAGCAACAACAGTAGGATGATTTATAAGATACGCAGGACCAGAAATACTTTTTCTGCAATACTTCCAAAGTGTGTCAGTTAGTCGCTCGCGATTTTGACCTTCGTATTTTACACCGAGTTCGTCTAATTTTTTCATCATTTCTTCTTCTTTTTCAGTTAAAACATCAATACCGGTTTGTTTTAAGACTTCCTGACAATAATCTATTTTTTTCCACTCATCAACTAAATCAAAAGTATGCCCACCGGATGTGAATTTTGTTTTACCAAAAACTTCTTTGGCAATTTCAATATACATTTCTCTGACCAATTCCATACCATCATTAAAATCGGCAAAAGCCCAGTAAAATTCCATATTTGTAAACTCCTGCAGATGCTCCGGACTAGTACCTTCGTTGCGATATACTCGCCCTATCTCAAATGTTTTTGGAAACCCTCCAGCCATGAGACGTTTTTGCCACAATTCACCGACAGAAATACGAAGATATAAGTCCAAATCAAAATCATTGTGGTGAGTTTCAAATGGAGTAGCTTCAGCTCCACCCGTTGTTGTTTCCAAAGTTGGAGTTTCCACTTCTAGAAATCCTGTATTTTTCATAAATTGACGAGTGGCATCCCAAAATTTTGATTTTTTTACAATCAATTCACGCAATTCCGGATTCATCAGAAAGTCCAGATATCTTTTTCTGTAACGCTCATCTACATCTTGCAAACCGTGCCATTTCTCTGGAAGCGGAAGAAGGGACTTTGTGGCCATAACCCACGACTCCGCCATAACACTCTGCTCTCCCCGCTCGGATAGCATCGGTACGCCTGTGACAGAAATAAAGTCGCCTACATCAACAGTATCAACAAATAATTCAAAACTGCTTTCCCCGATGTCCGACATCGGGGAATTCATTACGTCCTATGGAAACAGGCCTTCCTTGTTCTGTCTGCTTATCAAAATTTTTCTTAAGAAAATCAATAGGAAAATCCCGTGGAACCTTGGATGGATATGGATTAATCCCCCGCTCTTTCAGTATTTGCAGTTTAGTCAACCTCGCTTGTCGTATTTCTTCTAATGAAGCCATAACAAAGAGTATACTTTACAAAATCCCAAATCACAAATCCCAATATCCAATAAAAGAAGGGTAAAAAAAATCGGGACTGATTTATTCAATCAGTCCGTTTGTACTTCATAGTGATAAGGAGTTGGTATTGCAACCTGCTCCCAAAAATCCTCATCTTTCTTACCAAAAGCTCGCATGCATTCAATCCATTCTTGTAGACTACTTTCTGCTATTACCTTGATACGCTGTCCTCGACGGAGCTTTCCTTTTGCATCGCGAACAGATGAATACACTTTGCCTATTTCCAAAGGTACATGACTCTGCACAACAAGCTTCACTAGAACACCTCCAATATCTAATTATATCTCTTAGACTTACTTAATATCAACTACCTTGTAAGTAAGTTCTCCACTTGGAGCGTGGAATGAGAATGTATCGCCTTTTTTCTTACTTAAAATTGCTTGACCAAAAGGAGATTTTATGGAAATTTTGTTTGAGATTACATTTGACTCTTCTGAACCAACAATTGTGTAAATAAATTTCTTCCCCTCTTTTTCCACTGTAACTACGGAACCGACGTTTACTACAGTTGTATCATGTCTTGAAACGACTGTAGCAGTTTTCAAAAGTTCCTCCAGTTTTGATATCCGGTCTTCAATAGTAGCCTGTACATCTCGAGCTTCATGATATTCGGCATTTTCTGCCAAGTCCCCCAGAGACTTTGCATACTCCAAACTTTCTGCTACTTCCTTTCTACGTACACCCTTCAATTCAACCAACTCTTTTGTAAATTCTTCAAACTTCTCTTTGGTCAGATATTCGTGTTCATTCATAGTATTAAAATTATTACGGTCAGCATATCAGAAAAACTTAATTTAGTAAAGCAAGAATTAAAAATGTAAAAATCAAAATGTAAAATGACAATGCAAAGTTCAAAATGAGGAATTCAAAATTTTACATTTTAAATTGTCATTTTGATTTTTAATATTTACATTTTACATTACTTTAGATATTCTGGAACGTACACATTCATCCATTCAAAGAGTTCTTTCATCACCAAGACTGCCCCGAATTGATTGTTTTTGGAACCGCGCTCCATAACCACTGCGTAGGCATATTTAGGATCTTTGTACGGCCAGAAACCGACTACCCATGAGTTAACTAAATTTTTTGATGTCCCAATTTGAGCGGTACCAGTCTTGGACGCCACCTCTACAAACGGAAAATTCAAGGCGCCAGATGTTCCATCTGTCACACCAAGTCGCATGCCTTCTTTAACTATGGTATAAAAATTCTTGTCTAGCGGCACAATACCGGATATTTTGACCCTACTTCCTTTTTCTTCTGCTTTTTTTCCTACTTTTGTAAATGTTGGGGTTAAAAGAGTACCCTCATTTGCAATAGCCGAAACAGCTCGCACTACCTGTATTAAAGAGACTTGAAAACCATACTGACCGATAGCAGTATTGTATGTATCCCCAATCCGCCATATTTCACCATTAAAATTTTGTTTCTTCCACTCTGGACTTGGAATAGTTCCTTTCTTTTCCCCAAAGAAATCAACACCGGTAATTTCTCCAAATCCAAACATCTGGGCATATTTTTCAATATTGCCAATACCTATTCCTTTTTGGGCTCTGTGCCCGCCACCGACCGTATAAAAATAAACATTTGAAGAAACGGCAATGGCATGTCGCAAATCAACATATCCATGGGCTTTCCAGTCTAGAAAAACAGATGGTTTGTCGGGGAAAAACGGATTTGGCACCGAAATAGAACCAGTGGAAAGAATTTGTTTTGTCGGACTGATAATTCCTTGGTCCAGAACGCCGAGAGCCACAAATAATTTCATGATAGAACCAGGTGTATAGAGACCAGAAATTAGGCGATTGAGGAACGGATGATTTTTATCGGAAATCCAAGAGTTAATTTTTTTATTATCAGTGCCATAATTCATTATTTGAGAATCGTATTCTGGGAAATTACTACTAGCCAAAATCTCTCCTGTATGAATATCCATCACGATACTAGCTCCACCTTTGTACCCCGCTCTATCTGCAATATCTAGGAGAGCCAGAGAAAGTTTTTTTTGCAGTTTTATATCAATAGAGAGAGTTAGATTTTTACCATCCTCCGGCAACTCTATGACACTTTCAGATATGACATTTCCTTTAACATCCGTCTCGGTGATTTTTGTGCCATTTTTGCCCAATAACTCCGCGTTGTAGATTTTTTCAATGCCATCCTTTGCATTAAAACTGTCTTGGTCTTGGTAATATATTCCTTTTGAATCCTTAGTGGGATATTTGACATACCCCAAAATAGTGGATAGTCCAGTTGATGTAGCATAGACGCGCAAGGAAAAATCGTTAGATTCAGGGTTTATGGTATTCCAGACAAGTGGAACGGCATTTCTATCCAAAATAAGTCCACGATCGGCAAAAATAATAGTATGACGCAAATTGTTATTATCGCTCCTTGTTCGAAACTGTTCGCCAGATATTATCTGCAATCCCCACAATTTAAAAATAAAAACTCCACCAACAAAAAAAATAAAAAATAGGAGTGTAGTAAACGCGCTCCGCGGTATTGGCTTCTCTATCCGACCCTCAAATTGAGCTGTGTCAAACTCCGGCAGATTTTGAGAGTCCAAAAAAATCTCATCCGGGTCAATGTCTCGGTTCTTGCTTCGGTTATGATTTCTAAAGATTTTTTTGAGTTGATAAAACATATTAAAAATTAACTTTAAATTTAAAATTTTAAGTTTTAAATGAATGTTTAAATATTTTAATTTTAAAATTTAAGTTTGATTTAAAATTTATAAATTAAAATTAAAAATTTCAAGTTCGTATCTGTGTTCTAACAAACATAGTAACTAACAAAAATACAAATGCTAGTGTTAGTGCGTTATATGGAAAGTTATTTTGAACCGAGTATAGCGTATCAATCAAAAAACCAAAAAATAAAACCTCGATGTAGAATGGAAAATAAATCGTCAGTAGAGCAAGCAGTATGGCCGAAACCCACCACGGCAATATTACAACCAACGTAAAAGTAATAATAAAAAATAAAAGTCGTATCACAGGCGTTTTCATGTTCGCATTATATCATATGAATTTTAGACAAAAAATTAGGCGACCCGAAGGTCGCCTACTGCGCATCAAGTACAATGCGGTTACAGTGAAAATTTCTCCTCTTGAATTTGAACTAATCAAAGAAAAGTTGAAAATCGAACACCAAAAACTCAATCTAAAAATCCTGCGTAACAAGCTTGTAAAAATGAAATGTGATATATTAAAAGCCAACAGACTGCAAACAGGAGAGATTCTATTCCACTGATGTTTTCTAATGAGCTATTAAGGATATGAAATCAAAATGGTTTTGGATAATATGTATTTTGCTCTGCCTCTACTTGTCTATTTTCTCTTTTCAGAAAATAAATTTTTTGACTGCTGACATAGGCAGACATATTAAAAACGGGGAAATCTTTCTCAACAGCGCGGAGTTTGGCATATCAAAATCAGAACTGCTTCATACAAACTTATTTTCATACACATATCCCGACTTTTCATTTATAAATCACCATTGGGGTAGCGGGATTCTCATATATATAGTATTTCTGCTTAGTGGTTACTCTGGACTATCTCTAGCTTACACTCTCTGTATCATTTTAGCTTTTATTTTTACTTTACAGACAGTGAAGGAAGATGGCGATATATCAAATATACTTTTAGTTGGACTTTTTCTAGTGCCCCTTATTGCAGACCGTACAGAAGTTAGGCCAGAGGCAGTAAGTTATCTTTTCATTTCTATTTTTATATATATTCTCTACCAATTTTCCAAAGGTAGGATAAATTACAAACTTCTTTTTCTCATTCCAGTTTTGGAAATGCTGTGGTCAAACCTGCATATTTATTTTATTTTTGGACCCTTTCTTATTGGTGCATTTCTTTTTGAAGCTCTGATAAGAAGAAATATATTTATTGCAAAAAAACTAGGTATTATTCTGATTCTAACATTTCTAGTTACACTGGTTACTCCATACGGCTTATCTGGTTCTCTATATCCATTCACCATTTTCAGTAATTACGGTTATATGATAGTGGAAAATCAATCCATACCGTTTTTGGAAAAGTTGTCTTTTACAAACCCGAGCTTCCTTTGGTACAAAATAACATTTGGAGTTATTACCTTATCATCATTTTTGGTTTTGGTCTACAAAAGGAGAAATTTTGCTATAGCACTGACTGTGATCTCACTTACATTTGCCGTGCTTGCCTTTCTAGGCATTCGACACATAACTGCTTTTGCATTGGTCTCACTTCCCATTCTGATATACAATATTTCTACTCTGCAAAAACATTTCTTTGATAAAAAGAACCGGGAGCAAATAATTTTTATTTCTGGTGTTCTATCTTTTCTTATTATCACGGGCACATTAATACATTTCTCTGGTAAGCTCGCCTGGAATAGGGATTTCGGCTTGGGACTCCGGGGCCACTCCTTTGATTCAATTAATTTTATAAAAAATGCCGCCATCGCCGGTCCCATATTTAACAATTACGATATCGGTGGAGCTATGATATTTGCTTTTTTTCCAAAGGAGAAAGTTTTTGTAGATAACAGACCAGAAGTGTATCCTGAGGAATTTTTTAGCGATATTTATATACCGATGCAGGAAAACTCTACCATATGGCAACAGGTGGATAATAAGTTTAATTTCAACGCTATTTATTTTTATCGTCTGGATATGACCCCATGGGCACAGAATTTTCTTATCCAGAGGATAGATGACCCCAAATGGGCACCTGTCTATGTAGATGGAGAGACACTAATCTTTCTCAAACGAAATCCAGAAAACTCTAAAATTATTTCCGAGTATGAACTTCCTCGTGATATGTTTAGGACACCCTAAAGATTATGAGACTATCTATTATTATCCCTTCATATAATGAAGCAAAAACTCTAGAAAAAACTATTGAGGAAGTTTGGAAATCGGATACGAGCCCATTTGATAAAGAAATTATAGTTATAGATGACGGCTCGACAGACAACACAAAAGAAGTTTTTAAAAATATTTCGCAAAATATTTCAACTGAGATTATTTCTCTTTCTCATCAGATAAATTTAGGTAAGGGCAGAGCCATCCAAAGTGGTATAGTTCGCGCAACTGGTGATTATATTATTATTCAAGATGCTGATTTGGAATACAGTCCAAAGGAATACAAAAAACTTTTGGGAGCAATCTCTCTCGATAGTAATGTGGTCTACGGCATGCGTGGGTTAAGGCGAGGTTATATTCATTATCGTCTCGGGGCTTATTTGCTCTCGCTCTTTACAAATATACTATATGGAACAAAGCTTCACGACATTTATACCTGCTACAAACTCGTCCCAACACATCTTGTCAAATCTCTGGAATTGAAATCAGACGGTTTTGAAGTAGAAGCTGAAGTAACGGCAAAAATTCTCAATAGAAAAATAAAAATTACCGAAGTGCCTATCAATTACACTCCTCGCTCATTTAGTGACGGCAAGAAAATCCGTGCCCGTGATGGATGGCGAGGATTTCAAACCATTTACAATATTTGGAAAAACAGGAAGTAGTTGACAAAACCATAATGTATATAATAATCTACTTTTTGGAACGTTAAGGAGAGTTCCTAGCGATGTTCACAGACAAACAGATCAAGGCTTTGAAGTACTTGATGTTCAAATCCAGAGACGGGAATGATCTTGTAAAACGCATTCTCGTTTTTCTGATTAACTCATCTAAAGAGCTGACTGAATAGGTTTCAGTCTCTCTCATGGAAGATAGAGAGGGATACAGCAGAGATGAGGTTGGAGAAGTTGGTCATGGACTTCACGACATGATCAGCTCAAACGGTTCTACACACTTGAACGAGTTGATGACAGCTGTAGGTACTGAACTCCATTTCAGTAGTCACTTTGGTCACTACAACGAAAGAGCTATATTTGAGACAGCTGGACAGTTTTCTGGCGGATATCCCATGCGCTATACTTTCTGGTTAGCCAAAAGAAGTTATGGTCACTCAGGTGTGGTAACTGGATTGACAGCTTCTCGTGAAATTCTGGATAAAATCGACATTCGACACTAGGGACTGTACCCATCACTAGATACGCAAGATGGTGTTAGGATAAGCTAACATCAGACCGCTTTGCCAACAAAGAACGCCTCGTCGTTCTCTAGGCGAGGCGGTTTTCTTTTTATAAAAATTTTAGAAATCTCGTTGAACCATATCTTTTTGAAAACTCCGTAGGCAATAAAAAATAACACAATATTCTATATTCTACACAAAACAAAACCTTCCATCATATACACCTATCACACGCTATAGCGTGTGATAGGTGTATATGATTAAAAAGTATTTGAACATTGAAAAAATTCTAGACAATTAAATTTTACCGACAAGTTTTAAATCTTTTTTAATATGTTTTTTACCAGGTTTCCAGTTGGCTGGACAGACATTACCTCCTGGATGTTCACGGACAAATTTGGCCGCTTGAAGCTTCCGTAAAGTTTCCTCTGCGTTTCTGCCAATATCGTTGTTGTGAATCTCTATTGTTTTTAGCACACCATCTGGGTCTATAATGAAGGTTCCACGTAAAGCCATACCCTCTTCCTCAAGATAAATACCAAAAATGCGAGAGATATTTCCTGTCGGGTCAGCCATCATTGGATATTTTATTTTTCCAATTGCTTTGGAAGTTTCGTGCCAAACTTTGTGAGCAAAAGCCGTGTCTGTTGAAAGACTAATAACCTCTGCCCCAAGTTTTTTGAATTCAGGATAGAGTTCTGCCATCTCCTCCAGTTCTGTCGGACAAACATAAGTAAAGTCCGCAGGATAGAAAACCAGCACAACCCATTTGCCCTTGTATTTGGAAAGTTTCGTTTTTTTAATATCGCCATTCTGATATATTTCCGCCTGAAAATCTGGTACTGTGTTGTTTATATTAATCATAAAATTGATTATATCATAAATAGACATATATGCTAAAATGGCTTTATGCGTAGAATAATAGTTAAAGAAGGACCTCTAGTTTTCCTTAGAAATGTTTTGGTTATGGAAGTGGTGGCTGCCATTTTCGTCTATGCTTTGTCATTTCTAGAAAATTATGAAATGTTATATAGAACTTGGGGTATTGTGAAATTTATTCGCTACGACTTGTTTTTAATTCTTATTTTTTCCGGTTTTCAACTAGTCTATGTTTCACTTCTTTTCCTTGATTGGTATTTTTCCCATTTTGAAATAACTGAAAAAGAGATTACCAAAAAATCTGGCCTTATATTCCGTCATCGCAAATCCATTGACGCATCTGGTATAGTATCAGTTGAAACATACCATTCTCCACTAGGCCGTATGATGCGTCACGCAACTATTATTCTTCATCACCAAAGCGGCCGAGTTATAAAAATGAAAAATCTGGCAAGCGCTGATGACTACACACACATTATTAAACAAATGGTTCATAGTTCATCTGGACAAATACCTACACAAAGTATCTCCAGTATTATTAAACAAGGTGAAGGACTTTCGATTGAATTCAAAGAAACTCTCCGCTTTGACAAACGTCGGGAAGAAGTAAGTAAAGAAATAGAACGGATGGTTATGAAAACAATCGTGGCATATCTGAACACGGAAGGTGGAACACTCATTATAGGTGTCAGTGATACTGGAGATATTGTTGGACTAGAAAGTGATTATAACACACTACCAAAGAAAAACCGTGATGGATTTGAAAATCACTTCAGTCAGCTTATAAAAACAATGATCGGCCTGCAATTGATAAAATATATCAGTATAAAATTTGAAAGAATAAACAATTTAGACGTTTGTATGGTTTCCGTCGGAGAATCTGGTAAGCCGGCGTATCTGCGCAACGGTAATCAAAACGAGGACTTTTTTGTCCGTGTCGGTAACTCCACTCATCCGTTTAAAATGAGTGAAACAGCGGAGTATATCAAAACCCACTGGAAGTAGTGAATGGTAAAAAACACCTAGGTGAAACTTTGGTGTTTTTATTTGAAACTAAACTGAAAATTTTAAAGTAAATAAGCTACAAAGGTGGACCCTACAGGACTCGAACCTGCCACCCCCTCATTGCAAATGAGGTGCTCTACCAGATGAGCTAAGGGCCCACCTTTAGTATCTTATTCCATTAGATTTTACATTATTTCCTATTTACCGCAAGAGAAAGCATATGATGAATGAAGTGCACCGTATCTACCCCTACAGTTTCTAGAGCTTGCAAAAGTAGAGATTTTTTTTCAAGCTTTGGTACAGTATTGACCTCCAAAAAATAAATCCCTCGACGCGGAGAAACAATAAAGTCAGACTTGGAATAATGTGAGAGTTGGAGCATGTTGTGAACCTGTTTTGCCATGTCTTCCACCGCTCGAGTTTCTTTTGTAGAAACAGAACCAGACGAAGTCACAATCGCTGGAAATGTGTATATAGGTTGATTTCGAAAATCCTCTGTAATAAAACCCGAGACTGATTTGCCAGAAATGTATTCTTCAACAATAGCCGAACCATGTACAGATAAAACTTGCTCAAGGGCAGACAGGAGCTCATTAAAGGTGCGCACAATATAAAGACCGATAGAAGACCCTCCACATGTTGGCTTTACCATGAGTGGGTGAGGAATTGAATTGAAAATTTCTTTTGCCTTGTCAATCATGGAATCTTCACGACGAACAATAATAGAGACTGGAGTTTTTATCCCCGCCACCTTGACTTGCTCTTTTGCCATGGCTTTATTCATAGCAATTGCTGAGGCAAATTTGTCCGAGCCGGTATACTTTATTCCGTGATGACTTAGAAGCTCTTGCAGTTTACCGTCCTCGCCATATGAGCCATGCAGAGCATTCCAGACAACATCTAGTTGCTTCAAAATTCTCTCTCTAGAACGCTCTATACCATGAATATGCCATGTGCCGTCTTTTGAAATAAAAATATCAAAAGGTTTATGTGTGTTCGACAAATTCTGTAGTACGTGTCCCCCACTTTGCAAAGAAACATCGTACTCTGGCGACGGCCCACCACGTAAAACGCCGATACGGAGTGAGATAGGTAAAGTAATCATTAAATAAGTATAGCAAGGATAATTTAGAATTTAAAATTTTAAGTTTTAAATGAATGTTTTAGTATTTCAATTATACTATAAAAAGAAACGATCGTGGTATTTTATAGTATGTATAGTTTTAAAGTTTATTACGAAGTTGCTTGTGGAAAGTGATAGCAAACCTGTGTGCCTCGCTGTTTGAAAGCAATATTTCTCTCTCATACATTAGATGCTTTTTGTCACCTAGAATCTGTTTCGGTCTATGATGTTCATCTTTGACTACAGATACAACAGGTATATCTAGTTTGTTTTCTCTTAAAATCCTCTCCATCAATCTCCTCTGGGCTGTACCTCCATCTACAACAATAAGGTCGGGCAGTCTCCATTCTATATGAGCTAAACGACGAGATAAAACCTCCGATAGAGCTTTTGTATCATTTACTCCCGGATTATCTCGTATCTTAAATTTCCTATATTCAGATTTTTTAATTTCTCCGTCTTCAACCACAGTCATCACCCCAACAACATTTGTGCCAGACAGGTGCGCAATATCATAAGATTCAATGCGGAACCCTGAATCCAAGGTCTGACCTTGGGATCCAAGTCTTAAGGTCAGACCTTTGGACTCCTCCTTTATCAAAGAAATATCTTGAATATGGTTTAGAGTAAATAATGTATGTTTGGTAATGTTTGCTTTCTCAAACTCTTTATTTTCTGCGAAACTTTTCATTTGCACCTGCAGGTTTTTCACTAAGCGCTTTTTATTACCTTCAAAAAAGAGAATAATGTTTTTGATTTGTTCTGTGTATTGCTCCTGTGTTATCTCACCAATGCAAACTCCCGGACACAAACCAATCTGTCTGTTAAAACACGGCTTACATAATTTATTTCTTACACTATACGATATATCGTATAGTGTAAGGTCATTGGTTTTTTTCTTTTTTAATCGATCTATACAAGGAATACACTTGGAATCACGATATGGAAACATTTTACGAACAATCTTCATCGCTTCTTTTAATTGACTGCTGTTTGGAAACGGCCCAAAAGAATATCCGATTTTCATCCCTTTCCTTTCTTCAAGTTTTTCCTTTTTGAATTTAGACGATATATCGTCTATTTTATTATCCCCTAATCCACTACAATATATTGTGGTAGATTTATTCTTTGATATGTGGTGTTGTAATAATTCACGACCTCGAACGATAAGTACACGTGGAAAATTCTCGCGAGTGATAATAACAAAATTGAAACTCTTATTATCTTTTTCTTTTATGTTTGCCTCTGGTTGGTGTTTTTTTATGAGATGGGCTTCTAGAACAAGCGCTTCTAAAACAGAATCCGTTTTAATATGTTCAATTGCATCAAACTGTCCAAGCATTTTTTCTATCAGCGGACTTCTTGTGTCAAAGATGCCCTTTGACATGTAACTTCGTACGCGGTCTCGTAGAGATGTGGCCTTACCGATGTATAAATGCTCGTGGTCGGATTGTGGTTCTTTGTCTTTGCAACCTCTCTCTTCTCAACATTTCCAGGATCCAACCAGTATACATCGTGGACAGAGAGATTTCATCTTGACACGATTCTCACTGTAAACCAAGGATTCTTTCGCTACACCCCGTTTGAATTAAGGGGAACGGATGCCGAGCAGCTCGCTTTGGTTGATTCGGAGATGACGCAAATGTTTCTCCGTCAAAGCTTTGTTACACTTGCCTTCATCCTGCTCGCGCTGAACATTTAGACAAAGTTTATTATTTATTGTGTGTAACTTTATCCATCAAATTTTTGTGCTTGACAATAAATAGATACCGTGCTAGGATATCCAAGGATTTGTAAGGTGTTGGTCAACCTTCAATGGTTCGAATCAAAGGGATTGAGACGGAGGAATTTACTTTCTCCGCCGGTCCCGATGGTACAACTCTGCGCTACAAGGAAGTAGCAAAAGTGATATCGTAAGATATGAAAATCCAAGAACGCATAGCTCTTACTCCGACAACCCTTAAGAAAGGTTGTCGGATTTCATTTTAAAAAAGTTTATATGTTAAAATATTTTGTTTGTCAATTGCTTTTTTTGGAAACTTCTGCATGAAGCCATAATGAAGTCGTTTTTCCACAGATTTTTGCCACTTTTACACAGTTTTTAAACATGATATGCACGGAAATCGTATAAAAACTTTTGACAAAATAAATCAATAGTAGGAAAATTATAACAGTTACCACTTCTTCAGTAACTTCCCGTTAATTTTGCACACATGTCTCGTCTATGTGAGGTTATGAGCCACACATCAGAGACTAAAATTTGCACACTTGGGATGGACCACTGGAGAAAAAGGGTGACGGGCAAAAAGACAAGGCCTCTCGTTATAAAACAACGGAGGTTTTGTTTTTTTCACTATATATCTATTGTACTACAAAAATCCTCCGGGCTCAGCTCTTTTTTAAAAAAGCCGAGTACGGAGGATTCTTGTTTATAACAATTACTTAAGTTTTAACTATTTGATGGGATTCTGACCTTGTATGACTCTAACAAGAAACATTATAATGGCTATGACAAGCAAGAGATGGATAAACCAGCCAATACTATATACACCGATAAGTCCCAAAAGCCATAATGCGACCAATATGATAGCAATAGTTGTAAGCATATATTTTATTGATTAATTATAAATTTACTTATTTGTGGTAAAGGAAACAATATCTCCACGGACTGCGCCATATTGATTCTTTGCTACCAAGCGATAGTAATACTTTTTCTTTGGAATTAAGTTAATATCTGTTTGGACCGTGACATTTTTGGTGCCAGCAGATACTGTTTGCTCCGGTGTGCCACTTCCAATGAGCTGACCGAGAAGAGAATCTTCACTGTACTCAAACCAATACGTCACTTGTGCTCCATTTGGATTAATGACACCAGTAAATGTGGCGGATGTGCTAGTGACGTTCTTTGCGCTTGTTGTATCTGCTGTTGGTTGTCCAGGATTAGATGGGCCTGTGGTGGTAAAGGAAAGTATTGGGCCGTTGACTGTGCCATAACCATTCTGGGCATTCAATCTAAAATAGTATTTGGTTAGTGGCGCAAGATCGGAAAGTGAAACCGAAGCCGAGATTTGCGAGTTGCCACTGCCAATTTGTTGAAAGGCAGTAAGATTACCGAATTCTGTATCAGTCCCATATTCAAACCAATATGTTGTTGCCGAGTTGTTTGGATTAACTGTACCATTTATATTGGCAGTCGTCCGAGAAATTGTCGTAGCGGAAGTGGTACGAGTTGTCGGAGCGGAACCTTGCGGTGGAGGATTGGTATTGGTTTGGAATGTGTGAGTAGCGCCGTTTGTTGTAGCAAAACGGTTGGAACCAGAAAGTCTAAAATAGTATAGAGTATTTGCTTTCAGTCCTGTTATATAGGCTGGCGTAGGTATAAACTTGTAGCCAGAACCGATTTGCTGAGAAGTGGTGCGAGTACCAAGTGCCGACGTTTCGCCATATTCATACCAATAGCTTGTTCCTGCGCCGTTTGGCTTGACTTGACCTGTAACTAAGGCAGTGGAGTTGGAGGTAGCTGTAGTTGACATAGTTTCTACAGACGGAGCACTCGGTGTAAGAGTAACTGTATTGGAATTCTGATTGGGAACTTTGGTAGTAGGAGTGGTTACATCTGCCCCAGAAGTGGTTGTCTCATTATTTTTCAACATGCCGTATCCAAGCCAAACAACAAAAAGTGCAACGATAAGTATAATAATTGTTTTCATATTTAGTGTGGTTAAAAATTTCTATTAATTTGAAGGTGAATTTGAAGTCGTATCAAGTTTTGGAACCTCTATATTGATATTGGTTGTTCCGTTATTTCTTTCACGAATAGCTGGCAAGGCGTAGACAAAGAAGAGCACGATAAGCACAATAGCTATGATTACGCCAATAATAAGCCCTGCTCCAGAATCCCCACTGCCACTTGCTCCTGGGTTATTTACGATAGTTGTCATAATACGTATTAAATTAAGCTAATAAGAGAACCTGACCTTACTTCATTATAATATAGAATGATGTAGTTAACATGAAGATTATGAAAGGACCACATAGCAAAAAAGTTCTTGTCAGTAACAAGAACTTTTTTGCTGTAATTACTTATTATATAAACACTAATTATGAGAGGTGTTTTGAAACGAGTTTGGTCATTTCAAACATATTGACCACTGACTGACCTCCAAAAACCTTTTTTAGGTTTGCATCGGCAACTATATTACGCTTATTTTTAGGGTCCTGAAGATTTTTACTTTTAATATAAACCCAGAGCTTTTTGACGACTTCTGACCGAGGCATTGGACCTTTGCCCACCACTTCGGCTAAGTCGGGACTAATCGTCATCGGCTTCATAAATGCAGAATTCTTTTTTTCCATTTTTTTCTTTGTCTCGCCATAGCTATTAGCGTAGGCGGATGATATTTAGTAATAAATATATAACATTGCTATCATATCATACATTAAACTTTAGGTATAGGGCTGTTATTCCATATCAGCAAACACTACCAATCTACTGGAATGACTTTTTTCTACTTCATCCCAAACTCCAGCGCAGGTGATGAGATTAAGATGAGCTTTTCCGTCATTTGAAAAAGGTTCGCGCAAAGGATATGATTACTCCAACTGGGCTTGTAAAACAATCCTTCTGTCTGAATCTGATGATGATGAGGGGGTTGCAGGAACTGCGGGAGTTGCCGAAGTGGCTGGAGTACTTGTTCCTGATGATGATGTTGCAGGAGTAGCTCCAGTCGCAGGAGTAGCTGGTGCTGGTGCTGGAGAAGGTGGCATAATAACAGAATTTGAATCCAATGTAACTGCAGTTTGGGCTAAAGCTCTACCATTTAATATTGCCCCTGTGTTTAAAACAATGGCTGTCTGGTCTAATATATTTCCATTAAAGAGAGCTGTCGTACCGATAGTGGTCTGCCCTGCCACAACCCAGAAAATATTACCCGCCTGCGCTCCACCAGAGAGAACTATTTTTGTAGCAGAGCTAAGATTAAGATTTTGAGCTATTTGAAATACCCAAACGTCTCCAGCGCTACCAGAGAGAGTAACATCTGATGGAATCGTTACACCAGTACTCCATTTGTAGAGTCCTGGAGCAATGGTCATTCCCCCGATATTACCAGCGCCAAGTTCTGTTGCAGTCGGATTTGTTCGTCCGGCGGCATCTGTGTAGGCAGTTTGCATGTCGCTTACTGCTGTTGTCAGATTAGCTGGAGTTGGGTCAGCATAGCCGGGAGCATATACTTTTCCGATTACTGTAGCTGATGTGGAAAAGGCACTTGCAGATGGAAGAGTTAAAGCAAATCCAGTTATGTAACTGGCAGCTGCAGGACTAATTCCAATATCTCCGACAATAGAGGTGTTACCTGTAGTTGAGATTCCTGTTTTTGCCAGAATGACAAAATTACCGGCTGTTCCAAGATTTACTGTAGCGGGACCAGCTGCTAGTAGAGAGTCCTGTCCAGGCAAACCAAACAATAAGGAAATAATCAACGTGCTTACTATTGTACTAGTATTAAATAATTTCATATATTTTGTTAATTTAGTTAATTAATTAAAAACTTTAAAAAGTATAACATTATATTCATGTAGATATCATGAAACTCTTTTATTGACTAAAAAATAATTTTTTGCTAAAAATATACCAGAAAGGAAGTGCTCATGAAAAAAATGGCTATCGCAGTCTCGGGTAATGTAATAGCTATTGTTATTTACATGGCTATTATGTCTCTAATTTCAGTAGGAGTGCTTATCATTTCTCCTATTTTGATACCAATGGTCATTGTAAAAGAACTTCAAAAATCAAGACCGACAGAGTAACACAATCTAATCCACGCGCAAAGATACGTGGATTATTTTTTTGCGGGCTCGCCGCGACTCGGTCACGAGTTACTAAGTTTTTTATTTCACTTCGTTCATAAAAAACAAAGTACTCTCGACCCCGACTCGGCGACAAGCACTCACTTCGTTCGTCTTGTATACCGCCTCCGTCTTTCGAGTCGGGCAGCATAAAACTGCGTTTTCTGCGGGCTCGCCGCGACTCGAACGCGGAACCTCGCTTTTGGAGAGCGATGTTTTACCATTGAAACTACAAGCCCAATATACCTAATATACCAAACTAAAATGAACTTTTTTGGAGATTG
The DNA here is from genome assembly GCA_000996025.1 of Parcubacteria group bacterium GW2011_GWA2_40_14. Taxonomy (GTDB): domain Bacteria; phylum Patescibacteriota; class Minisyncoccia; order Phycocordibacterales; family DATDWN01; genus C7867-006. The sequence continues at coordinate 977 of LBYF01000018.1, read as the reverse complement.
CGATATTCACTCCAACTACAAACCCATTAAAACAATAATATCCTCAAAACAATAATATCCTATTATTATCATCAAATCAATTTTACACTATACGATATATCGTGTAGTATATAATGATGCCACATATATCAAGCAAGGAAATCTCCGAGGAAGATTTCAAAAAAATATATGCTCAATTAATATCTATTTTTGATACTGCTGGAAATAATAGAAAAAGTAATATATTTCTGAGAGAATTTTTTACTCATACAGAAAAAACGATGTTCTCAAAACGTTTTGCCGTTCTTTGTATGCTTGCCGAAGGAGTATCGAAGCATTTTATATCTTCTGTTTTAGAGGTCAGCCCTTCTACAATTGACCGTATTTCCACACGATATGAGCAAAACAAGTTTCCGTATGTTGCTGAAATTTTACGAAAAAACAAGAAAACTATCTGGGATACATTAGAAACCATAATAACTGCTGGACTACCACCAAAAATTGGTAAGGGTAGATGGCAGTGGTTACACGAAATAGAAAGAAAACAAAATAGAAAAATATTCAGAACATAACTAGACTATACATAATTACACTATACGATATATCGTATAGTGTAATTATGTTTACTCAAACACATCTCAAAGGCATAAAGATACTATTTCTTGGCTTCTTTGAAGACAACACGTTTACGCAATTTTTTACTGTACTTTTTAAGCTCAATTTTTCGCTCAACTTTTTTCTTATTCTTGGATGTCCAGTAAACATCTCCAGACACTTTATCTCGGAGTGGTATTAATCTATCTTGTGACATAGTTGTATTACCTTACTAAAAAAGTATAAAAAATGCAAATCAAAATTTTCTACCGATATTAGAACATATTATATAAAAATATGCAAATTGGTGTCTCTATTGTACCAAACTCGCACCTATTTCCAAAACAAAGTGAGGTAATGACTTCGCACGCTCCGCGTGCGTGGTGAAGCGAAACTGAAGCGTA
>LBYF01000017.1 GCA_000996025.1 Parcubacteria group bacterium GW2011_GWA2_40_14 | reverse complement strand
TAAAAATGTCTCCTCGTGAATTTGCTTTAAAAAATCAATCAAGTTAAAATTAAAATAATTGCCTGGAATTGCTGTCTTAATAATGGGGTACCTTACACTCAGAGAAGCAACAGGCAATCAAAAATGGTGTTCTCGAGCTCGTTGAGCGAGACGCATTCATGATTGCTTATCTTACAAAACTCGCTTTTCCAACCGTTTCCGAAAAAACTCTGCCCAATGGAATTCAGAAACGGATCAGTGGTCTTAGGAAAAGTGGGTTTGAAGTGTGGGTCAAGGATTACTCTCTTGATCTTGCTCCCGTTGTGTTCACCTTTGCTCAAAATGAGGAGCTTGCGTTCACGACATGTGCGGCGTGTTCTGATTTTGATATCGAGATAGCTCTCGATCATGCTCTCATGGAGATCGAGTCGTCAGTTTTGTATTGTCTTGCAAACGGCTCGATTAAACCAGTTGAACTGTCAAAAGTTCGATTTCCAAGTGACCATGGGAGGCTTTACGAGCAGAGAAGGTTCTTTCAGAAAGCTGATTTCTTGATTGCAGGCAAGAGAGTGACAGCATTTCAAGGTGTTGGAAGACGAGTTGCCCAATCATGGCAAGAACTACTCGATCGATTTGTAACAAAAGGATGGCCACTCGTTACAGTTTCATTGAATCTTGCTGAAGAACTCGGTGGAAATGGTGGGTTGCACATTATTCGCTCTATAGTGCCTGGAATGGTACCGATTAGTTTTGGTTACCAAGAAGAACCATGCGGTATGGAACGGATACATGAAGTAGCGAAGGAAATGGGTAATGTTCCGGTCTCGTATCGGAACATGCCAAAATTTCCTCATCCTTTCACGTAAACACGATGGCGGAAGCACAACCATGTGCTTCCGCCCTCTTTTCTTTCTTGTTATCATTTGAATATGTCTAAACTTAATGATGTAAAAATATTTTTTTGTTTCCCAAACTCTACTATAAAAACTAAGGGTATATTTGTTGATGCCCTTATTCGTGATGTCCAGCCAAACAGAAAAGTAGGATATGCTGGTTATCTTAAGAAAGTATATTTACATAAACATCTATCGGGCTATTTCAATAGTAAAAATATAAATACATACAGGCCATTACTAGCTGGTAACAAAAATAAAATTGAGAAAATTATTCAATTAGTTGCACAAAAATGCCTTGAGCAGTTGCCGTTATCCTCTCTTTTTGTATTTATTTTTCCTTGGCTTGGCGAAAAATACAATACAGCATTTGGAGGAGTAAACGGATTTGCTCCATACGCAAGTACGGTTCATCTATTTATTTCCCTAACAAGGTTCTCCTCTCAATCATTGAAAGAAACTCTCGCCCATGAGTTCAGTCACGCAGTATTTTTTTACTACCACAAATCAGCTCTGAAATTAACCCTTTTAGAAACTCTTGTATTTGAAGGCCTCGCTGAAAATTTTAGAGAAGAGGTTGTGGGGGGAAAAACCATCTTCATGGTCTACTGCGCTCAATAAAAAGCAATGTGTATCAGCACTTTTATCATTAAAACAATCGTTGTATTCAAGGAAATATGATTTATATCATGATGTCTTTTTTGGAAGTAAAAAGTATAAACGGTGGACTGGCTATTCAATTGGATACAAGATAATTAAATCATTTCGTGAGACTTATCCCGAAAAGTCATGGAAAGAAGTTATGAAAATGAAACCTGAAACCATTTTTGCGATGTCTCCTTTTACGAAAAAAGAGGTGTAACGAATATATTCGTTACACCTCCAGGTGTGGAGTCACTTGCACTTGGTGCATTTTCCAGACCCACAACGGTCGCTCTTGCCTGCAAACTTGCTTGACTGGCAAGCCTTCGGCTCCACTGTGACTTTCCAAGAGAATTTCTTGGGGCCACTTGAAGGGCTTTTCATCTTTCCACCTCCTTTCTGTTTTGAAGGTACTGGTTTTTGAGAAACCCACCATGGATTTCTTCTAGCGTGAACCATACCATAATTCAGTAATCTATACAAGAGTGCAGACGGCGCTGGATTCCTCCCCTTAAACCCCTCCTCCCGCGCCGTCTGAGTTTGTATTAGCCCCGCCACACTGCCCGTTTCGGGCAGTGTGGCGGGGCTTTCGTGGAGCGTACGGCTTAATTTCAAGCCACTACGCGCTCCGCGCGTGAGATTAGCCATCATTACGAATTTTTGATAAAATAAGTTCGAGTGAAGTCGTAAAGACACTCCGCAAACAAAACTAAATCATGAATCAGCCATACATATTCGAGTCAAATAAAAATAGTGAACTTGGTGGAAGTGATGCAGTCATAATGTTACCGGATATTTACGGTCAGACAGACTATTCAAAGCGTAGCGTTGAAGAATTTGCTGATGCATTCAAGAAACCTGTTTTTATGTTGGACTATTTTTATTTGATTACAAACAAAGTAAATAACTTTACGGAAGTAGATAGGGAAAAAGCACATTCTCTTATGCAAAATTTTAAAGGTGATGATTTTGTAACTTTTTTCAAAAAAGTTTTGGGAGAAATTAAAGAAGTATATCCTGCGATTACACAATTCATCGTAATTGGTTTTTGTTTTGGTGGGAGACTTGCATATATTGCCGGAGGAGAGGACAGAGTTTGCAAAGTAGTTTCTTTTTACGGAGGTGGTCCGCATACGCCAAACTATATTGAAGATAAAACACCGATTGAGTATATAATTTCTAAACGCAGAGAAGGTGGTTTGCAGGTTGTATCTTTCTTTGGCACACAAGATAAATCCATTCCCGAAAGCGATAGACAAAAAATCAAAGAAGAATTTGCAAAAAGCACTATTGTCTATGAGAGCTATGAATATAATGCGGGCCATGCCTATTTCCAGGAAGGCAGGCCAAACTATAATGCTCCTGCTAGCCAAGCTTCTTTGGAAGTTCTGCAAAAAGTTTTAAATAACTAAAATGGAATACAAAAAAGCAGAGTTGCAAAAAGAAGTGGAAAAACTGGAAGCCGAAATGGGAGCAGCGGATTTTTGGAGTGATAAAAACAAAGCGCAAAGGATTATTCGTAGAATTGCCGAGCTTAAAGCAGAAATTGTTAGCGGAGGCACGAGTGGTAAATACGATGCTGGTGATGCTGTCATGACTATTTTTTCTGGAGCTGGTGGAGATGATGCAGAGGACTTTTCGACCATGCTTTTAAATATGTATATTAAATTTTGCGCCAAAAAAAGTTTTGGTGTGACTGTTTTGCATCAAAATGAAAATGACCATGGTGGATATCGCAATGTGACGATAGAGATCTCCGGAAAATCTGCATACGGGACATTGAAGAATGAATCCGGTGTTCATCGTTTAGTTCGCGTCTCACCATTCAATGCAAATGCTAAACGTCACACATCTTTTTCCATGGTGGAAGTCATTCCAAAATTTGAAAAGATAAATGCCAAAGATATTGATATTCCGGAAAGCGAAATACGAGTGGAATTGTCGCGCTCATCTGGTCCTGGTGGACAAAATGTTAACAAACGCGAAACAGCCGTGCGCGTTGTTCATATTCCGACCAATCTCTCTGCCCAGTCTGATAACGAGCGCTCCCAAGGCCAGAATAAAGAGAAAGCTTTACAGATTTTGTACGGCAAAATCTACAAAGCACTGGAGGAAAAGCGAATATCACAAGAAAAGGGAATGTATATTTCCAAGACTACCCAGATAGAATGGGGCAATCAAATACGTTCCTATGTCCTCCATCCATATAAAATGGTCAAAGACCATCGAACAAATGTAGAAACGGCAAAGGTTGATGCTGTTTTAAATGGTGAATTGGATGAATTTATTGAAGCAGAAAATACCTTGGAATAAAGGGCTTTTTAGCAAAACCTTGACTATGTAGATACATTGTATATACTTAAAGCATGACAACTAAAATTCAAAAATGGGGTAATAGTTTGGCGGTTCGAATACCAAATGAATTTGCAAAAAATCTAAGCTGGTATGAGGGGGCTGTTGTTGGTTTCGAGCAACTAGGAGACAAAATGATTATTACTTCTAGTCGTCCCATATATACTGTAGAGCAAATGGTAAAAGGTATGACAAAGAAAAATCGGCATAAATCTATGTGGCCTGACGATAAGCCGCGAGGCAAAGAGATATGGTAAAAAAGTTATCAATTCCACAGAGAGGAGATATTGTATGGATTGATTTTAGTCCGACAAAAGGTCACGAACAGTCTGGTTTGAGACCATCTGTGGTTATTTCCTCATCCCAATATAATTTATTTTCAGGGTTAGTACTTGTTTGTCCCATGACTAGCAAACGCAAAGATTATTTTTTTGAAGTGATCGTAGAAGGACCACAAGGGAAGTCTTTTGTCCTAGCCGACCAGATAAGGTTTTTTGATATTGAAAAAAGAATAAAAAAAACAACAGGCAAAGTTAGCACTTCTGAAGTCAATGAAATTTTAGGTAGAGCTTCTACTTTATTTAAATAAACCGTTTTGCCTCAATCTTTCCGATAGGTTATACTGTAGCAATGATTTCTTTTGATAAGGTTTCCAAAATATATCCGGATAACTCGGTGGCACTGAAGGATGTGTCATTTTCCATAGAACCAAAAGAGTTTATTTCTATTGTCGGACACTCCGGGGCTGGCAAGACAACCCTCCTTAAAATGTTTTTGGCAGAGGAAAAACCGAGTGGTGGCAAGGTTTACTTTGAATCTGTTGACATTCATTCTTTAAATAAAAGAGAGATAAACCATTTCCGCAGAAAAATTGGAGTGGTCTTTCAGGATTTTCGCTTGCTCTCTCACAAAAACATATATGAAAACATCGCCTTTGCCATGGAAGCGGCTGGGCGAAGTGACGAAGAAATAGAAGCCGATGTACCGCATGTTCTGGACCTAGTTGACCTAGGCAAAAAGATTTGGAACTTTCCGAAGGAGTTGTCCGGCGGGGAAAAACAGAGAGTGGCTATCGCTCGGGCCATAGTTAATCAGCCGGATATTATTATTGCTGACGAGCCGACGGGGAACCTTGACCCCTTGAACACCCATGAAATAGTCCAGATTTTGAAAAAGATAAATGATTTGGGCACGACAGTTATTTTGACTACTCACAACAAAGGGGTTATTGATTCTCTCGGTAAGCGGGTTGTTACTATGGAGAATGGTAAAATAATTCGAGATGATAAGAATGGCAGATATGTTATATAATGACTAATATAAATCAATCATGACATGGATAAAAATAAAAAGAGTAATTACTTCGGGATTCTTTAACTTTTGGCGTAATGGTTTTATTTCTCTCTCATCCATTTTGGTCATGATGGTTACCCTTTTTGTTATTGGGGCAACTATTTTTTCTGGCGCCATTCTCTCGTCTACCTTGCAGGAGATTCGCGACAAAGTGGATATAAATGTTTATTTAGTGCGGTCTGCAAACGAAAATGATATTTTGGAGTTAAAGAAAAATATTGAACAACTCCCGGAAGTTTTGTTGCCTGTTGTCTATGTATCTCGCGATCTGGCTTTGGCTAATTTTAAAAAGCGTCATGAGAATGACCAGTTTACGCTCCAGGCCTTGGACGAGCTTGGAGAAAATCCTCTTGGGGCCACTCTCAATATAAAAGCTAAAGACCCATCACAATACGAAACCATTGCAGAGTTTTTGCAGAACCAGAGCACTCTCTCACCAAACGGCGAGAGTATTATAGACAAAGTTAACTACTATCAGAACAAAGCGGCCATTGACCGCTTGAGTCATATTATTAATTCTGCAAACCGTCTCAGCTTTATTTTGACTGTTTTTATGATTATTATTTCAATTCTCATCACCTTTAACACTCTGCGCTTGGTTATCTATATGTCTCGCGAAGAAATTTCTGTCATGCGTCTTGTCGGCGCTTCCACTATGTATATCCGCGGACCATTCTTTGTGGCAGGGGCGATTTATGGCTTTATTTCAGCCATTTTGACCCTTATTATTTTTTATCCAATTACCATATGGCTTGGTGGTGCAACCCAGAGCTTTTTTGTTGGTTTTAATATATTTAGCTACTACACTTCTCATTTTGGAGAGATTTTCCTTATTATTGTTGGTTCGGGTGTTATTATTGGCTCTATATCCAGTTATCTTGCTGTGTGCAAATATCTTAAAATCTGAAAGTCAGATATAATTAAATATACATCTAAAAATATACAGACCGATGGAAAAGATATCAAGAGACAAGGCCAAAGCGGGGAAAGCAAAACAGCATAAATATATTTTTGTTGTCGGCGGAGTGATGTCTGGAGTTGGAAAAGGCATTGCAACATCATCCATCGGAAAGATTCTTCAATCAAAAGGTTTCAAGGTCAATCCCATAAAAGTTGACCCTTATTTAAATGTGGACGCTGGTACGATGAATCCCACCGAACATGGAGAAGTATTTGTTCTTGATTCAGGACTTGAGACAGACCAGGATATGGGTAACTATGAAAGATTTTTGGAAATGGACTTAAATCCAGATGACTATATGACTTCCGGTATGGTTTACAAACACGTTATTGATAAAGAAAGAAATCTTGGCTACAAAGGAAAGTTTGTTGAAGCAATACCTCATGTTACCGACGAAATCACTAGGAGGATTAAACATGCTGCCGAAATAAACGGCTCTGACATTTCTATTATAGAGATAGGGGGCACTATTGGTGACTATCAAAATATTCTTTTTATAGAAGCGGCAAGAATATTAAAAATAAAAAATCCACAAAACGTGATGTTTATCATGGTTAGTTATCTTCCGGTTCCAGGAACACTTGGCGAAATGAAAACTCGTCCGACACAAAACGCTGTTAGACAGCTCAACTCTTATGGTGTTCAACCGGATGTTATTATTGCTCGCAGTGAAGCTCCTTTGGACCAAAAGAGAAAAGAAAAACTGGCTATTTGGTGCAGTGTTCCGGTGGAAAATGTAATTTCCGCTCCTGATATCATAAGCATATATGATGTGCCACTAAACTTTGAAAGAGACAAGTTAAGCTCTGTTATTATGAAATCACTTCATATGCGTACAAAAGCTCATAACGGAGAGCTGGATGAATGGAAAAAGTTTGTCAAAAAACGAGCAAAAGCAAAACATAAACTGGAGATTGCTGTAGTCGGCAAGTATTTTGACACGGGAGATTTTATGCTCGCCGACGCCTACCTCTCTGTTATTGAAGCTATAAAATTTTCATCATACTGGAGTAATGCAAATACAAAACTGACATGGGTTAACTCAAAAGAATATGAAGTAAATCCGAAAAAAGTTTCAGAGCTTCGAAAATTTGATGGCATTATAGTTCCTGGTGGATTTGGTGAAACTGGTGTAGAAGGTGTTATTTTGGCCATAGAATATGTTAGGAAAAATAAAATTCCTTATTTAGGACTTTGTTATGGTATGCAACTTGCAGTTATAGAGTTTTGCAGAAATGTTTTGGGTTGGAAAAGCGCTCACACAGCGGAAATAAATCCGCATAGCCCACATGTGGTTATAGATATAATGCCGGAACAGAAGAAAAATTTAGAGAACGGAAACTACGGCGCCACCATGCGACTTGGGGCTTATCCGGCAGTACTGAAAGAGGGAACAATTGCCTACGAAGCATACAATCATTTGCTAACACCCAGTGTTAGCAAGATTTCCGAAAGACATCGCCATCGTTATGAGGTTAACCCTGAACACGTAGAGGAGATAGAAAAAGGTGGACTAATTTTCTCCGGAGCTTCCCCAGATGGTCGTCTGATGGAAATAGCCGAATTGCCTCGCTCTGTCCATCCATTTTTTCTCGGTACCCAGTTTCACCCAGAATTCAAAGCCCGCCCTCTCCATCCACATCCACTTTTTACAGCATTTGTAGAAGCATGTTTGAAAAAGAAATAGGTTATATTGAAAAAAGAATTTAGACGATATATCGTCTATTATGAGAAAATAATATATGCCTAAAAACAAATCAAATCTTCAAAAAATATTAGAATTCACAAAACTTCTTCATAAATTTAGAAGTGTTAATCGTACAGTATCAATAAGTGGAAGTGATAGGGAAGAAAATGATGTTGAGCATAGTTATATGCTCGCAATACTAGCGGATTATATTATTTCTCTTGAAAATCTGAAATTAGATCGTCACAAAGTTATGCTGTATTGTCTTGCCCATGATTTAGTTGAGGCATATGCGGGTGATACTTACTTTTACTCTAGCGACAGTGACTACGTCAATTCTAAACATAAACGAGAATTAGACGCGTTAAACCAGATGCGTTCGGAATTTTCTGAACACCAAACTTTATGGAAAACTATTGAAACATATGAAGCAAAAGAAGATGAAGAATCTCGTTTTGTCTATGCGTTAGATAAAGTCCAACCAGTCATTCACATTTATCTTGATGGTGGTAAATCCTGGAAAAAATATAATGTTAAACTGGAACACCTGACAGAAAAGAAAAACGATAAAATAAAAGTTTCGCCTGTAATAGAAAAATACTGGAATGAATTTCTGGAAATACTTGAAAAAAATAAAAGCACACTATTTCCTGAATAGTTTTGTTTTTAAAAATCTTCTCATAATTATTCATATACACTTACAATACGCTATAGCGTATTGTAAGTGTATGATATTTTTCTTGTAAAATCAGCATTTTTCCGGTATTGTTTTGTCATTGCCAGATCGTCTAATGGTAGGAAAATGTGATATAATGTTCTTATGCCAAGTAACTGGAGTAAAGGACAAACAAAAGAAACGAATCTCTCTGTTAAAAAGATTTCTGACACAATGAAGTTAAGAAAAATTGATAATTTTAAGGTGTGGCGAGAAAAGATGAAATTGGAGGGAAAAATAAGATCTGTATACCCATCATTTACAAAAAATGGTGATTTAGCTGAACTCATGGGTGTTGTATTAGGTGATGGTCATATTAGTAAGTTTCCCCGTTCTGAAGAATTGACTATATTCTCTAATTCTTCAAACAAAGGGTTTATTAAAAGATACAGTAAATTAGTTGAAAAATTTTTTAATAAAGTTCCCTATGTTGCAAAAACAAGTTGGAGTAATTGTGTAAGAATTAGAATCTATCAAAAACATATAAGTCAACGTCTCGGAGTTCCTTTTAGTCCAAGAAAAAACAAGAAGATATCCGTACCACGATGGATTTTAAGCAATAAGGGTTATGTTGCGCGATATTTACGTGGTCTATATGAGGCAGAAGGTAGTTTTTGTGTACACCTTCCTACCTCTACATACAAGTTTATGTTTAGTAATAAAAATACATCAATGTTGGGAAATGTTTTTCGTTTAATGAAAGTTTTAGGGTTCCATCCTCATTGGACTAAGGCAAATTATAATATTCAAATATCTAGAAAAGCAGAAGTTTATCAGGCTATTAAATTACTTCAGTTTAGGATATACTAGGAAAATTATTGCGGGTTGGTGTAATGGTAGCACGTCGCCCTCTGGAGGCGAAAATTGGGGTTCGAGCCCCTGACCCGCAGCCCTGGGTGCAAATTGTTAGTGGGTGCTATAATGGGTATATTATAAATTTAATTTTAAACGGGATGGAAAATCAAAACTTTTTAGAGAGACATAAGACGGCGGTTATTGTTATAGGTATTATTGTAGTTGTACTTTTGTGGGGTGTTTCATCTTACAATTCATTTGTCAGAGGTGGTGAGCAGATAACAGCCCAGTGGGCGCAGGTGGAGAACCAATATCAGAGACGCTTTGACCTTATTCCAAATATTGTCAGTACAGTCAAAGGTGTGGCAAAGCAGGAACAGGAAGTTTTTGGGGCAATAGCTGAAGCTCGTACGCGATATTCAGGCGCTACAACTGCAAATGCAAAAGCGCAAGCGGCGACACAACTTGAAGCCGGACTTGGACGACTTCTGGTTATTGCCGAACAGTATCCAGCGTTGCAATCATCTGGGGCATATCGTGACCTTATCGTCTCTCTGGAAGGCACGGAAAATCGTATTTCTGTTGAGCGTATGAAGTACAACGACCTCGTCCGTATTTTTGACACAAATGTCAAAACATTTCCTACATCTATAGTTGCAAAACTGTTTGGTGTGACAGAGCGAGCATACTTTGACATACCAACAGGAAACCAAATCAATCCTCAAGTTCAATTTTAGTTTTCGTAGAAATTTAACCTAACAACAGTATAATTTACTACGATATATCGTAGTAAATTACCACCAGTATACTGGTGGTAATTAAATCTTATGAAAAAGTTTCTCACTTTATTTTTACTACTGCCGACCTTAGTTCTTGCTTTTACTGTGCCTGCCAAACCAAATGCCTTTGTACAGGATTATGCGAAAATGCTTTCAGTGGAACAAGTCAGTCTGCTTGAAACAAAACTACGAGCATTTGAAAAGCAGACCACAAATGAAATCTCTGTAGTTACCATTTTCTCACTTGATGGAGATACGATTGAAAATGTTGCTCAAGAAGTTTTTACTAAATGGGGAATAGGTAAAATAGATAAAAATAACGGAGTACTTTTGCTAATTTCGTTAGGGGATAGAAAGACTCGAATACATACCGGTTACGGTGTTGAAGGTGGTCTAACTGATATCGGCACGTCCTACATTCAAAGCGACATTATCACTCCCACTTTTCGTGCTGGCGATTATTTTTCCGGTATAGATGGTGCTATTGATAAAATAATACAAGCTTTGGGTGGTAGTGATATTGTTCCGGAAGGATATTCCAACTTTCAGGCACCTGGAATAAATTTTGAGTTTATTCTGATAGTAGGTTTTATTTTATTGCAATGGTTTGGAGCAATTCTGGCTCGTTCAAAATCGTGGTGGTTGGGAGGTGTTATGGGCGGTGGACTAGGCGGTCTCATCTGGTACTTTGCTCTAGTTTCTATTATTCCTTCAATCATATTATTTATTTTCTTTGTGCTGTTTGGTTTGGGATTTGACTATTTGGTATCTAATGCGTATCAAAAAAGCAAAATGAGCGGGCACTACCCGTGGTGGATTGGTGGCGGAGGTTTTGACGGTGGTCGCAGAGGAGGTGGGTTTGGCGGATTTGGCGGGGGTTTCTCCGGCGGTGGCGGAAGTAGTGGAAGATGGTAATTGTGTATACTATCTATTATGAGCGACGAGCAAAAATTACTGCAGACGATTTCTCATCTGGAAACGCAGATTCGCATGCTGGAAAGCGATTTGATTCATGACTCCTTGACAGGTCTGCGCACACGGACATTTTTAGAAGAAGAACTGAATATTTATTTATCCGCGATATACGCCGCGGCGGATAGCGGACGCCGCGAGTGGTTCGGGTTTAAAAACTTGAGCATGCTCTTTTTTGATATTGATAATTTCAAACAAAAAAATGATATGTACGGACATGAGGCGGGGGATAGAATACTGCGCATCATTGCACAGACCATAACAAAGAACACGCGGGAAGGCGATACAGTGGCCCGTTGGGGAGGCGAGGAGATTGTCGCTGTGATTCTCGGCGCCAACGAAGCGGACGCAAAACAAAAAGCCGAAAGCATCCGGCAAAAAGTTGAAGCTCTCGCATTTGAATCCTTTCCGGATTTGAAAGTAACAGTCAGCGTCGGCGTCGCTCACGCGTCTCTAAAAATGACATGCGAGCATCTTGTCAAAAACGCCGACAAAGCGATGTATCGGGCAAAGGAAACAGGTAAAAATAAAGTTGTGGCGTATTCAGAGTTAGGCGAGTAAAATAAAAAGATGGAAATAAACCCGCACACTAACAGTGATATGTCTAATCAGAACATAAAAAATAATGACAAAGTTAGTGTGCGGATAACAGATAAAGAACTTCATCGTGTTGTGACGACAACTTTGATATATAAACCCAATCTGACTTATCTCATTACTCGTCGGGCTTTGCATAAAATTTCTCACCCCGGCAAGTGGACTATTCCCGGCGGAGGACTTTCTGTCGATGATTATATAAACACAAAGACAAGCAAGCACGGGCCAAACTTATGGTACGACGTTTTGGAGAAATCCTTGCGCCGTGAAATAAAAGAAGAAGTCGGTTTGAAAATAGGTTCACCGGAACTTGTAACGGACATGACATTTATTCGTCCGGATGGCATACCGGTTGTGGTCTTTTCTTATATGGCGCCGTATGTTTCGGGCGAAGTTAGGATTGACCATGGCCCGGATAACGAGACCATTGATTTTGCCTGGGTGACCTTTGAAGAAGCCCAAAAATATGATTTGGTCGGCGGTATTTGGTATGAAATGTGCCAAGCTGACAAGATTTTAAAAAATAGAAAACTATAAGTAATAATAAACTTTGTCAAAATTTATGCCATGTATCCGCGATCGCGGGTATATGGTAAGATATAAAAAATGATAAAACACGGTTCAGCACAAGAAAAAATATTACTTTTATTACTCGGAGGTTTAGCTTTAAGTTTAGTCAAATCTCCGGGCGGCTATTTTAAAATAGTGAAGAATATACGGGCCGAATGGAAAAAAATCAACCGCAGATCTCTTACCCGTTCAATTGCCAATCTGTATCAATCCAATCTTATAAAGCAGAGAAGTAATGGTGATGGAACAGTAACTTTTATTTTATCTAAAGAGGGAAGAGAAGTTGCCATGACTTATAATTTCGAGGAAATGGTTATTTCAAAAACCAAGTGGGATAAAAAGTGGAGGATAGTCATGTTTGACATTCCGGAAAAGTTAAAGAAAATTCGCGATACACTCCGATATCAGCTGAAAAGATTGGGTTTCATGGAGTTGCAAAGATCAGTATTCGTTTTTCCGTTTGAGTGTAAGAATGAATTGGAATATATTATTGAGTTTTATAATATTAAAAAACATGTCAGGCTTGTTGAAGCGCATTATATAGATAACGAGTTTGACTTAAAACATAAGTTCCAATTAGCCTAAAGCAGTGGCAGAAAAATTGTGCAAAGTGTTTGCGATCGCGGATACATAGTCAAATATTAGTTTAAGATTAATTAATAAAAGTTAATAAAAATAGAGATGAGAAATTAACAAAAAGAATAAAAAATGTTAAGTTTAAGCTCGTTGGAACCGTCGCATAGCGGTCGAGTGCGCGCGCTTGGAAAGCGCGTAGGCCGAAAGGTCTCGAGAGTTCGAATCTCTCCGGTTCCGCAATAAAACGAAATCAGAATCCGCGCGAGAAATGCGGTCGCGCCGAAGGCGCGACACTGGGGCTGAATTCCCGCCAAACCCAAACCCCGCCAAGATTTTCCACGCTCCGCGTGGCTCA
>LBYF01000016.1:12207-13119 GCA_000996025.1 Parcubacteria group bacterium GW2011_GWA2_40_14 | reverse complement strand
ATCTGACAGAAAAAATCAACTGAAATCGGTGAAACCCTCCTCTTTATTTGTTATAATAATGTTACTATGAATAAAGGTATGAAGGCAATACCGAGGGAACCTAGAAGAATCACATATTCATCCGAAATAAGAAAACTAAAAACTATTCCGTTGACCAAATATCAACGCGAGATTGTAATTGGTAGTGTGCTTGGAGATGGATATTTAGTGCCAAATTGGTCAAAAACGCATTATGCCTTAAGAGTTACTCGATCAGAAAAACAGAAAGAGTATGCTGATTGGCAATATGAAAATTTAAAACCATTTGCACTAAAACCACCACGATGGTATGAGCGAAATCACTCATACACTATCGGTACCATCAGTCATTCAGAAATATCAAAATTGTATTCTATTTTTTATCCAAAAGGAAAGAAAATAGTACCGAAACTAATGGAGGAATACATAAAATCACCTTTAGTGTTGGCAGTATGGTTTATGGATGATGGTAACATCGTAAAAAGTAATAATAAACCAAGAGGATATCATCTCAATACACAATCGTTTAGTTTTTTAGAGAATAAACGGATTGTCACATTGTTTGAAAAAATGCATGGTATTCATTCAAACACTGAAGACAATCATGGATATTTCAGGATTGCCATTTGGCAAAAAGAATCGAGAGAAAAATTTAGAGAACTTATAAAAGAGTTCATTATTCCCTCGATGCAATATAAGCTCGGATAAATATGTGATTCTTCTAGGACACTGTAGAGACTGGAGTTCCATGCAAGTGGAACGAAGATATTAGTATGTTCGATAATGCATATTTAGTATAAAACGTTGACCCTCTTTCTAGTAAATATAAAGAGGTGAAGATATAGTCCATGCCTTAATGAAAATTAAGGATAACACATGAACAAGGCACGGCTA
>LBYF01000016.1:0-12198 GCA_000996025.1 Parcubacteria group bacterium GW2011_GWA2_40_14 | reverse complement strand
CATATGACAGTTGGAAAGACAACACGAACGGAACAAAATAAAGAATGATATACAAAAAATCACCCTGAGATTTTCGAAGGGTGATTTTTTGATTGTAAAATATTAGATTTTTTGCTATATTTTTTTAGTAATTTACACGCGCGTGTAGCTCAGCTGGTAGAGCAATCGACTGATACTCGGTAGGTCCCAGGTTCGACCCCTGGCACGCGCACAGTGGAGAGAATTTGACTTAATTTCGTCTTTATGCTTATATGTAGGAAGAGGTTCTAAAGGAGGCAGGACGTGAGAAAAAAAATATTCCTACCATCTGGCAGGGAACACGAGTTACTTTTGGGGTTGACCGCCTATGATAATGGTCGGTTGCCAGATATTCCATACGCTTCTTTGAGAAAGGGTGTGTTGGAAGTAATGGATTCCGAGTTGTACATTCCAGCGGAGGAGGAAGGTGAAGATGTGGTTTATGATCCATCCAACCCAACATGGGGAGGTTCGGATATTCTCTTTGTCGCTGTAAAGTCGTATCTTCCACGGCGACCAAGAAAATCTCTGGAGTTATATCCGGCGATAAAAACCTCACTGGATATACATCACGGAGTGGATTACTTTTTTGTTTGGATGAATCTATACTATGTCACACTTGACCTTTCTCTTCGTCAAAAAGAGAAAAAGTCATCTGTGGATATTATTACCAATCTGGGCGAAGTGACACCAGATGATTTGGGACAAAAAATCGCTCTCCTTCTTATTGAAAAAAGGGGGAGAGGAGAATGTTTGATAAAACCTAAAACTAAAAGGAGACAAAAAAAAGAAGAAAAGTTGGAGATTTAATAATCCGGGGGCGCATCGCGTTACCCGGATTTTTCATATATAATCGGCCATACATCTTGTCCTTGACAGATATATTAAATCGTGTATTGTATATGTAGGTAGTTCTATACAAACCAAACCTGACCCGGGTAAATGGGTATATAAAGGAGATTCAGATGGAAATGATTGAAACTGCACAAAGCAGGAAAGAGTTTTTGGATGCTCTGGCCAGTTTGATTGCCGAAAAGACAGTGGCAGTCAGGCTAGAGTGGAACACCTTGGAGTTTGAGGGAGAAATGAATTTTCTCCACAATCTCAAGGGGTCGCCAGCCACAGATGTGACCATCGATGATTTTTCAGACAGCATTAAGTCGGTGGTGACCAACCCTTTGTTTGCTGGGGTTGCCACAGACGAGGATAAGGTCATGTTGTACGACCTCATCATAAGCCGGCCGGGCAAGTTACATTTCACTGCTCTTGAAGCTTACCTCAAAGCCACGGATGACACAGTTCTTCTGGACTTTTATGTCCAGAAGGTTCTCAATTTCGCTCCGGATTTTGAGAACCAGATAGACTATCAGGACTCTCGGGTTGACACTATCCGTATGGCCATGTCCGCCATCAAGACATTGGAGTATGACATGCTCAAACCTTTTGCCGAAATGGTTCTGGCAATGTTCCACAACTTGCCAGTAGGCAAGAATGAGGGGGATGAGGGTTTAGTTGGCTTTGTGACAAAGGCCGCTGGCAAGTCAGTTAATGGTCTGGTTGCTCGTGACCGTCAAGGGAACGATCGTCAAGCTCAGCGTCGTCCGAAAAGTGACCAGACACACAAAGGGTCTGGTAATGGCAACATCCATTCTGTGGCAAATATCGGTGATGCCATTTCTGTGGAGACCAAGAAGGAATTGGAAAGATTCTTCTTGGGCCACAAGGGGGCTCAAACTGAACTGGCCAAAGTAGAGGTTCCGGCAGACCTCGCAATAGCTGGTGGCTAACCTTTTATTGATGGCTTCGGGGGCACTTCGGTGCCTCCTTTTTTGTATACAAAATTCTATATGTTACAATTGGTTATATGATTAAGCACAAAAGCACATTTTTTCTCGGTATTTTTATTATCATGCTTTCCACTTCGTTTGTCGGTCTGCCGTCATTTTGGAAAATGCTATTTTTGTTTTTGTGCGGACTTACTCTTACCCTACAATCCCTTCATATATCTATGCCGAAAAAATTGCACAAGAGACCGGCGCATAAAAAAGAAAAAGTTAGACCAACTATAATAGAAAATATTCCATTACATTCACAATCTCCGTCTTCTGAAACAGAAAATCCTCCACAAATTTAAAAACATCAGGAAACAATAAAATCATGGACCCTAACCACATTACATATTTTGGTGAGACAGATGCTAGGAACAAAAAGATTAAGTTTGGCATCAAGGCCAAGGATCGTTTGAAGCATGTTTATGTTATCGGCAAGACGGGTATGGGCAAATCCACCATTTTGGAAAACATGGCTATTCAAGACATTCAAAACGGTAACAGTATTGCTTTTGTTGACCCGCATGGAGGGACAGCTGAAAAGCTTTTAGAATATGTGCCAGAACATCGTATAAAAGATGTCGTTTACTTCGCTCCTTTTGATATTGATTATCCGATTTCTTTTAATGTTATGGAGGATATCGGTGCAGAAAAGAGGCACTTGGTTGTGAGCGGGCTTATGAGCGCATTCATGAAACTTTTTGGGGAAGAAAGTTTTTCTGACCGAATGGAGTATATTTTGCAGAACACTATTTTAGCCCTTCTGGAATATCCAGGGGCAACCATGCTCGGCATAAATAAAATGCTTGTAGACAAAGAATATCGTAACAAAGTCATAGCAAATATTTCTGATCCTTCAGTTAAAACTTATTGGACTAAAGAGTATGCAGGTTATACAGAAAGATTTGCCGCAGAAGCAATTCCAGCTATTCAAAATAAGATTGGCCAGTTTACCTCAAACCCGTTAATTAGAAATATTATAGGACAGGAAAAATCCTCTTTTGATTTTCGTGACATTATGGATAAGGGGAAAATAATGATTATCAACTTGTCAAAAGGCAGAGTGGGCGAAAGTAATGCCAACCTCATCGGTTCAATGCTTATTACAAAAATTTATCTTGCCGCCATGAGCCGCGCTGATAATAACGAACAAGAGCTGGCCAAACTTCCAAATTTTTATTTATACGTGGATGAGTTTCAGTCATTCGCTAATAAATCTTTTGCTGATATTTTGTCAGAAGCCAGAAAGTACAAATTAAATTTGACTATTGCTCACCAGTATATAGAGCAGATGGAGGAAGAAGTGCGCGATGCTGTTTTTGGCAATGTCGGAACTATGGTTACATTTCGGGTAGGAGCATTTGATGCCGAGGTTTTGGAAAAAGAATTTGCTCCGACATTTGAAGCGGCGGACTTGGTAAATCTGGGTATTTATCAGATATATTTGAAATTGATGATTGACGGAGTTTCATCTCAACCATTTTCTGCAAAAGGAATGGCTCCTATTGCTCGTCCCGAAATTAATTTCAAAGAAGCTGTTATTAAATCATCGCGCGAGCAGTTTGCAAAGCCCCGCTCTCTGGTGGAAAAATCTATTATAGACTGGCACGATGATGGTGCTATACGGGTCAAACCCAGTCATGCTCCACAAATAAATCAAATACATCAAGTAAACACAGGACAATTTCAAAGAGAACCATGGCATGATGCACATCGTGCCCGCTCCGAGCCACCAATTCAACCATCTTTTTCGTCGAAGTTTCGCCTTGGCGATACATCATATAAGGCGGAGGCGTTGACAGTGGAAAAAAAACAAGCTTTTATGAAAGCTGCGGAAATTTTGCGTCACCATCCTTCGCCTCCTCCTTTGCATAAAACTACAGATGGACAAGGAAATACTATCTCATTATCCACATTGAAGCCGTCGGAAGAAAAGAAAAATCCAACCAAAGAAAATATTTCCAGTTTGAAAGATGCCTTATCTCGGGTTATACATAAACCGGAAGTGAAAAACAATCCTTCTCATCCCAATGAAGTGCCGGAGGATGTCCTCCGAAATTTATTGAAAATGGATGATACGAAGTAACGAATTAAAACACGAATGGCTACGAATAATACGAAACGAAGAATTCTCATATTTTCTACAGCATATTATCCTTTTGTTGGAGGAGCAGAAGTGGCTATAAAAGAAATTACCGACCGAATAGGCGCTGGCTATGAATTTGACCTTATTACCGCAAAACTACAAAAACATTTGCCAAAGGAAGAAAAGATAGGTCGGGTCATGGTCTATCGTCTCGGCACTGGGAAAGTTCTATCAGACAAACTCCTTTTGCCTTTCCGTGGGGCAATTAAAGCGTGGAAGCTTCATAATACAGCACATTATTTTTGTTTGTGGGCTGTTATGGTTACATTTAGCAGTGGAGCGGGTTATATTTTCAATATTCTGCGCAGTTTGACAGGGAGGAAAAAGATTCCAATAATTTTGACATTGCAAGAAGGAGACTCCGAAGTGCATCTGAATTATAAATGGGCTGGACTAATCGCTCTTTCATGGAAGCTTGCCATGTGGCAGACGGATATGTTGACCGGCATCAGTAATTTTCTTTTGCATCGCGCCCTGAAAAATGGATATAGGGGGAGGGTGGCCCTTGTACCAAACGGAGTTGATATAAAGTTATTTTTAGAAAAAATAAAAGAGAAAGACAGAGAAAATATAAAGATTTTACTTGGCAAAAGTTCTAACACCATTTTTTTAGTTACTGTTTCCCGTCTAACACATAAAAATGCCACTGACGATATTATTTCCTCTTTGGCTTATTTACCAGCATATATAAGTTTGATTATCATAGGCAAAGGGGAAGACGGACTGAAACTCCAGAGGCAAGCTCGTGATGCTGATTTGGCAGAACGAGTAAAGTTTTTAGGATTTATTCCCTATGCTGACCTTCCAAAATATCTTTCCGTTTGCGATATTTTTGTCCGCCCTAGTCGTTCAGAGGGTTTTGGTAACTCTTTGATTGAAGCTATGGCAGCCGGCGTGCCTGTTATTGCTACTCCCGTCGGTGGCATCCCTGATTTTATTGACGACAAGGAAACAGGCATATTTTGTTCACCGGATAATCCGCAAAGTATCGCAGAGGCGGTTACTCTTTTACTCCATGAAAATAGTCTCCGAGAGCATATTATAGAAAAAGCCAAAGATCGGGTACTTGAAAGGTATAGTTGGGATCATGTGGCTGGTGAGATGAAAGCCGTTTTTGTTAACCTATTGACGTAGTGACACTCATTGTGCTTTAATGTCGGAAGAAAGGAGTACCCATGAAAGTTGGTATCATCTTTCGCTCGTATGCGAAGGAAGCGGGATTGGTTCCGGAAGTAGTAAAGCGTGCTGTTTTAAGCGCTCAAAAATCCTCAGAACTTAGAGTGGGAACTGATGTCTTGTTTGAGAAAGTTCTTATTTTAGTTCCTGTTGATTATGATTGTGGAGAAACAGGGTCTCGGATACGGACTGCTCTAGAGCAGTCTAGAGTTACAGCAGAAGTTTTGGAAGTTTCTGGTCATCACAGCAGTAAAGCTTTGAATTTTGGCATCAGGTGCCTTTATGACATTGGTTTCGATTATGTCGTTATTATGTCGAACAAGGCCTTAGAGTACCTCAAGTTCACTGTAATGAAGGGCGTATTATCTGCTTTGGATGTAGGAAACAAGGTGGTCGGAGTTCGTATAAACGAGTTGGACGACGTTCACGCTGTTCCAATTGAAAATACATTCTGTGCCTGGGACATTCATGCCCTTCTCTCTGTTGACGGGTTTGATTCAAAGATTGGAGTGGAAGAGATTGCTCCTATAATCCGGTTGACACGAAAGTTTGGCGTCTGCACCAAACTCATCTCGCCTCAAACTGAAGCAAAACTGAACATCCGAGAATCGACGGACGGCAAAGTGCGCCACAAGGATGTAAAAGACACAAAACGAGAAAGGCAAGAAGCAGAAGCCATTCGTCTTGGTGCTACGATAGAATGGGTGCTCCAGCACATTTTCTAAGTCCTGGTTTACGGGAGAGGACCACTACAGTGGTCCTTTTTTATGTTAGAATGTAAAAATATGGAACAAAATCGCTACACATTTATTATTTCTACAATTCAAAAAGCGGGAGAACTTCTACTTGAATCTCGTGATAAACATATGGAAGTTTCAATTAAAGGAGGAGATGAGCGTGATTTAGTGACAAATGTTGATATTGAAATCAATAATTTTATTACCGAAAGAATCCATTCAACTTTTCCTAGTGAGGATATTTATTCCGAAGAGGCAACAAAAGAAAATATTTCTTCAGGTTCCTTCTGGTCTATTGACCCGATAGATGGGACAAAAAATTTTGTTAGAAGTATTCCTCTTTTTTCAATTGTCATTGCCTATGTAGATAAGGGCACAGCATTAGTGGGGGCCGTCTATAATCCTGTCACCAAAGAGCTTTTTAGTTTCGAAAAAGGTAGGGGGGCGTTTCTGAACGAGAAACCCATAAAGGTTTCTGACAAGGTTGAACTAAAGAAATCTACTATATTTTTGACAACAGGTCGTAATAAGGAGTATTGGGACTGGGGAGCAAAAGTATACCGTTTTCTATTGGAGAATGCCCATTCAGTCAGAGGTATTGCCTCTTCGGGCTTAGATATATGCTTTGTAGCCGCTGGCAGGTCAGAATCCTGTATTTACGGCAATCTAACTGCAATAGATGTTATAGCTGCCATAGGTATTTTAAAAGAAGCCGGTGGATTAGTTGAAGGGAAGTCCGGGTCTATTGATTTTTTATCTAAAGTTCCCCAGACAATATTTGCTGTAAATAATCGTGAAATTTTAGATGCTATAAAAACTGGGATTTAAGCAACTGAAAACTCTCTCTGGCGTTTTTTTTCTTCTTCGGAACGCAAGTCGTCTCTATTTTCTATATAATCTTGTAGTATTTCTTTAGAAAGTTGTGTATCACTCAATACTGCTTTTAATACTTCGTGCCAAAAATTAATGCGCTTTAGTGTTAAGGTGTTAAGGTTTCCAGTAGTTTTTTCCAAAGATTCGGCATAATATTTCAACAGATAACCGATTTTATATACTCTCATCAGACGTAAATTGAGGTAATCATTTGTCCCGCGATTTTTCAATACATATTCATTCAAAAATTGTTCAAGTTCAGGATTATGTATAACCATATAATTGAGAAATCTTGCCCATCCTTCGTATTTATTTCCAAAATGAATTGATGAACAATCAAGCATGTAAATTTTACGACCATTAGTTCTAAAGTTGTGAGGTACGAAATCTGTGTGAGTAAGATGGTTTGAGTATTCATCAATGAGAGGCCGATTTTCCTCAAGAATTTTTAGGGCTTCAGATAAGATGTCGTTTGAGTTCTCATTAGGGTAATTTTTCTGAATGATTTGTATGAAATCGTTAAAACTATCCAGATATTTTTTAGCGGTAAATATGGAAAACATATTCTTGACGGATTTCTTATGTTCAAATGTTGTTGCATGAAATGCTTCCTGAACTTCAAATGCTCGTAAAATGGTGAAAAATTGTTCTTCTACTGGATAAGATACAAAAACTCTATCTTGCTCTATGAATTCAGTAATGAATACAAGGTAATTAGTAGAAATGTCAGTCCAAAGTAAAATTTCTTTTGGAAAAAGTATTACATCTTTTGAAAATAGAAGAGTGGAGAGAATTATTCGTGCGGTTCGCTCTTGCATTATTTCATCCCGTCCTTTTTTAAATCTGCTTGCTTTTATGATAACTCTCAAGTTATCTTTTTTTGATTTGCCAACCAGCACAAGTTTATCTCTGGTCATTAAAAACCGCTCACCACTTATATGAGGTTGCTCCTTGTCCAAGTCATAGCCTGGCTTTAGTATTTCCGAAATTTGCTTCAATTCTAACTCTGTTTGTCTTGCTTCCATAGCCAGTTTAGCATACAATATTTATCACATTATGGAAACAGTACTTGTTACAGGCGGAGCTGGTTTTATCGGTTCAAATCTTATCCTAGAACTTCTAAAGCAAAAATATCGTGTGGTTTGTGTGGACAATTTTGATGATACGTACAAACTAAAATTTAAAGAAGAACATATCTCTCCGTTTTTGAAAAATAAAAACTTTGTTTTATATCGGGTTGATATCTGTGATATGGAATCCTTACGTTCTGTATTTGAAAAAGAGAAGCCGGTATACATTGTTCACCTGGCCGCTAAAGCCGATACAAGGGATGCTGTTAAAAATCCTTATATCTATATTTCAGTCAATATTTTTGGTACATTAAACATTTTAGAATTATCCAAAGAATTTGGTCTAAAGAGAGTGGTCATGGCTTCTTCCGGTTCAGTATATGGAAATAATCGGAATCTACCGTGGAAAGAGGAGGAAAATACAGACTTGCCACTGTCTGCATATGGAGCAACAAAGAAAACAACTGAAATGCTGGCTTACACATATCATCATAATTTTGGGATGAACATTATTTGCCTAAGATATTTTAATGTTTATGGAGAAAACAATCGTCCAAATATGGTTCCGTATAAGTGGGCGGAGGCATTTCTCTGCGGAAAGGAAATAGAACTTTCCGGTGAAGGCACAAGAAAAAGAGATTTTACGTATGTTGGTGATGTGGTCAATGCGACAATCCTTGCCATAACTTCTTCGCTTCAATACGAAATATTGAACATCGCCAATAGTCAACCGGTTTCTCTAAAAGAATTACTCTTGGTGTTTGAAAAAATAACAGGTCTTAAGGCAAATGTTCGTAGTCGTCCAAGCCACAAGGCCAGCGTAAACGAAATGTATGCCGACAGCACCAAAGCTCAAAAACTTTTGAACTGGAAACCCGAAGTTTCTATTGAAGAGGGTATTTCAAAACTAGTTACTTGGTTTAGAGAGAACAGACTGAAAAAATCCGTTTAATATTTCCACATGTTTTTTCCAGGAAAACTTTTCCTCCAGAAGTTTGGTTCCGTTTTGGACTAACTCTCCACATAATTCCTTATCCTCAAACAGTCTTTGGATAGCAAGAGCTAATCCTTCAGTATCTCCGGGTTTTACCAAAAGACCTGTTTTTTCATGATAGATCGCCTCGTTTGTGCCTGAAATATCGGTAGCCACGGTAGGTATCTCTGCGGCAAAACTTGTCAGTACCGTATGAGGTAGACCTTCATATGTTGAGTTCAAAACATAAACTTCGGAATTTTTTCGCAACTGCCATGTTTCTGCTCTAGATATTTTTCCTAATAAAGTAACACTTTCTGAAAGATTTAATTCCTTAATAAGTTTTTTAAGATTTTCCGTTTCTGGTCCATCGCCAGCCACAACCAGTTTTACTTCTGGAAATTTAGTTTTAAGTATTGAAGTAGCTCTTATGATTCCATCGATTCCTTTCCACGCAACAAGACGGGCAGTGGTGACTATTTGATGTATTTTTCTTTTCGTTTTAAAAGGCAAGACCTCGGATTCCTCCGCGGCGTTGTAATTTGTTATCACTCGCTTTGGGTCTATGTTATACGCTGTGCCAATATCTTCTCCAAGATATACTGATGGAGTAGTTACCAATTTTGCTTTTCTCAGGACGAAACCTTGAACCGCCATCATCATTTTAATTTTAAAACCTCCATCAGGATTTTTTAAAAATTCTTCCAGTCGTTTTTCTGTCAAATGATGTTGAGTTGCTCTTTCCCAAGCCTCATCACCAACAAATTTTAATATAAAAGGGATCCCTCGCAATATACTTACAAGAGCGACAGGTAGGCCGGCAGCCATGGCGTTTTGGACATATATTAAGTCGGCATTTCTTGAAACTTTCCAGACTGCTAAAAAATATTTTATAAGTCTTACGGGAAGCGACCGATGCTTGCTGACAGAGATCAGTTTGGTATTCGGAAAAGCTTCATACGAATCAGTATATGCCACAACAGTAATATCGTAATTTTTGGAAATATGTCGACATAACTCTTTTGTATATGTGGCAGGACCGCCGATTTCAGGGGGATATATTGGTGTAGCAATAACAATTTTCATAAGAGTTATACTATCAAATATAGTCCAAATATGCTATATTACATATTTATGAAAGTTGTCTCAATAAGCACCGATAGGAAATTATTTGAAGAGGGAAGCGTGGTTCTAACGCGTCAAAAATATTATGCCGAACGGATGGAAGAATTACATGTCATTGTTTTTTCTTTGTCAAAAAATGGCTATAAATATAGGTCTTTTGGGAATTTACATCTATATCCGATGAACTCAAGTAGTAGAATAAGTTTTCTATTTGACGCTTATAGACTTGGAAAAAAAATAATTTTAGAAAATTCTTTTAAGAAAGAAAACTCTGTCATAACCACCCAAGACTCGTTTGAGACTGGGCTAGTCGGTTACTTGTTAAAAAAGAAATTTAACTTGCCTCTGCAACTGCAAATTCATACTGATTTTTTAAACTCGTATTTCAAGAATTCATCTCTGAATCTCGCCCGTGTTGTTTTAGCTAAATTTTTAATTCCGAAAGCAGATGGTTTGCGAGTGGTCAGTTCTGTCATTTCTGGTTCGCTCCAAAAAGAATTTCCCAATCTTAAAACTAAAATTGATATCCTACCCATTTTCATTGATATAGAAAAAATAAAAAATAGTGCTATTAGTATCAATCTGCGCCAAAAATATCCTGATAGATTTATAATCTTGATGGCATCTCGTGTTACAAAAGAAAAAAATATCATACTGGCAATTAAGTTAGTCTCATCTCTAATTCGCGCGAATAAGCGAATAGTGCTTCTTATTGTTGGGGATGGTCCAGAGAAAAAAACATTACAACTTTACGCAAAAGATATGGGTGGTTATGTGGTGTTTGAACCATGGACTCTAGATTTGACGTCATATTATAAAACTGCAGATGTTTTTCTTCTGACTTCCCAGTATGAGGGATATGGGATGACTTTGATTGAGGCAGGAGCTTCCGGTTGTCCGATTGTTACCACGAATGTTGGTATTGCAAAAACAGACTTATTTAAAAATGGAGAAAATGCTTTTGTTTGTCCAGTAGGAGATGTGGATTGTCTGTCAAAAGCCATTATTGATTTGATAGAAAATCCAGAAAAGCGCAAGTTGTTCAAAGAGAGAATGCAAGATAGTATTAAACGCGTTACGGTATCCAAAGAAGAATATGTATATCGATATGTTGCTATGCTGGAGAATTTGTTATAAATTATAAAAATTATGAAAAAAATCGGCTTTATCGGTCAAGGGTATGTTGGCAAAAATTATGCCGATGATTTTGAAAAAAGAAAATACGAGATGGTGCGATATTCTATTGACCCGCAATATATTAAAAACAAAGAACGGCTTCTTTCCTGCGACATTGTTTTTATTGCGGTACCGACACCCACAACGCCGGACGGTTTTGACCAGAGTATTGTGGAATCGGTCCTGTCTCTTGTGGCTCCGGGTAAAATTGCTGTTATCAAATCAACAATACTTCCGGGAGAGACCTCATCTTTGCAGAAAAAATATCCAGATATTATTGTTTTGCACTCGCCGGAATTTTTGAGCGAAAATACCGCAGCTCTTGAAGCAATGAAACCGTTTTCAAATATTGTAGGGCTTCCGGAAAAAAGTGAAAAACATATGCAGGCCGCACAAGAGGTTTTGAACGTCCTGCCTTCTGCACCATTCTCTCTTATATGCACAAGCACCGAATCAGAAATAATCAAATATGTCCATAATTGCGCCGGTTATGTTCAGATTATTTTCTTTAATCTTCTCTACGATTTTGCAAAGAAAATGGATGCTGACTGGGAAATAATTGAAAAAGCTATTTCAGCCGACCCGTTTATTCCAAATCGCTACGCCTCACCGATTCACAAAAGTGGGCGTGGAGCGGGCGGACATTGCTTCATAAAAGATTTCGCGGCCTTTAAAAAAATGTATCAGTCTTTAACCTTGGACCAAAAGGGAATATCAGTACTGAAAGCTATTGAAGATAAAAATATTGATTTACTTCTCTCTAGCCATAAAGATTTAGATTTGCTCTCTGGAGTTTATGGAGATGATATACTAAAAAAGTAATATGATACGGCGATTTACAAAACATCTGCTGGTCAGATATGTTATCTCGGGCGGAGTCAGCGCTCTAGTTGACCTGTCTTTACTCTATCTCTTTAATCTCTATACACATTATCTTATTGCCGCTGCCTTTGCATTTGCCCTGGCCTTTTCCGTTAGTTTTACTCTTCAAAAATTTTGGACATTCAAGGACCATTCTACGGACGGCATACACAAACAAACTGTTATATACCTCGGGACATCATTGTTTGGGCTT
>LBYF01000015.1:9351-24022 GCA_000996025.1 Parcubacteria group bacterium GW2011_GWA2_40_14 | reverse complement strand
CTTTTGATTACAAAAGTTCTGAAAAGGTCTTGCGAAGTGATGTAAATCACTTCTCACCTTTAGATTCAGAATCCCAAAGGTCTGACCTTGGGTCCAAAATTTATAAACCCATTTCAAATACCCCTCCGCCAACCCTAAATCAAACATTGCGTGACGCATTAAACATCAAGAAAGAAGATGCACCTGTAGGAATCTCGCGTATTACATATACTCCAAGACCAGATCCTGTTCCTGCTCCAGCACCAAAGCAGGAGCCGGTAGAGCAACCCATTCCTGTCCCTCATTTTGTGGCACCACCATCAAATCTTCCCACAGAACTCAAACCCGAACCGACAAAACTGGTGGTCGAAATACCAAAACCAGAAAAACCCGAACAGAAATACGCAATTGACCCGTATAGAGAACCTTTAGAATAGTTATAAAGTTTATAAAGCTAAAAGTTTTTAAAGTAAATACATGATAAAATAGGAAAAATACTTTGAACCCTACTTTATGAACTTTATGGCTGGCGGAGCGGGGATGAGTTTTATCATTTATACATACTTGCCGTTTTATCTTGCCCTTCTTCTCATTGTTATTGTTATCCCTCTAGCCTTGGCTCTGGCCTTTTACAAAGTAAACAATAAACCTTTTATTGATTTTCTAGAATCGGCTTTTCTTTTCTACACAAAACAAAACCTTTACATCTGGAAAAGGGAGGAGAAAAAGCCAACAGTTAAAGCGGGAGCAGGTTCGGCATCGGGACGACAAGTATATGTCCCGCGACTTTCTGACAGCAAACTGAAAGAGTTGTCATGGTCTTTGGATATAAACGAGAATCTGAATCCGCTGACAGGAGAAGACGGGAGGAAGACTAAATAGTTCATAAAGTTATAAAGTTCATAAAGTTTGTAAAGTGGGGTATAATAAAACCAAGAAATTTGAATGTATTACTTTATGAACTTTATAACTTTACAAACTTTATAACTATTACTATGGCTGTTTCATCTAAAGCAACACAAGAATTCGTTCCGATACAAGAAGTACGTGACGGTATAGTCATGTTGAAAGATGGCTCCATGCGTGGCATTGTCCTCTCATCATCTTTGAATTTCAGTTTAAAGTCCGATGATGAACGCAGCGCCATTCTTCTCCAATTTCAGGACTTTTTGAACTCTTTGGACTTCACTGTGCAAATTTCTATACAGTCCCGTCGTCTGGATATCAGGCCCTACATAGCCCTTTTAGAAGAGAGGTACAAAGAGCAAATAAATGACCTGATGAAAATTCAGACTCGGGAGTATATTGAATTCATAAATAAATTTACCGAAACAACCAACATCATGACCAAAAACTTTTTTGTTGTCGTTCCGTATGACCCTGCCATGCTTAGTATAAAAAGCACAAGCCCTTCAAACTTTTTTGCAAAAAAATCAGCCAGTGAAATCGCAGAGAAAAAAACTGTGAGCTTTGAAGAAAACCGCACTCAACTGGAACAGCGAGTGGCTACAGTGGAACAGGGGTTGGTGCGCTGCGGAATACGGGTCATACGGCTTGGAACCGAAGAAGTTATAGAATTGTTCTACAAGATATTTAATCCGGGAGATACGGAGAAACCAATTAAGATAAATTGAAAATGTAAATATCAAAATGCAAAATTACAGATTAAAATTAAAAAAGATGGATTCACAATTTTGCATTTTACATTGTCATTTTACATTTTAATTTTTGATTTTTTAATTAAATTTTATGTCCATACTAGACTTCTTTAAAACCAAAAAAAAGGACGTGGAGATTTCCACCATTCTCCCTCAAGAGATATACGATTCTGGCGCCTTGGAACTGAAAGACATCATCGCTCCCTCCGCTTTAAAAGTAACACCGAAGGAAATAAATCTGGGTGAGAAAGTTTTGCGAAGCTTTTTTGTCATTTCCTATCCACGATACCTCTCCGAGTCATGGTTTAGTCCTATTATAAACTTGGATAAAGTTTTTGATGTCTCTATTTTTATCCAACCCATAGAAACAGCCCAAGTTTTGCGAACATTCCAAAAGAAAGTGGCCGAAGTCCAAAGTCAAATAAATACGAGGGAAGCCAAAGGGCTAGTGCGCAACCCGATGCTGGACACGGCTTATCAAGATTTGGAAAACTTGCGCGACCAGCTCCAGCAAGCCGAGGAGAAGATTTTTGACGTCGGACTCTATATCACCATATATGCCGACAACTCGGCCGAACTAGATAAAGTGGAGTCCGAGATTAAATCAATACTTGAGTCAAAATTGGTCTATGTCAAGCCCACCCTCTTCCAACAAGAGCAGGCCTTCAATACCACCATTCCTCTTGGAACTGACAAATTAGAGGTCTATAACAAATTAAATTCGTCACCACTATCATCCCTCTTTCCGTTTATATCATTTGACCTTACATCTGACAAAGGTATTCTCTACGGCATAAACCGCCACAACTCTTCCCTTATATTATTTGACCGCTTTTCTTTAGAGAATTTTAACTCGATCACATTCGCTAAAAGCGGTGCCGGTAAGAGCTACATGTTAAAACTTGAGATACTGCGCACTCTGATGTTTGACACAGATGTCTTAGTCATTGACCCAGAAGATGAATACAAATATCTTGCCGAGGCAGTTGGGGGAAGATATTTCAACATATCACTTAACTCCGAACACCATATAAATCCGTTTGACTTGCCACCACCATCCGAAGGTGAATCATTCGCTAATGTCCTCCGCGGAAATATCATAAACTTAGTCGGACTTTTTCGCATTATGATGGGGGGACTCTCCCCAGAGGAAGACGCTTTGATAGACCGCGCCATCACCGAAACATATGCCTTGAAAGACATCACGGCTGACTCTGATTTTACAAATATTGAGCCGCCCCTCATGTCCGACTTTGAACTTGTCTTGTCGGGAATGGAAGGAGGGGATTCTCTGGCCCAAAGACTGTCCAAATATACTCGCGGAACATGGGCCGGTTTTATAAACAGATCGAGCAATGTGGATATAAACAAAAAGTTTGTAGTTTTTTCCGTGCGCGACATGGAAGACGAGCTGAAACCTATCGCCATGTATATCGTCATGCACTATATATGGAACATGATACGCAAAAAACTGAAAAAGCGCCTCTTGGTCATTGACGAGGCATGGTGGATGATGAAATCCGACGACACCGCCTCATTTATTCTGTCCATGGCAAAACGCGGACGAAAATATTTCCTCGGCCTTGCCACTATTACCCAGGACGTGGACGATTTTATGAAATCTCCCTACGGTGTGCCAATTATTACAAACTCGTCCATACAGATACTTTTGAAGCAGTCGGCAACCTCCATGGATAAGCTCCAGCAAACATTCAACCTGACCGATGAGGAAAAATATTTACTTTTGGAATCAGATGTCGGCGAAGGAATTTTCTTTGCCGGATTGAAACATGTGGCAATTAAAATCATCGCTTCATACACCGAAGACCAAATCATCACTAGCGACCCCTCCCAAATCCTCTCCATCAAAAAGGCAAAGAGTGAATTGCAAAGTAGTGGCCAGTAGCCAGCATCTAGAAAAATTCCTATGTATTTGACCTAATCGTATCAAAATGATACGATTAGGTATTATAAATGATACGAATACTATGAAAATCGATCGAAAACAACAAGATATCTTGAGAATTTTTCTGCAATACGGTCGTCTAAGTTCTTCAGAAATCCATCAAAAACTGGCAAATAGTGAGTTAGATATTTCACTTGTAACAACAAAACGTCAGCTTACTAGTCTAGTCAATGAGCAGTTAATAAGCGCGGTAGGTAGTGGGCGATCACGAACATATGTCATAAGCGCGCTTGGTCGTATTTTTACAAATATAGACGCAGAAAATTACTGTGCCGTAGAACCGGATAGGCGCTATGGATTAAATAGTTTTAATTTTGAACTCCTACCGTCTTTACCTGTGGAAATTTTTACTAGAGAGGAATTTTCAACTCTAGAAAACGCTACCGAGAACTATCATCTTAGGACAACCGACTTGCCGCTAACTATCAAAAAAAAGGAACTAGAAAGACTGATTATAGAATTATCATGGAAATCGTCAAAAATTGAAGGCAACACATACACTCTTTTGGACACGGAAAAACTTATTTTGGAACACAAAGAAGCTCCCGGACATGACAAAAAAGAAGCTATCATGATACTCAATCATAAAGACGCCTTTACTTTTGTGCACGAAAATGCCAAAGAATTTCTAAACTTGACCATGGCAAATCTTGAAAAACTCCATAAAATTTTGGTTAATAATTTAGATGTTGGTTTTGGTTTGCGTCAAAAACCTGTCGGCGTATTAGGCTCAAAATATATACCGCTAGACAACATTCATCAGATTAGAGAAGCTGTAAATGAACTGAGTTTGGCTATATACAAAATGAAAACGCCATATGGAAAGGCATTAATCGCCCTTCTTGGCTTGAGTTATATTCAACCTTTTGAAGACGGAAACAAGCGGACCTCTCGTCTTATGGCAAACGCGTTGCTTTTGGCGCATAACTGTGCTCCGCTTTCATATAGAAGCGTGGAAGAAAATGAATATAGGTCTGCTCTTTTGGTCTTTTATGAACTTAATTCAACTATGCCTTTTAAAAAAATCTTTATTGATCAGTATGATTTTGCCACAAAAAATTACGCGGTCAAATAAAAAATAAAAAGCGAATTAGAACAGAGTAGTAAGTAGTTAGCCTGCCCACAATGATATGCATAAGCATTGCAGGCGAACATCTAGGAAAAGAACAAGATATAAAATTTTACACATACACCTATCATGTGCTATAGCACATGATAGGTGTATGTGTATTTAGCATTAAGATAGTTTCTGAAGTTCTAACTCCATTTCTTTTTCTATAGTTTGCAAATGTTCCAAAAAGGTTTTGCTTCGACAAGATTTTAAGCATTGTGCTATCCTATAGAAATGGATAATAAATCTAAAATAAGCAATACGGAGTGGGGACTAGTCATTGGAGCTCTACTTATGGTTGACTTGGTCCAAATTGTCCTTGAGTGGTTGGTTATTGGACTTGCTATAAATCCTTTTGTAGATATTTTTGTGGGAATGAGCTTGGGTCTTTATTTACACTTGCGAGGACAAAGTTTGGCAAATCCAAAAAGAATTACTGGAATTATAGCAGCATTTCTTGGAGAGCAAGTGCCTGGAGTAGATGCTATCGGTCTGCCATTATGGACTCTTGATGGAATATATAACTTTTTACTTTCCAAAAGCGACAAAATTTTGGAACAAGTTCCTGGTGGAAAAGTTGTAACATCTCTTGTAGAAAAAAAGAAATGATGTGGTACAATTATATAGATGAAATACACCCTTTTCATACTATTTTTAATTATTATAACCGCGATAATTGTTCCGACTGGGACAAATGCAATTGGACTGGAAGGGTCGGATGTAAACGTGGAGATGATTCCGGAAAATCCCAGACCAAATGAAAGCGTTTATGTAACGCTGACCAGCTACATAACTGACATAAATCTAGCCATTATTACATGGAAAATAAACGGTAAAACAGAAAGTAGTGGCAGGGGAGCAAAGCAATTCAGCTTTAACACCGGAGCTATGAACACGACCACAACCTTAGATGTCATTATAACCACGACAGAAGGACAGACCATTACTAAAACAATTAAAACAAAACCCTCCAGCGTGGACATTATTTGGCAAAGCGAAGGGACAGTACCTCCTTTTTACAAAGGAAAAACTCTCTGGGGACACGAAAATATAATCACTTTTATCGCTCTGCCCCATATAACCGGTTCAAATGGAGTGGAGATATCTTCCAAAAATCTGGTATATAAATGGTCACAAAATGGCCGTGTGGCAGAGAGCCAATCGGGTTATGGCAGAAACACTTTCACTGTAGTCCCGACAATTATTTCGAGGCCGATGAATATACAAGTAGAAGTCACCGGAGTGGCAAGCGGAGTGGGGCAGTCCTCTATATATGTAACGCCGAGAGAAAGTTCGGTCGTCCTATATAGTAAACATCCACTCTACGGAATAGAATTTCAAAAAGCCCTGACTAGCACAGTGGAGCTTAACGCTTCAAAAGAAATAATCCTGCTAGCAATCCCTTTTTATTTCAAAGGTCCTGGACTTTCTTATAAGTGGTCTATAAATAATATCCCGATAGGAAATGCCCCCGATTCAAATACACAGGTCTTCAGACAAAAAGAAGGTGTTAGCGGCACATCTAGAATTTCCCTTTCAGTAGAAAACAGCCAGAGGATATTGCAACTTGCCGGCACAGAATTTAATTTGAAATTTGGACAATGAATATACGAAATAACGAATTAACAAATATAATAATCTGCGAATGGCTACGAATAATTAAGAATTGAATGAAAAAAATTTCAAAAACCCTAATAAGACTGCTGACACTTCTGATATTGATGTTTTCTGTTTTTACTACAGTTTACGCACAGTTGCCAGATTATAATTTACTTGCTCCATTGCCGGGAACGGAAAAAACTGGCTGTGCCAAGCCGCCGTGTACAGACCTGCAAACATATATCCCGGGTCTTATAAACTGGAGTATGGGGGTGGCCGCCGTTATGGCTTTTGTGGTTATTGTCGGAGGAGGCATAATATATATGACATCGGACGCAATACAAGGGAAAACGCAAGGGAGAGAATGGGTGGAAAGGGCAATTTGGGGACTACTTTTAGTCATTGGGGCTTGGGTTATTCTGAACACCATAAACCCTCAAATTTTAAATTTTACTCTGACCATACCGCGCCCAACTATAATAACCCAAGTTTCGGTTGTTCCTGGAAATTGTCAGGATTGTGTATTACTCTCAACATTAAATAATATAAGTGGTAGTGGTTCTGTCGCCCGTGTTTTAGCTAATAAATTGACTCCTTTTAATACTGCTCTTGGGTCTGCTAGGATTTCATGGAGAGTAACTGAAGCATATCCACCAGTAGCTGGACTTCATGATGATTCTTGCCATGCAGTTGGAACATGCATTGATGCCAATATAAACACAGTTACTGTTGCTAACATAAACTCATTTCTTTCAATTGCTTCACAAAATAACTTGAATGCTATATATGAAGTAAAAACTATAGAAGAATATCGCAGACTAGTAAGAGCTGGCGCTGCTCCTTCGTCTAAAATACAAGTCAATCCTGGCGCTACAGCAGCACATTTTCATATAAAATCATAATATGTCTAAAAAAATTTTTTTCATAATCATATCTGTAGTCTTGGGACTATTTCTTCTGTCCCTTATTGGCTACTATTTTATATTGACTGGAAACGATGATGGCTCTTCCGAAGGAACAAGTCTATTTAGAAACTTTTTCCCTTTTGGTAATAATACCGACTCCGGTCAAACTCCTAGAGTAGAGACTCCAGAATTGCCTGCACCGCAAAATGAAAATAATTTCACTAAAAAACTTCGCAAAATATCCGATAATCCCGTAGCCGGAGCGGGAATTGTAGATGTAAAAGCTGGCACTATTATCCGCCATATAGAAAAAGCCACCGGTCACATATTTGAAACAGAACTTTTCTCTCCCAATCAAAACCGCATTTCAAACACAACTATACCTATGGTCTACGACGCCATCTGGGGCAACCGCGCCCTATCTCTTATGGCGCGCTATCTCAAAGAGGATGACTACACTATAGACACATACTCTTTGACCGTAAAAGAAGTCCCCACACTGTTTGCAACAAGCTCACCCTCGGCCGAAAATACAATCTCTGGTAAAATTTTTCCAATAAATTTAGGTGATATTTCGGTATATGGTGGGAGTGTCTTTTATTTAGAACAAAATCAAGACTCTTCTATAGGATATATTTCAAATTTTGATGGTAAGAATAGGAAGCAGATTTGGAATTCACCTATCAAAGAACTGCTTTCTCAATATGTAAACCCAAAAACCGTGGCTTTGACCACAAAGCCGGAAAGTGGAGTGCTTGGATTTCTCTATTTTGTGGATACTAGTTCGGGAAGTGTACGGAAAATACTGGGAGAAGTCCCAGGACTCTCAACCTTGGTAAGTCCGGACGCAAGCCAAATCATATATCTTTCGGATGGAGGGGGAACTCTATTATCTATCTACAATCCTAAAGCAGCATATGTCAGAACTCTTTCCCCGGTCACTTTCCCTGAAAAATGCGTTTGGAGTAGAAAAGATTCTACAGTTATGTATTGCGCTGTGCCAAAAGAATCTATTGGCTACGGTGACTTAATAACTTGGTATAAAGGATTTGTTTCTTTTACAGACGATATTTGGAAAATAGACACCAAAAATAACACTGCCAATATTATCCTCAACCTCTCAAACGAATCTGGAGAGCCAATTGATGTCATAAAACCACTTCTTTCTGACAATGAGCAGTATTTGGTCTTTATGAACAAACGAGATAATACTCTGTGGAGTTTGGACTTGACGAAGTAGAGATAATTTTAATTTATAAATTTTAAGTTTTAAATGAATATTTAAATTTTAAAATTTTGATTTGATTTAAAATTTATAAATTAAAATTTAAAATTTCTAAACAACTGTTACGGCTTTGTGGTAGCGCTTTTTAATGTAAATTTCTTGTAGAATAGCAAAAACATTGCTTGTAATCCAGTAGAGAGATAGGGCCGCTGAAATGCTATAGGAAATAAAAATGACAAGTATCGGAAAAAAATATTTCATCTGAACCTGCATGGCTTTGGCGATATCTCCTTGTTTGCCACTACCAGTACTTGGTGGACCCGTGGCAATACTTATTTGAAAATAAGTAGTTACTCCGGCAAGAATGGCTAGAAAAACGCTTTTGTCAGCAATGTTTATGACAGAGAGAAAGACCATATTAACCTGTGTCGGCACTGAAACGAAGCTATAGAGTAGAGCTGTGTTTATGGTAGGTAGTCCTGATTTTAGAAAAACTTGATACAGCCCGATAATAATGGGTAGTTGTAGAATGAGAATAAAAAGGCCAACAAAAGGATTGATGCCTTTTTCTTTGTAGTATTCTATAGTTTTTCTTGATTGTTCTTCTTTACTATCTTTATGTTTTTCTTTGATTAGTTGCAGGTCTTTTTCTATACTTTTCATTTCTATTTGGGCTTTTGAAGCTTTGATAGAGAGGGGTAGGAGAATGAATTTGATGATAATAGTGAAAATAATAACAACAACCCCCGCGTCAAAGAATGGAAATATATTTATTAACAAAATCAAACCATTATATAATGGCTCTGAAATAATTGAATGATATAGGGCTAACATTCGGCTATAATATCACACCCGAATCCTGAAGTAAATGTAAAATTTCTTGTTCCAAGAGAGAGAAGCTGATAGAGCTGGAATTTTTTTTGAAAGAAAAAAAACAAAAATACCCAGGTTTTATATGACACATAGGACCAATAAGACCTGTTCGTCTTATTGCATTATACCCGCGACGACGAAGTTTATTTCTACCAACTGCCAGTTTACAAACCTTTTTTGAAACAGAAAACGAAAACTTGCTAACACCCAGTGTTAGCAAGTTTCGGGTATAGAGTAAAAGATGTTCGGAATTGTAGCGCCTTCCGAGTGAGAGAATTTGGGAAAAATCTTTTCTTGGAATGCGTTGTGATTTTGGAAGCATAGAAAGAGTTTATAAAGTTCATAAAGTTATAAAGTTCATAAAGTCAAAATGAATTTGTATTACTTTAAAAACTTTCAACTTTATAACTTTACGAACTAGCTAAACTGTACTCAGTTTAGCTCTACCTTTTCTTCGGCGACGCAAAATAGTATTCCGGCCTGTTTTTGATTTACTGCGAGCAAGAAAGCCGTGAGCTTTTGCTCTTTTTCTTTTTTTTGGTTTGTATGTAAATGACATGAATTGTATTGTTTAAGTCAATATGTAATTATGCACAACTTATACACATATTACTAACATATTTGGAACTTTTTAACAAGTATAATATTTTTGGCTTTTCTATATAATGTAACCCATGATGGATAATAAGAAACTCTGGGACAGTGTACTAGTTGAGATGGAATTGAATTTGTCCAAACCGAACTTTAATACCTGGTTTAAGGACACCTATATACTAAAACAAGAAGATGGGGCGGTATATCTCTCTGTTCCTAATACTTTCGTACAGGACTGGTTGGGGAGTAAGTTCCACAACACTATCCTTAAATGCTTACGGGGACTTTCAAGCGCTGCTCAATCCTTGCACTATATTATTTCCAAAGAAGATTCTAAGGAAAAAGTACAGGTAGTCGAAAAGCCATTAGCGCGTAAATTTTCATCTACAATAGAGCTCCCTATACAAGATGTTTATATAAACAAGGAGGACAACTTGAATCCACGCTACACCTTTGAGTCTTTTGTGGTGGGACCTTTCAACGAGTTCGCCTATGCCGCTTCTCAAGCAATTATCAAAAAACCCGGTATTGTCTACAATCCACTTTTTATATATGGCAATACTGGCCATGGTAAAACCCATTTGATACAAGCGGTGGGAAATCATATAAAAAACGGGAGTAGTAGGAAGGTTTTTTACACCACCTCTGAAAAGTTCGGTCAGGAGTATGTCAATGCTCTGCAACAAAACAAACCGAACTTTTTCAAGGAAAAATATAGAAAATATGATGTATTAATCATGGACGACATCCAATTTTTCTCTGGAAAGATGAAGATTCAGGAAGAACTATTTCATCTTTTCAATCATTTATATGAAAATAATAAGCAGATTATTTTTTCATCCGACAAACACCCAGGACTGATTCAAGACTTGGAAGACCGTTTGAAATCACGCTTTTCTGCTGGAATGATTGTGGATATTCCTACGCCAGATAATGAGTCGCGGGCGGCAATTATTCGAAATAAGTCCGCTGTAAGCCCATACCCTGTTTCCAAAGAGATTATTGACTATATCGCCTATGGAGTAACGGGAAACATACGAGAGCTTGAGGGTATTGTAAACTCTATTGTTTGCCAATCCCAAATGAAAGAAAGGGAAGTTACATTGAATGAAGTCAAGGGTTTCATAAAAAATACTGTTAAACCGAAAAAATTGGTCTCTACTAAAGAGGTGGTAAAGACTGTGGCTGAATTTTATAACATAGAGGAACAGCTTATATATGATAAAACCAGAAAGAAAGAGGTTATCAAACCCCGCCAGATAATTATGTATATTCTTCGTGAGGATTTTAATATTTCTTATCCAGCAATCGGAGAAAAACTTGGTGGACGAGACCATACCACTGTCATGCATTCATGTGAGAAAATAAAAAACGACATGCGGGCAGATGATATGCTTATTGCTGAAATTAATCAGTTGCGGTCTATTTTTGTCTAAAAACTTGTGGATAGTCTGTAGCATAACTTGTATATAATATATGAATAAAACCTTAACTACATTTGATAAGAAATTTGGTATAAAAACTTTTACACAAATTTCCTTTATTTATCAACATCTATACAATATGAAATACAGCTTATATGCTAGTCTTCATGCGATATTCACACAATCCACACCCCTAATAGTAATAAAAGTTTTTAAAAATATAAATTAACTATTATGAACATAGAATGCATAAAAGAAAAACTTTCGTACGCTATTGGAAAAGCCGAAAAAGTTACAGGTAAAAATATAACCCTACCTATTTTAAATTGTGTTTTATTGGAGGCAAAGGATTCTACTTTAACAATTAAAGCCACAAATTTAGACATAGGTATTGAGATTAAAATTCCAGTAAAAGTTATAAAATCGGGAGTTATGGCAGTATCCGGTGGGGTATTGTATAACTTTATTTCCAACATTACAGGCGACAAAAACGTTACTTTGGAAGAAGTTTCCGGTAACTTGAAAGTATCAACAAAACACTCATATGCCTTGATAAAATCTTTTGCTCCGGATGATTTCCCCACAATTCCAAAAATTTCAAACGAATCACCTTTTTCTTTTAATATCCAAAGTTTAATAAAAGGGCTTAAAGGAGTTTTACACAGCGCTTCTGTTTCTACTTTGCGACCGGTCTTGTCAGCTATTTCACTTTGCTCTGAAGAAGACATTGTGGTTTTTGCGGCAACAGACTCATTTCGTCTTGCTGAAAAGAAAATAGGTGTAAAAAAACATAAAGAATTCAACCAAATACTTATCCCATTTAAAAATGCTGTAGAAATAATACGGATACTTGAAGATATAAAAGATGACGTTGAAATTAATCTCAATCAAAATCAAATATCTTTTTCCTATAACGATATATACATAACCTCACGGGTGTTAGACGGTGTTTTTCCTGATTACAAACAAATTATTCCAAAAGATGTCAAAACAGAAGTGATTGTTTTGAAACAAGATTTTATAAATACTCTGCGCGTATCCACTGTTTTTTCCGACAAATTCAGCCAAGTTACTTTTAATATATCGCCGAAAGAAAAAGTTTTCAAAATAACCACTAAGAATGCCGATATTGGAGAAAATATAAACAATATTGATGCTGTTATAAAAGGGGAGGAACTATCGGTTAGTTTTAATTACAAATATATTATTGATTGTTTCCAATCAATTGATTCAGACAGCATCTCCCTGACTTTTTCAGATGCAAATAGACCAATGATTATAAGAGGGGTGTCAGATAAGAGCTTCCTCTACCTCGTCATGCCTATGAACAAATAAGCTAAAACCTTCAAATTATGAAAGTTTTTAAACCACCATGTTTAATATTGAAAAGTATTTAGAAAAATTTTCAAAAAATATCCGTAATGCGGAATTAAACAAAACTAAAATATTGGAAATTATAAAAAAACACACAAATCTAAACCTGCTCCCAGAAGAAATAGAAATTAAAAATTATATCGCATATATAAAATCCTCTCCAGCAGTAAAAAATAAATTATTTATACACAAAAATAAAATTTTAGAAGAAATTTCCACTTCACTATCAACAAAAATAATTGATATCAAATAATATATTTTATTGATATCCATTAGACATTGCCCAGATACGGACCGAATACTCCCAATTATTAAATTGTGAGTCGCTTTCAGGAATTACAGGGGTTTCACCGCGGGGGTCGTCTTTGTTTATCCAATATAAAATATCATGTACGCCACCGGATAGGATTTCTTGTTCACCAGTGTAGGGAGTATAGGGGTCCACAACAGGATTTTGGACAAAAGTAGAGAGACCCCCTTGCCATTTTCCTCGTAGGACCGGCTTCAAGCTATACGAGTCTTCTTCTAGCGGTTTAGTGAAAGTTTCTTCCGGAACAGTTTTTAAAACCTCATTCATAAATGCTCTCCACATCGGAGCCACAATCTGTCCAGAACTTCTTGTCATAGGAGTATTATCATTGTTTCCAGCCCATGCTCCCATAACAACACTTGGAGTATACCCTATGAGCCATGTGTCTCTATAACTATTTGTAGTACCAGTTTTGGCGGCAACATCTCGGCCTTGGAAATAAAGATTGGAATTTGCTCCAAACAAAGGAGTTCTGGCCACGTTATCATTCAGTATGTCTGACACCTTTCTTGTTATTTCCGGGTCAATAACTTGCATTGGTTTTGGTCTTATTTCTTCCAAAACATTTCCATTTTTATCTTCTATTTTTAATATGGCGGTATATGGGTTTCTAACACCTTCTGTTGCAAAGACACCATAACCAGATGTCATATCAAGAAGAGATACCTCACCACCCCCCAAAACCAAAGTTAAACCATACAAGTTTTCATCCCCAGCCATATTAACCCCCATTCTAGTTGCCAAATCAATAGATGCTTTTACACCAGCCAAATATAAAGTTTTAACTGACGGCACATTTCTTGATTGAGCCAAGGCCTCTCGTAGTGTTACAGGACCCTTAAACTTGCTGTCGTAGTTGTCCGGGGCGTAACACCCTTTTGAAATATCGCTTGTTCTATCATCTGGAGCGCAACGAGCTCCAAATTGTGTTGGTAAATCAAAGACAATAGTTTCTGGTGTATAACCTTTTATGAAAGCTTGGGCATAGACAAAAGGTTTGAATGTGGAACCAGATTGACGATGAGCTGTAGCCACATTAAAATTACCATCTATTTCCGTGTCAAAATAATCCCGAGAACCAACCATAGTCAAAATCGCTCCGTTTTTTGGGTTAATAGCCACAAAAGCGTCGTTTTCTCCATTAAAATTCTTTTTGTTTTCCAGAGCATATTTTTTAGCTATTTCCTCGGCTTTTACTTGCAGGGTATAGTTAAGGGTCGTGGTCACTTTTAGCCCACCATGCTCCACAGCATCAATCCCATATTTTTCTTCCAAATAATTCCGCACAAACATAACAAAATGGGGAGCTTTGATGCCTTTGCTTAATTTATCAATAAAAACAACCTTTTCATCCAATGCATTTTTGTATTCAGTGTCGCTGATTTTTCCATCATTATACATTTCTTTCAACACCAGATTTTTTCGCTCCTCCAACTTATCTTTATTTTTGCCGTACGGAGAATAATAGGTAGGGGCTTTGGGTAATGCCGCAAGATAGGCCGCTTCAGCGACAGTAATATCTTTGGAACTTTTTCCAAAATAAGCTTGACTTGCTTCTTCTATGCCATAGAGATTGCCACCATAAGGAATTTCATTTAAATATATGCTGAAAATTTCTTCTTTTGACAATATTTTTTCCAATTTGAGAGCAAG
>LBYF01000015.1:0-9262 GCA_000996025.1 Parcubacteria group bacterium GW2011_GWA2_40_14 | reverse complement strand
TATTCTGAAATATTTTCAAACGGCACAACGGTCCGTTTTGTATTCTGGAAAACATCAAAAAGAATAATTTTCCCCGTACCATCATATATTTTTGTTGATTGGCTAACCCTCCGGTCTTCTACGGTGTCAAGAGCCGGGATTTTCAAACTTGACATCCAAATTAGTCCAATGCTGACAAAAACCAAGAGGCACGAAAGAATAAATATCAGTACATTTTGCCTTCCATGCTTCCGCAGTGTTTTTTTGTAAAAACTAAAAACCCGTTTGGAGAGAATTTTCATCCCAGTAGTAGAATTTTAGTTTGTTAAATCCTTCGACTTTTCTTTATAAAAATACTCCTTTAACCTTCTTTTCAATAACCTTCGACCTTGTGTAGTTTTAAAATATCTTTCTCTCCGTTTAGCATCGACTTTATTAAGACAACATTCATAGTAAATGATTACCCATGGCCTGTAACGCTTAGTCGAAGGATTTAACCCTTGATTATGTTCTACAAATCTACGCTTGAGGTCAGATGTACATCCTATATACAATTCACCACTTTTACTTTTTAAGATATAGGTGTAGAACATAATCGAACTAAAATTTCACTACTGGGTCATAATCTTTCGTATTCTACCATATATATGATAAAGTGATAGCATGTTTAG
Source organism: Parcubacteria group bacterium GW2011_GWA2_40_14 (assembly GCA_000996025.1). Lineage (GTDB taxonomy): Bacteria > Patescibacteriota > Minisyncoccia > Phycocordibacterales > DATDWN01 > C7867-006. Next base: position 8,612 of record LBYF01000015.1, on the reverse strand, counting down.
TTTTGGAGCACAAAAAATAAATACAGACCCACAAAAAATAGAGGAGGTACTCACTCGCGGTGTTCACGAAGTTTTTACAAAAGAAGAGCTTCAAAAAAAACTTTTGAGTGGAAAACAACTACATTTTAAACTTGGTACTGATGTTACTGGGTCTTTTTTGCATCTTGGACACTCTGTTATTCACAGGAAACTTCGCGATTTTCAGGAATTGGGCCACAAAGTCACCCTAATCATAGGGGATTTCACTACACTCGTTGGCGACCACTCTGACAAAGTTGATATGCGCAAAGAGACAACACTAGATGATATTAAAAAAATGGAACAGTCTTACACAAACCAGTTTTTTAAAACTGTAATTAAAGATCAAACAACAATACGGCACAATTCTGAATGGCTAAGGGATTTGGATTTTAATGATGTTATAAATTTAACAAAGCAATTTACGGTCGCTCAAATGCTTGATCGTGAGACTTTTTCTATTCGCTACAAATCTGGCAAACAGATTGGGTTAGATGAATTCTTATATCCACTCATGCAAGGTTATGATTCTGTTGCTCTAAATTGTGATGTTGAGCTTGGTGGCACTGATCAAACATTCAATCTTCTTGCTGGGCGACACATAATGCCTTCTTTCGGACTTGTTCCTCAAAATGCAGTTGTGATGAATCTTTTGATAGGTTCTGACGGTAGACCTATGGGGAAAAGTCTGAAAAATTTTATTCCTATTTCGGATGAGGCCCAGGAGATGTACGGACAAATAATGTCTATTGTTGATGATGTTATTTTCGACTACTTTGAACTTGCGACTCGTGTGCCTATGGCAGAAATAGAAAATATGAAACAACAAGTACAGTCTGGACAAAATCCGATGTTGTTCAAAAAAAGATTAGCAAAAGAAATAGTTTCTTTTTACCATGGAGACGAAAAAGCAAAAGAAGCAGAGGAAAGTTTTGAGGAGACTTTTACCAAAGGTGGTGTGCCAAATGATGTTTTGGAAGTAACTGTCGTACAAGGTCTCACTTTGGTGGAGGTTTTGTTAGCAGAAAAGGTGGTTGATTCAAAAACAGAGTTCCGCCGACTAATTTCCGAAGGGGCAATTACAGAAATGGAAAATGGAACAAAAGTTACAAACCTAGAGATAAAAGTTTCAAACGGAACGTATAAAATAGGAAAGCGCCGCTTCCTCAAAATCATAGTTCCGTAAACTTGCGCACACTGGGTGTGCGCAAGTTTACTTACCAGAGGTCAACGTCGTCAAAGGAATCTTCTGCCAATACCTCCTCCTCCTCATCACCAAGGTCATCCAAAGAGACCGAATCATCATCTTTTGCTTTCGGTTTTTTATTTTCTAGTATTAGTCCATCATCCAAATCACCCCCTGTTTCTTCTTCGTTTTCTTTTGTTGGTTCCAAATCATCCATAAAATTTAGTTTGTAAAGTTTAAAGTTTGTAAAGTTTTTAAAGTAAATGCAAATTGATTTTGACTTTATAAACTTTATAACTTTATAAACTTTTAACTCTTATATTGGTAATTGCCATATTTGTACCAAATTGTATATTTTTTGCAAACCCTATTTTGTTTAGGTGGTGTGGATAACTCAACACCTACTATTCCTTAATAACATAATTTTACTCACATACGTTAGAGTCCTGCTATAGCAGGATTATAACGTATGTTGCCAAACATAATTGTATTTGGCCTCCCAATTGTGTAAAGTAGGCTTATGTTTATAGATGAACTAACACTCAATATTTGGGCGGGTAAAGGAGGAGACGGCATAGTTTCGTGGATGCATGTCAAAGGTTTGAGTCATGCCGGTCCGGGTGGTGGCGACGGAGGCAAAGGAGGAAGCGTCTATCTCCAAGGTGTTCACGACATCGGGGCGCTTTCACGACATCGCTTTATAAAAGATTTTAATGCTGATAACGGTGATAATGGTCATGGAGATTGTATGCACGGTAAATCAGGGAGTGATATTACTATTGAATTACCAATTGGTAGTGTGGTGACAAATACAGCCACCCTAGAGTTTATCGAAGTTTTAAGCGCAGAGCCGATTTTCTTTTTGAAAGGTGGGTGGGGTGGGCGTGGTAACAATTACTTTAAAGGTTCAAAAAATGTCAATCCACAAGAATCTACCGTCGGTAAACCAGGTGAAGGTGGGGAATTTTTTATTGAGCTCAAGCTCATGGTTGACCTAGGGCTGATTGGTCTGCCAAATGCCGGCAAGTCCAGTATTTTAAATGCTTTAACAAAAGCAAAGGCAAAAATAGGTTCGTACCAGTTCACCACACTCACACCAAACCTCGGTGACTTGTACGGATTTATTATTGCAGATATTCCAGGGCTTATTCACGGAGCATCGGAAGGCAAAGGACTTGGTCACAAATTTTTGCGTCACATTTCCAGAACAAAAATGCTCATGCATTGTATTTCTTGTGAAAACGATAAGCCCTTAGAGGTATACAAAACAATCAGGGAGGAATTAAAAAAGTACGACCCATCTTTGCTAGAGAAACCAGAAATTATTTTATTGACCAAGACAGATTTAATAGACGGAGATAAACTGGAATCCTACAAAAAACTCTTTAAAAAATCTCACAAAAATGTCCTCGGCGTTTCTATTATTGATGACCAATCCGTCAAAAGTCTTTCAGACGAATTAGTCAAAATCTTGGGGAAAATATAAAATTATCATATGGACACATACACCATGACCATAGGGCTTGAAGTCCACGCCGAACTTTCCACAAAAAGTAAAATGTTTTGTGGTTGTGCCAATATGCCTATAAGCGAGAATTTTGAAAAGTTTCCAAATGTAAACATTTGTCCTGTTTGCATGGGTCACCCAGGGACATTGCCCGTCATAAACAAAGAGGCGGTCAAAAAAGTTCTTCTAGTTGGTACGGCCGTCGGGGGGAAAATCGCCGATTTTACAGAGTGGGACCGCAAAAACTATTTTTATCCGGATATACCAAAAGGTTATCAGATAAGTCAATACAAACATCCGCTTGCACAAGGAGGAACCTTGAACGGAGTACAACTGACACGCATTCACTTAGAGGAGGACACAGCCAGGTCGAGTCACCAGTCACGAGACAAGAGTTACGAAAGTACAGATGCGAATTCTCGATACTCGATACTCGATACTCCTAACTCGTCCCTGCTTGACTTCAACAGAGCGGGGGTACCACTCATGGAGTTGGTTACGGAACCAAGTTTGCATACGGCCGAGGAAGCCACACATTTTGCCAAAGAGCTTCAGTTCCTTCTCCAATACCTTGATGTTTCGGATGCCAATATGGAAAAGGGCGAGATGCGAATTGAGGCAAACATTAGTATAAGTCCTATTGGTCACATAGGTCCTATGGGAACCAAAGTCGAGGTAAAGAACATAAACTCTTTCCGTGCTGTGGGGAAGGCTATTGAGTACGAATTCAAACGACAAACAGAACTCTTGGAGAGGGGAGAGAAAGTGGTCCAAGAAACCCGTGGTTGGGATGAAAATAAACAAGTGACATTTTCTCAGCGACTGAAAGAGTCTGCCCATGACTACAGGTATTTTCCAGACCCAGACTTGCCAAAACTTTTTATATCTGACATTCCTGAATTTTCACAAAATGAATTAAAAGAGTTTCTAATAGAACTTCCATGGGAAAAGAGAGCTCGCTACGCAAAAGATTTTGGAATAAAAGAAGAAGACATTGAAGTTTATGTAATCCAAAAAGAAGTCGGGGAATTTTTTGAAGAAGTGGTAAAAACACTTGGTGTGGGCGACGAAGTAACGCTCTCACCAAGTGTTGGGAAAATGATTAAAACTGCTTCAAACTACATCACCTCCGATCTCATCGGACTCTCTAAATCAAAAGGAATCGAGTTTACGCTCGGGTCTATTACAGCAGATACATTCGCAAAACTTACTATACTAATAAGCACAGGAGAGTTGTCGTCGCGTGCAGGCAAAGACATTTTGAAACTCATGTTTGAAAATGGGGGAGAGCCAGAAACAATTGCAAAAGAAAAAGGATTGATACAAAAAAATGATGTAGAAGAGATAAAGAAAGTAATAGGGAAAATACTTTCAGATAATCCGAAAGTGGTTACAGAATACAAAGGGGGCAAAACTAGTGTCCTGCAATTTCTAGTGGGACAAGCAATGAAAGAAACAAAAGGTTCTGCAAATCCAGAAATGCTCAAAACTATCGCTTTGGAACTATTGACAAAGTAGTGTAATTATTCTTCAGTGAGATGGCGGACAATGAGCTTTCGGACCTCTTTTTTTGAGCTTTTTCGTAGTCCGGTATTTGCTTCTATCTCCACAATGACTTGTTCCAAATCTTCTATTTTATAAACTCTATAATTATTCATAGGGTGGCGGTGGGCTTTGAGCTTGCCATTATTGTCCCAATTGCGAAGTGTAAGAGGACTGACACCTAAAATTTTTGATGCTTGTTTTATTGTTATATATAGGTTTGCCATAGTTTATACATTTATAAACATTACTAAAGATACATGTTTATTTTATAAAGTTTAGTATGGCTTATCAAGCCATACTGTTGATAACTTTTTAAAAATCTAATTCATTTAATTTTCTATAATTTCTTATTAAAGGATACTCCTAAGCTTAATCTTATTATCATTTTCTCTATCCCATAAACCTAAAAGAATCTAAATTTTCAGAGCGCAGGTCTTTTTCTGATTTCTATTTGTAACTTCTATTTAAAAATCCATCCGAGAAAAAATTTTTGCCACAACCTCGTCTAAACGAGATATCTTTTGTTATCCACACTTTCTACACACTTTATCAACTTTTAAATTGTATAATTTTGGTAATGAATCAGGATTTATTTTTTGATAATAAAAAATATATCTCTGTAAAAGAGGCAAGCTCTCTTACAGGTTACTCAAAAGACTACATTGGACAACTTTGCAGAGGAAATAAAGTTGATTCAAAAAGAATTGGACGAGTTTGGTATGTTACGCACGATTCAATTCTCTCTCACAAAAATTCAGGGGCAAAAATTGAACAAGTAGCAGAACCATCTTTGAAAGAATCTCGGACAGACGAGATTGAAAAAACAATAGAGCCAAAAGATATCTCGGCAGACTTTTCACCCACTCTACCACTATCAAGCTTTTCACTTTTGCCAAAACAGGTGGCAGTTTTTGTTCTTGGTTTAGTTTTGACTACTGGAGCGGTCTTGCTAAAGGATGATATTTTGGCTTCAGAGTCTTCCTTACCTTCATTGGTTAATCTTCAAAACCTTTCAAAAAATATTTCTTCTGCCCCGAACGATTTCTATCAGGCAATGAGAGAAGTTTCCGATTTCTATTCCAAAGAACTGGGCTCACGATACATAAGCTGGGGAGAGAATCTACGCAAAACAAGTTTTTCTTTTGGAGAAGAATTTTATACAGCTTTCCAAAATCCGCCTCTATACATAAAAGAAAAGATAGTACGGCTTTCTCTTGCCGAAAGGAAACTGGTGCGGGAAAATTTTTCGGCTGCTTCCTATTTTACTAATCTGGAAGATTATGGACATTTGGATGGGGCGGGACTTGCAGTCTACAATGGGGTCAATAATTTTTTTAATAATTTTGTTTATTCTAGACTTGCATCATTTTTCAAAACACCGGAAATAGTTGCAAATGAAATTATTCCTCTTGCAAAAAACTCTTCAACACTCGGTGAGCTCGGAGTACCGCCCGCACCAAGTGTTGGGAAAGGCAGGTCGCCCACACTAGGTGTTACAAACAATGTTATCCAAAAAGTAATTGAGAGGATTATAGAAAAACCAATAGCCGGTTTTTTGACCCAAGCATCACTGGACACACAATTAGAGATTCTTTCAAACAAACTACTTTCACAAATGACCGTCCAGTTTTCCGGACTTTCCACAGGCAGAGGCGGAAGCATTACAAATGTTTACCAGCAAATCGCCCAGTCGCAGAAAATAGATAATCTCTACAATACCACACTGACAAACGCAAACATCATCAGTGGAAGCATTTCTGGAGTATCACTTAGCGCAACAACCGGCTCATTTGGCAGTAATGTCAGTGTGGGTGGCAATTTTTCTGTAACAGGCGCTAACACCACATTAACCAACCTAACTATTACCGGCACAACATCATCTCAATCGGCCACCACAACTATTCTCTTCGCCGATACTTTCACTGGCTATACCACTAGGGTAACCAATCTCACCGCCACGGGCACAGTTGCTTTCCCCAACATCTCCATAAACTCTCTTCTCTCCACCAATGCAAATGGACAATTGTCAGCCACTTCAACTCCGACATTCGGACATTTCAATGCCACCTCTACTGTGGCAACTTCCACCATCGCGACCGGAGGACTAGTTGTCGGCGCATCGCAATTCATTATCCAGCAATCATCTGGCAGAATCGGCATTGGTACCACTTCACCCACGGCCAATATTGAAATCCTCCAAACCGGCAACGGTAACACCATACTCTCGGCCTACAGAGTAACGGACACTAATCCATCGGGTGATTTTATAAATTACAAAACCAAAGCCGGCACCACTCTCTTTCGCGTTGACAACTCCGGTAACTTGCTAGCTGGTGGCATCATCAACTCCGGCTCGCAAACCATCACCTCCGTTTCCACTCCGCAGTTCCGTGTTCAATACGACTCGTCCAATGAATGGACGGCATCTACAAACGCAGTTGGCTCTACAACATTTGCAACTAATGGAGCAAACTCCTCTCTAAATTTTATTCCGCAAAACAATCAGACACAGGCTTTCACTTTCCAAAACGCGGCGGGAACAAATATTTTCAACATTGATACAACAAACGGACGAATAGGCATCGGAAGCACCACTCCCGGTTACCGCCTCTCCGTAGCCGGCTCCGGCTTCTTTGACGGAGGGACAGTTACAGCATCTGTTTTCACTGCCACATCAACCCTATCAGTGACAGGAGCAACAACTCTGACAGGACTCCTCTCATTCGTCAACGCTTCAGGAACTCAACTGACAACAACTAACTCCACCTATCTTGCTACTACTGGAGGAAATGTGGGCATCGGGACGACGTCACCAACATTCAAACTAGATGTGATGGGCAACGCCTACTTCTCCGGTACAGGATACTTCGGTGGAGCAATCACAGGGACAAGCACATTGTCTGTAGAAGGAAACACTACACTAGGCAACGCCACAACCACAGATGTTGTGAATATCAACTCCAGATTGAGCTCCTCTCTCTTTCCCACATCTGACAATCTGCTTGATTTCGGAGACTCTTCCAACTGGTTGCGTTGGAGAACAGGATATTTCGGCACCTCTATCGGTATAGCAGGCACAGCCACATCAACCGGCACACAGTTGACCACATCAGGAAACTACCTCCTTGACACAGCGGGCACACTTTCTCTCAACACCACCAACAACAGCGCAATCAACCTCGGCACGGGTCTCCTCTCACTGACTCGAGCGACAACAACTAACATCACCGCAACCGGCTCCGCCTACTTTGCAACAGCAAGCGGCAACGTCGGCATCGGGACGGTGGGGCCGGGGTATAAATTAGAAGTTGTCAGCGCCGCAACCACACCAGCGGCAGCCACCTTTCGCACGTCTGGATTTGCAGACTACAACGTGTCGACCGTTTACCTCCAAGATGATACAGCGCAAGCCGCTGGCGTAGGAGGCCGTTTAGCATTTCGAGGATTGAACGATGTTGGCGCCTACACATCATTTGGCACTATCCAAGGCGCGAAGTTAAATGGAACTGCTGGCAACAATGCTGGTGTTTTGATTTTCAGTACGCAGGTAAATGGCGGGTCTGTTACTGAGAAAATGAGAATTGATAATCTCGGCAACGTCGGCATCGGGACGACGTCACCAACATTCAAACTAGATGTAGCAGGTTCAGGTTACTTCTCCAGCTCTCTCTTTGCAGGTGGAGCAATCACAGGGACAAGCACATTGAACATCACAGGCTTAACAACACTCGGTAACGCCACCTCATCATCACTTACGGTTACTGGTGGGACTTACCTAGCAACAACAGCAGGCAACGTCGGCATCGGGACGACGACCCCAACTCGGCTTTTCAACTTGACAAACGCCGGAGCAACCGACCAGTTTCTGCTAGAGAACACAGGAGCAGCGGCCAATCAGCACTATGCCACCATCGGATTTTCAAGAGGTCTGTTCTCTATTAACACCATGACAGACGCTCTTGCCACCACCAGTAGAATGGTCATAGATACGAACGGCAACGTCGGCATCGGGACGACGGGGCCGGGCGGTACGCTTGACATAGATAGGGCAAATGCCTCATCTATCACCGCCGAACAAATTACGTTCCGTTCCCAGGCCAACACTCAAACCTTGACTGATGGCACAGCCCTGACTGACTGGCGCGCCAATCAATTCTTGACTCCAACTGTAAACGGGGTTGCGGCCGGTGGCACTGAATCCATTACAAATCTTGCCAATGTATACATAGAAGGCGCGCCGAGCGGCTCGAACATCAGCAACACCAACGAATACGCCTTGTGGGTAGACGGAGGCACATCTAGATTCGACGGCAACGTCGGCATCGGGACGACGTCACCAACATTCAAACTGGATGT
>LBYF01000014.1 GCA_000996025.1 Parcubacteria group bacterium GW2011_GWA2_40_14 | reverse complement strand
TAGCCAGCCCCGCCAAAATCCGAAACTCAAAGCCCGCCCGCATTCATTCCCCAGACCCCTTTCTGCGGGCGGAATCCAAACCCGAATCTCGCCGAATTTCAAAAATATTAGTCTCGGTTTTGCCAAATCAAAATCCCCAGAAAATAGTTTTGGCAAAACCGAGTCCACCGAATTGGCACTAAGAATTCCGTCAGTTTCTCCCCTCAAGGAGAAACCCGACCTCGCCCGCCACCACCATACAAAATCAAAAAGAGAAAACCCCCGCCAAATCAAAACAGAATGCGTGGTGGCGAGGCGAGGGCGGAGCGGAACAGCAGAAGCGGAGGCAGACTGTCGTACCCGACAGTCTGGTGGAGCGGAGGCTGTGCCGTGACGGAATTCGTATCGGAGCGTACGACTTCATTTCACACCACCACGTACGCGGGGCGTGCGAAGTCATTACCTCACTTTGTTTTGAAAATAGGTTCGGACTTGGTACAATAAACACACAAGGGAAAAAATCTAAACTGCTTTAGATTTTTTCCTTTGTGTGTTTATTGTACCAAGCTCGCACTTACTTTCAAAACAAAGTGAGGTAATGAATGTGGCACGCTCCGAGAAAGTGGTAATGTGAAATGTAATCGTACGCTTCACGAAAGCCCCGCCACCGTCTCGCTTCACTCGGCAACCCCAAAAAGAAAAAAATGTTCCTTGCTCTTTTGATTTTCGCGGGGGTGGATTTTTTCTAAAATGGAAAGGGCATTTTTCTTTTTGGGGTTCTGCCCGTAAAGATATTCTGGCAGTGTGGCGGGGCTTCAATTCGGGCGCGGGCTTGTATAAAACGAAAATTTGTGGTATGAATACGCCAGAAGAAATCCTTGTTGGGTTTCTAAAAATTGTTCATTTACAACCTAAAAAGGAGGACGATCATGAAATCCGAACAGGAATCCAGCGTGGATACGAACTCGGAGGCTGTGAAGAAATTTATGGCCGAAAGGAAATGGGAAATGCACTCGTGTAGCACTTGCGGCAGGACTTTTTTCTCTAAGACATCTGCCAAGATGGATGTCTCGGTTTGTGGCTGGCATAAGTGCGATAAGGGAGACTATCCTTTTCGCACATACAGCAAACGAAAGAGAATGCTGACACCAGCGCAAATCAGCTCACGAATAAGCGAATACTTTCGCTCGACAGGCTTCAATGTGGCAACCCCTATGAACATCGCTAATTTCGAAGGTCAGACTGACCTGGTCATCGCCGGCGTTCAGATGTTTGATGACATCATTCATCGAAACCAGGAAATTCGGAATGACAAGGTGTTCGTGGCACAGCCATGCGTTCGTATGCAGTTTCAGCCGCATGTCGAGTCACAGGAAGGAACGTCAACTTCCTTCGTGAACGTATGCACTGAAAAAATGGGAGCCGAGTTCTCCGAGCATTTGCAGTCAGTAGATCATTGGTGCACGATTCTCTCCAAGCTCGGTCTTCACATGAACGACTTCATCATCGTCATGAGAACATCTGTAAACGATTGGGGAACCGGGAAATTTTCGGCGCTTGAGCTCTTTTTCTCCTACGGAGGACTTGAGCTTGGTGATGCCGCCTATCTTCTTACTCCCCAGCCAAATCGCCCAGCCATTGCAATCAGTGATATCGGCTTCGGTCTCGAAAGAGTAGCGTGGGTCGTAAACAAGACTGATTCCTATTTCGACACGCTGATGCCGTGGACAGCGACAGGTACACGAGAGATGTTCGATTCGTGTCGAACTATGGCGCTTCTGGTCCTGTGCGGTGTCCAAGCTGCAAATAAAGGTCCAGGCCTTCAGTTTAGGCGATTCGCAAAGGTGCTTAGTGAAAAGTACTACGGGGTGAATGTGTATAGCATTCTTGCGTATTACTTTGATTACTGGGCGCAGTTCATCAATCCGTCCATCAGTCGAGACACCACTGTCCAGCTTGCACGCTTGGAGATCGAGAGGTTCGTCAACCTGAAAGTTTGTGAAGCGTTAAAGCTTCCGCCACCTCGAGACGAGACGACAGAAGCTTATTTCGACCGCTTGGTGTATACTTGTAACATCAACATTTACGAGTTACGCAAAGCGATACAAACATGCAAAACCTAAAGGAGAACAACAGAATATATTTGTCGGGGGGTGGTAATGAAAAGCAATCATTCCCCCTCGACAAATTTTTTTTTGATACATTGCCCAAAAATGGACGCTTTTTATACATACCTATTGCCCTTCGTGGGCACAAACTTTATTCCACAGCACATTTGTGGATGAAAAACATTACAGAACTTCATGAGAGGACTGATGTTCAATTTGAAACAGTAGATGATCCATCAAAATATAATCTCGAAGTCATCAAAGAGTTTGATGGGATATATATTGGTGGAGGTAACACATGGAGCCTTATTCAGGAGATTCGGGAATCTGGATTTGCCGATGTTTTAATACAATATATTGAAGCTGGCGGACAAGTATATGGAGGTAGTGCCGGTGCAATCATAATGGGAAAAAGAATTGATACTCATGATGATGAAAACAAGATAGGTTTACAAGACGTATCAGGATTCAATCTTCTTAATAACTTTTCAGTAGCTTGTCATTTTAAAGATGAACAAAATGACCGATTCAAAGCATGGGTAAGTGATCATAATTTGCCGATTGTTTGTCTACCAGAAGAAACCGGTTTAGTTATAGAAAGTGGGGTTGCATTATGCGTTGGTACTAAGCCTTGTGTTATTTATTTTTCTAATGGAACAAAAAAAGAAGTTAGTCCCGAAGAATCATTTGATCTATAAATAAAAAAGTACCCATGCCTTTGCGACATGGGTACTGAGAACCTTCTCTCTTCAGAAAAGGTTCAGTTCACCCCTCACGATTTTTTGGGTGGTTTCATTGGCGTTGGCAAGATTACATTCAATGATTTCTTCGATCATCTGACGTTGTACAGGTGTTGCGTTTCCACCACAGATCTCTACACATGCGGACCATGGGTCTGACAGGCTCCTGCCCATCTGAGACGTCAGGTACACATATGTCTCAAGTCCTACGAGATGATGAATCTCCTCGGAAATGAGAGAACAGATAGCGGTATAGAGCTTGCCTACATGGTAGACAGGATTCTTGCCGCAGCAAGCTTCCATGCTCATGTGTCGAGTGAACGGGATGACCCCGTTGTATCTGTTACCTCGTCCGACAACACCCTCGTCGCCGCTTTCGATAGCGCTTCCGCTCAGTGTGAGGTAATAATCCGATTTGGTCGGATTGTCCCTTGTATTGAGCGAAACCGTAACATCGAACTGTCCGAACTGAGACACCACCAATTGCTTGATGATGCCCTCCAGGAACTTCAGCTTCTCGAAGTAGAAGTCCTTACTCGGGGTGTGGGCAGCGATAAACGGAATGCAAACAGTGATGTCCATTCGCTTTTTCATGCGTCTGGCCATCACTTTGATATCCATGCCGACATAGGGATAGAGTTTTTTGAACTCCTTCCCATTCAGCGTGGTCTCAACGAGCATCACGATCTTCTCGGTGGCACTGAGCGGACTGTACGCTACTGCCGTCGAGGTATCGTTCGAGCGCAGGCTGTTGTCATGGAAAACCGCAAACTCTTTTTGCGGGATCTCGAAGAAGAACTGGCGTTCATTCTGTGTCGATCCATCAGCTTCGTACACGACACCAGGGCCGGGTGCGAAGTGCGTGTTATCCACGATCATGAGCCACTGGTCCAAATCGAGAAGTGGCAGAACATCTCCAAGGTGCTTGTAGACCGTATCCTTGACGATCTCAAGATAAGGGATGGTCTCCTGCTGCCAAGTTCGGGTGAACCGACAGTTGAGATAAAGCCTGACGGGCTTCTGCATTTCACCACTACCGAATTTGACCTTTGCAGAGCCGCCAGACAGAGCGATCTTGTCGACCATGTGTCGCAAGATGATGCTGTAGCGTTTCAAGCAGTACTGCGAGTATGCTTGGGACACCTTCTCGGCGATTGTGTCGCAGAGCGTGTCCGGATGGCCGATGCCCTTGCGTTCGACGACCTCGAATTCGGTGTCGTCGATTTTGGGCGCTCCAGACGAGTAGACGAGCAAGTTTGCCTTGTCCATGTTGCACCTCCTTTGTTTGAGAGTTTACGTTGGAATTGTTAGAACTTCCTACGTTTCGGTTTGATTGACTGCAACCCAATGTAGGGATGCAGAACTTCGGGAATAAGCACAGTCCCGTCGGCCTGCTGATTGTTCTCGATGATGGCGAGCATCGTTCGAGTAACAGCAACAGCTGTGCCGTTGAGGGTGTGGACGAAGTCAGTCTTGCCAGAAGCGCTATTTTTGAACTTGGTGTTCAAGCGTCGCGCTTGGAAGTCGGTGCAGTTTGACGCGGACGTCACCTCACCATATCCACCACCTTCGCCGACAAAAGGCATCCACGCTTCGATGTCGTACTTCCGGTAGGCAGGGGTTCCCAGATCGCCCTTGCACATGAGCAAGACACGATAAGGAAGCTTCAGGGCTTGGTAAAACTCTTCCTCAATCGCGAGCATCTCTTCGTGAGCAGCTGCGCTCTTGTCGGGATGAACGAATTGGTAGAGTTCGACTTTGCTGAACTGATGTACTCGGTAAAGTCCCTTGCTCTCACGACCGCCGCTCCCAGCTTCGGTTCTGAAGCAATGGCTGACGCCGGAGATCTTGATCGGGAGATCTTCCTCCGGAATTACCGTTTTGGATAGATAGCCACCGATAGTGATTTCGGCGGTGCCGATAAGACTCAGGCCTCCTTCTGTAAGGGAGTAGATTTGGCTTTCGGGTCCTCGCGGAGAGAATCCAGAAGCCGTGATGATCTCGTCACGAGCAAGTTCCGGCGTTGTCACCGGCGTAAAGCCATGCTTGATCGCCAAGTCCAGCGCGAAACGGATGAGGCCGAGTTCGAGAAGAACGGCTTCGTTCTTCAGGAAGTAGAACTTCGAGCCGGTGACTTTCGCCGCCGCCTCAAAGTCCAAGATGTCCAACTTCTTGCCGAGCTCGACATGATCGAGTGGCTTGAAGCCGAACTTGGTGGGCTCGCCAACATGCTTGATGGGCACGTTGCCGTGCTCATCTTTGCCAGAAGGAACGTCGGGAGCGACAAGATTGGGAATCTTGAGCACTTCTTCGGTGTACTCCTTTTCGACGATAGCGATCTCTTCCTTGAGCGTTGTCATGGTCTGCTTGAGACCAGCAACCTCGATCTTGAGCTGCTCGCGGGTCGCTTCATCAGCGCCTTTGAATTGTCCGGAGATCTGGTTGGATCGGTGCTGCGCTTCTTCGAGGCTCTGCCTCTTCTGCTTCAGCTGCCCATACAGGGCAACCGTCTTGTCGACGTCGGCGTTGGCATTACGATCTTGCGTGTTCTGCCTGACCAGGTCGACGTTGTCGAGAATGAATCGGATATCTAGCATAACTGCCTCCTTTTTAGGTTGTAAATGAACAATTTTTAGAAACCCAACAAGGATTTCTTCTGGCGTATTCATACCACAAATTTTCCAAAACCGAGTCCGAATTGAAGCCCCGCCACACTGCCCGAATACTTGGAGGGCAGAACCCCAAAAAGAAAAATGTCCTTTCCATTTTAGAAAAAATCCATCCCGCGAAAAACAAAAGAGCAAGAGACATTTTTTCTTTTGGGGGTTGCCGAGAGAAGCGAGGCGGTGGCGGGGCTTTCGTGAAGCGTACGATTACATTTCACATTACCACTTTCTCGGAGCGTGCCACATTCATTACCTCACTTTGTTTTGAAAATAGGTTCTAACTTGGTACAATAAATACACCAAAATGGAACTTAGCGGTTGAGAACCAACCAAGGAGTGGGCGTGCCGAAGGCACGCCCACGCTGTTTGTAACCTCAATTTTACAGAGGCTCAAAACGCAAAGAATCGTTACAAAACTCAGAAACTTGTTGTGTTTCAAGGTACTTTTCTCCTCTTAAATTAAGGTTTGCGGGTTGAGAAATCTGTTTGGATTGTACCATATCCATATAAAAAAGCAAGTCCAATTCATTTGACATTCATATACCACTTGCTATACTAATGATACAAAGTGCCGAAAGGCTCCGAGAAACCCCGCAGAGATGCGGGGTTTCGATTTACTCTAAAAACTTCCTTAATTTCCCTTTTATCTCTATAAGGTCACTGCTGGAAATATCATACAACTTTCTTTTCAATCTTTTTACGCTAACCAATTTTAATTGAGCCAAAATGACAGAAACCTTTTCTCCATTTGGATCAGTGAAATTATAATAAAAATCAAATTTCTTTTGTTTGGTAGAAAGCGAAGCACACCAAAACATATGATTGTTAAATTTCTTAACAACAAGAATCGGTCTTGAAAAATTAGTACCACTTCCGTTTTGTTCAAAACCAATATTTTTTCCAAGTGAAGACATCCACACTTCGCCTTCTTGTGGGAAGTAATCTGGCACGTCAGTGCCAGATTGAATTTCTTTTTTCAATTTATTCCACTCATCATATTCTTTGTCGTCATCAGTCATTTTTTAATCTTCTCAAATTTTGGAAAAAATTTCAATGTTTTTGTTTGCCGTAGGCAAACGGCTCAAATGGTGTATGTGAGCCGTAAGGCTCACTCTGGTAGGGAGTCTCCCATGCCGTTAGGCGGGATTCCGTGTGCGCGCATGGGAGGGGGTTGGGGCAAGCACACAAAAGATTTAGCGTCTCGGACATGTTCCGTTTTGGGCGTGGTTAAACAAAAACAGAAGTGTATATTACCACTAGCCCAAAGGAATGTCCGAGACACCGAATTTGAATTGGCACTAGAATTCCGTCAGTTTCTCCCTTCAAAGGAGAAACCTGCCCGAGACTCGCCACCGCCATACCGAATCCAAATGCAATCCGCGCCAAACAAACTTGTATGGGGTCGGGGGCGAGGCGAGGGCGGAAACAGAACAGCGGGAACGGAAGCAGACTGTCGTACCCGACAGTCTGGTGTAGTGGACGCTGGGTTGTGACGGAATTCGTCGTGGAACGTACCGCTCAACTCCACATCACCAAACACTTCGCGCGTGCGACATCATTTACTCCGATTTTGGAAACAGGTTCGGATTTGGTAAAATAAACGCACAAGGAAAAAAATCTAAACTGTTTTAGATTTTTTCCCTTGTGCAAGCCGGAGATATATGCCTTTTATTTATTTTTTTGTCTTGTTAGTTTGTCTATTTGTCACTTTTGTAATAGCACTTTTTTATATTGCCCAAATCATTTCTATTTTTACCACAGATGCCCCTTTCGTACCTATACCGGAGAGTATTTGTCAAAAAATTATTGAAAATCTAAAACTGGATAACGACAGTATTCTGTACGACCTCGGTTGTGGAGACGCTCGCGTACTTAGAGAAGCTACAAAAAAATATCCGAGACTGAAAGCAGTTGGGGTTGAAATGGCCTTTGTCCCCTATCTCCTGGCCAAATTTCATACAAGAAACAACAAGAACATCGAAATACGCCGAGAAAATATTTTTACAACCAATGTTTCAAATGCCACACATGTATTTGTTTATTTATATCCACGAGCAGTGGAAAAACTTATGCCTATTTTGGAGAAAAAATGTAGACCTGGTACTAGAGTTCTATCATGTGATTTTGAGGATAAAAACCGCAGACCGAGAGAAATAATATCATTACCAGATAATTCTAATGGAAGAGGAAAATGGCTCATTGTATATGTTATATAAAGTGCATCTCTTACGATGTATCGTAAGAGATAAATTATAAAATTCACATACACCTAACTGATGCTGTAGCATCAGTTAGGTGTATGTGAACAAAAATAGGAAGGTGGTGAATTGTGATTATTTTTGTTAATGTGGAAGCATGAGGATTTTAAGTATAGAAACATCTTGCGATGAGACAGCGGTCAGCATTGTGGAAGCGACAGGAGGTTTGGAAAATCCTATTTTTAGTGTGCTTGGGAACGCTCTCTTTTCGCAGATTGATATACACAAAGAGTTCGGCGGGGTTTTCCCGATGATAGCAAAGCGTGAACATGCAAAAAAACTACCAACGCTTTTAAAAAAAACTTTGGTGGAAGCAGACATGCATACACTATACGATATATCGTATAGTGTAAAAAAATGGAAAGAAATCAAAACAATACTAGTTAGAGAAGAAAACTTATACGAGGGACTGAAAAATGTTTTGGAAAATATCCAAAAGCCAGATATAGATGTTATTTCTGTCACATCTGGGCCGGGACTTGCACCCGCTCTGTGGGTAGGAATTTCCTTTGCTACTGCTCTCGGAAAATTGTGGGGTATTCCTGTGGTGCCTGTAAATCATATGGAGGGACACATCTGTTCTGTTTTACTAAACAGAACAGATAAAATCATAAATCCCAATAACCAATTTCCAAAAAAGCAAAACAAAATACAGTTTCCGGCAATTGCCCTTTTAATTTCTGGAGGGCATACGGAATTAGTTGAGGTAAAAAATTGGGGAGAATACAAAATACTGGGTGAAACAAGAGATGATGCCGTAGGCGAAGCTTTTGACAAAGTTGCTCGGATGCTTGGACTTCCCTACCCTGGCGGACCGGAAATATCTAAACTTGCCCAAAGGGCACGAGAAGAAAACTTACTGCATACCGCTAAATTTCCGCGACCAATGATTCACTCTAATGACTTTGACTTCTCATTTGCTGGATTAAAAACTTCCGTTTTGTATTATTTACGAGAGACTTTTGGACGAGAAGAACCTACACTGGAACAAAAAACTGATATTGCAAGGGAATTTGAAGATGCCGTTGTAGATGTTTTAGTCTACAAAACAAAGAAAACTCTTGAAGACGTCAATGCAAAAACTTTAATTATTGCTGGTGGAGTCATTGCAAACAAAAAACTGCGGGAGGTATTTGGAAAATTTGAAACTGAATATACAAACCTTGAAGTAAAAATTCCAACACACTCCATGACAGGAGATAATGCTCTAATGATTGCTTGCGCCTCTTATATTAATATTTTGCTTTATCCAGAACTTCTAAGTAAACCTCAAAACATAATAGCAAACGGTAATCTAAGATTGTCTTAAAAAAAACTTCCATATCAGGAAGTTTTTTTTATTTTAGAGATAACTCTTTGTTAATATCTTCCAATTTTTTGCTATTTAGCCTCTCTCTATATAATAGATAAGAAAGAATAATGATTATAAGAATAAGAAGTAGATTGAACCATGTGCAGAAATGAGTGTAAGACCAGTTCATAGCTGACCTGACATTAGCCGTAAGTCGAGAGAGGATACTTGAAATTATAGGGCTGGTAGTTGTGGCTTGACCGATTATAGTGTTATCAAGGACAGGGATTGTGGTCGTTCCAAAAAGATTCACATTTGGATTTACAACTGGAACATTTACTCCAGCGTTCTTTAAACCAAGAAGGAAGTTGCGGAAAGTGTCTATTTCTAGTTGTTGTAGAGGTGTGACAGGGAAAGCCATCTTGCAATATATTTCATTTACCTTTTTCTTGGTCAAAATATATGTATATCCAGTTGGCGCATCGTGGCCCCATGGAGTCAGAATATCTCTTTCATATCGCATTTGGAAAGTGTTAACAGCAGTGATAGTGGCAGGGTCATATACCCCAGTAATTTGTAAGTTTGTAAATCCTTCAAGGTCTCGCAGGAATACTTGAAGTTTTTTGACTTCAACTGGATTGTTATTAAAATCTGCTCGTAAATAATCATACAAGTAGAAACAGGAAGTAGTTGTAGCGGTTGGTATTACTCCACGGACTAGAACAACTTCTTTACCTACTACTATACGAGTAACACCAGTAGAGAATTCTGTGGATATTTCTCTGAAATAGTATGTCTTTACGTTTGGATCAAGTCCTATAACAATACCGTGGGCTGTAAGGAGTGGATTAGAGACAAGCACTGAAGATGTCCTATAGCCATAGTTTGGAGAGGTATCAAGGACATTATGAGAAACAGTGTCCCATACAACCCGTCGTGTAGCTAACATGTTTGTATTCCATGTGACCATAGCGATATTAGGGACAGTCTCTACAACCTGCTCATTGAATATAGTCAGGTTATTGGGCCAAATTGGACCGCCGCCACCACCACCGCCCCCTCCACCTCCTCCACCTCCACCTCCTCCGCCACCACAATTTGATGTACAGCCACCAGTTGAAGGTACTGGATTGACGGCTACAATAACACTAGAAGTATTGTCCGTGGGAGTTGGATCATTTTGCGTTGCACTTCCTACTGCAGTGTTGGTTATATTTTGTCCTTGAAAACCGTCCTTTACGGACACCGTAATGGCTAGGATTGTGGTGGAGGCATTATTTAAATTGCCTATGGTCCATATGCCAGTCGTTGTACTATAGGTGCCGAGTGTAGAAGTGTAAGAGACAAAATTCAGTGAATTCGGAATTGTGTCATTAACTATAACTCCGGTTGCATTACTTGGTCCGTTGTTTGCGACGGTAATTGTATAGACTATTGATTCACCTGTACCAACTGTGGTTCGGTTTGATGTCTTTAAGACAGAAATGTTTGAGCTTGGTCCACCACTTATTATAGGAGTTACTGTAAGAACAAGAGTTTTTAGGTCAAGCCCTCCGGTACACTGGTTTGCTGCGATAAGTTGAATATTATATGTCCCTGAAACTGTAGGGGTTCCGCTTATTGTGTTGGTTGTTGTAGAAAATGACAAACCTGCTGGAAGTGTTCCGACAGAAAATGTTGTGGCTGTGGTAGATGATGCTGTTACTGTATATGTAAATGCTTGACCGACTACTCCTGTAGCAGACAAAAGTGATGTGATTTGAGGGGCTGGACATGATGAGCCAGATTGATCTTTTTCAAAGATAACTAAGGTACGGTCTGTGTTAGAGGAATTCAAAACAATCTGTCCATCTGAATTTAAATTGCGACTTGCATCGTCTGTGGTTGTAGCATTAAAAAGTTCTGGACTGTACAAGAAGAAATCAGATACATTGTTTACTGATTGAGTATCTTGATCATTGTATTTAGCTGGTTGCCAGAGCGCTCCAGTTACAGAAACTGGTGAATAATAATAGCTACCAAAAGGCAAATTGCTATATGTAATACAGTCTGCATCTAAACCGCTATTTACAATTATTTTTCTGTTTGGAGAAAAGGTTGTTGTAGTCCAAGCTGGTGATTGAATTAGACCTGAACTAGTGGCTGTAGAAAGGTTTAATGAGAACGCTCCACCTGGCAAGCCACTAGAAGTAGTAGCAATAACATTATTTATATCAGTAAGGATAATACAAAATGTAATCTTACCTGTTGGTACAGCGCCACCTCCACCTACTGGAGGTGTAACATTGACTGTCCTTGATGCAGATGCAGATTGTCCTTTAGAATCGGAAACTGTGTATGTAACCTTGTATGTTCCAACCACTGCTGTATTTACAGTAGTTGTACTGGCAATTTTAAAAGTTATATTGCCATCTTCTGGGTCAGAAGCTGTAGCACCGGCATCTACATATGTACCTCCTTGTACTATAGTTGCTGGATTTGGAGGAAGAACTGTGATAGTTGGTGGCTGGTCTGTTGGAGGTACTGGAGGTACTGGTGCTGGAGGTATAACTGGATCTGTAACAGTTAAGAACAATGGGGTACTGGCGCAGAGGAAAATCCCACTGGCATTCTCCACTACAAAGTAAACCTTGTATGAACCACTGGTGTTATATGTATATGTATATGTAGCATTTGTTAGTCCTGTTCCTTCACCAGCAATATGCATCTTAGTTTCTGTTCCAGTTACATACCAGAAATATGGCAATCCACTTGGGGTTGATGATGCTGTCCATGTTACAGTTCCACCTCTCGTAATAGCAGTTGCGCTAGCTGTGAGTGAACAAGTAGTGTTAAGAGCGGTAGGTGGTACTGGTGCAGTAGGTGGTACTGGTGGTACTGGTGCAGGTGGTGTAACAGGAGCTGTGACAGTTAAAGTTACTGGATTACTTATACAAGGAAGACGGGTGCTATCACCTGGAAAATTAAATGAAGCGACGTAAGTGCCGACTGTATCATATGTATATGTATATGTGGCATTTGTTAGTCCTGTTCCTTCACCTGGAACATTTACCTTGCTAATTGGTCCAGTGACATTCCAAAAATATGGAAGTCCTGATGGATTGGATGTAGCTGTCCATGTAACAGTGTTGTTTCCGGAAGCAGTTGTAACAGTTGTTGCGCTTGCGGTAAGACTACAAGTTGTAGTTGTCTTTGTTGGTGGTACTGGCGCTGGAGGTGGAATAGGTTCAGGTGCAGGAGCCGGTGCTGGAGGAGAAATAACAGTCACAGTAACTGAACGATATTCCCAGGAAGTACCGGCATCATCTTTTATAAATAAAGCATATTTATAAGTGCCTACTCCCAGATTTGACTGATCCCAAATATCTAGATTATTTTCTGAATTAAATAAAACTCCATTTCTTTCCACATAGGCATCAGTGCCAACAATCATTCTCCAATGCAAATCAGGACTGCATGGCACGCTACAAGTAAGCGTCGGTCCACCGATAAGTCCAGAGTTTCCTGGTGCAACTGTAATCCAACCGTCCACACCTTGGCAATTTCCATCCACTGTCACCTGTCCGGCAGGACAAGCAACTGGAGCTGGTGCGGTAGAGGAAACCTCTCTGGTTGTCATGGCAAGAAAATCCAATCGCCCATCGTTATCAATATTAAAATAAATGCCAATGATTACTCTGCCATCTCCTGCGCGTGCCACCTGTTTCAAATCACTCTGTCCATATACACGGTCAGAGCATGTACCGGTACTTGCTTCTCCCCAAGCATAGACTTGCTTGGTGGAAAGGTTCATATACTCTTGATAAAAACATTCGTCCTCTGGTTCGCTATCCGTATCTGGATAACCACCTGAAGTATCGGCGCCCCAACTCCATCCTGTTACCACATAGCCATTTGAAGGTTCAAACAATTTAGCATAATCGGAAGCATCACTACCGGGAGTGCCACTTGCACAATTACTGTTTTGCCAAGAAGTATCGGCGGCCGCAAAATCTACAGAACCGTCAGAATTAACTGGAGCTGTTTTGATTCCAACAATACATTTCCAATCATCAGAACCGTATCCTATAGCAGTCAAAGCATAACCTTCTCCTACCTTTTGAATGCTTCCAGAAGAAAAAGCATTGTCAGTTCCCCACTGACCATATCCTTCCTGTGCTGCATGAGCAGAGTGTGCAAAGGTAAAAACAGTTACAAAGGCAACGGAAATAAGAATCAGCTTACTGACTCTAAATCTTCCAAATATTGCTTTGTATATAAACTGTTTCATGTAAATCGGTAATCAGAAAATCCTTATTAATCAAAAACATTACTCTTTATTTTTAATACTGTCAAGTCTATCAATATTATAAAAACCCTTATTTTAAACCATATTTTATAATTCTGTTAAGAATCAATAAAGTATGTCCTTTAGAATTCATTCTAAGCTTGCTAAATATGTCTTTTAAAAGATATATTTATAAAGGACATTATATTTATAGGTGTAAAGGACATGTCTTTTATACCTTTCTTCAACTATAAACTATAATTAAATCTGTTTACATGATATCCTAAGTAGCATGAAGACCACATTAACAACATGAAGAGTATTTTTTTATCCCCATACAATCCAAAATCCACTGAAAAAAGAATTTACAACCTCTGGGAAGAGAGTGGGTTTTTTAATCCGGATAAAAATCCGCAACAAAATACTGAAACAAAATCCGAGGCATTCACAATAATAATGCCGCCGACAAATGCAAATGGTTCTCTGCATGCTGGACATGGTTTAGTCTTGACTATTGAAGATATTATGATTCGATATAAACGAATGCAAGGATTTAAAACACTATGGCTTCCGGGTCTAGATCATGCGGGATTTGAAACACAAGTAGTGTACGAGAAAAAGTTGGAAAAAGAAGGTCGAACAAGATTTGATATTGAACCAAAAAAACTATACGAAGAAATTCTAGAGTTTACTTTGAACAGTTCGACTAATATAAAATCTCAAATAAAAAAGATGGGCGCTTCATGCGACTGGTCTCGAGAAAAGTTCACTCTTGATCCAGATATTGTGCAAACCGTCTATACAACATTCAAAAAACTTTCAGATGACAATATTGTATATAGGGGAAAGAAAATTGTTAGTTGGTGCTCAAAACATCAAACATCTTTTTCCGATCTTGAAATAAAAGACGAAGAAAGAGTAGAACCGTACTATTATTTGAAATACGGACCCTTTACAATATCAACCTCAAGACCGGAAACAAAATTTGGTGACAAGTATGTAACAATGCATCCAAAAGACAAGAGGTACTCTGAATATAAAGATGGTCAGAAGATAAAACTAGAATGGATAAACGGACCAATCGAGGCAACAATAATAAAAGACGATACTGTTGACATGGAGTTTGGTACAGGAGTTATGACAATAACGCCTTGGCATGATGCCACAGATTTTGGTATTGCTCTACGTCATAATTTAGATAAAGAACAAATTATAGACGAAAATGGAAAACTTTTACCTATCGCTGGAGAATTTGCTGGTCAGCATATAAAAAAGGCCAGAGCATTGATAGTCGAAAAAATGCAAAAGAAAGGATTGGTGGAGAAGATTGATGAAAACTATAAACACGTTGTTAAAACCTGTTACAGATGTGGAACAATTATAGAACCTCAAATAAAAAATCAATGGTTTATAAAAATGAAACCACTTGCTCTAAAAGCATTGGAAAAAATAAACAATGATGAGATAAAATACATTCCAGAACACTATAAAAAAATAACTATACACTGGCTAGAAAACATAACGGATTGGAACATCTCTAGACAAATAGTCTGGGGTATTCCTATACCAGCGAAAATCTGCAATCAATGTGGCGGCGGAGTGGTTGATCTTGAAAATGAGATATCAACATGCAACAAATGTGGTAATGAAATGCAAAAAGATACTGACACATTTGATACATGGTTTTCATCAGGACAATGGCCGTTCGCTACTCTAGGATTTCCAAGCTCTAAAGACTACGAGACTTTTTATCCGACTGATGTTATGGAAACTGCCGGAGAGATCATATTTTTTTGGGTTGCGCGTATGATTATGCTTGGGTTATATATTACGGGAAAAGTGCCATTTAAAACAGTTTATCTGCATGGATTGGTTCTTGATGCTAAAGGACTGAAAATGAGCAAGAGTAAGGGAAATGTCATAGACCCGATGATACTAACGGAAAAATATGGTACTGATGCATTTAGAATGGGACTTGTTGTAGGTAACACTCCTGGCACTTCCCTTTCCCTTTCAGAGGATAAAATAAAAGCCTGCAAACTTTTTGCAAATAAAATTTGGAATATTACTCGGTATGTTTTGACAAGTACGGAGAACTGGGATAGAACAAAACCGGAAATAATAGCTGAAAGTGATGCAAATAATATTGCTGAACTGCAAGCTCTAATAAAAGATATAACTGTCGATATGGACCAGTATCGTTTCTACCTCGCTGGAGAAAAACTCTATCACTATGTTTGGCATACTTTTGCTGATAAAATAATAGAGGAGTCAAAAGAGAAACTCCAAAGTCAGGATAGACATGTTGTAGCATCGGCACAACACACATTAAATTACATTTTAGAAACCTCACTCAAACTTCTTCATCCATTCATGCCATTTATCACAGAGGAAATCTGGTCACATCTGGAGGATGGTGGCAAGAAAAACCTTCTCATGGTAACAAAGTGGCCAAAATAAAAATAACTTTATGTTAAATTTTATTCAACAATACCCTTTCATCCTGGCCTTTCTTTTAGGCCTTGTGCCAGCCCTCTTTTGGCTTTGGTTTTGGCTTAAAGAGGATATACACCCCGAACCGCTAAAAATGATTACTCTTTCTTTTCTCGGTGGAATGCTAGCTGTTCTTTTTGTCTTGCCGTTAGAGCAACTAATTTATCTATCTCATCATATCGGCTCTGGGTTTTGTGACATTTGAAAACACCCTCTTTCTTATTCCTTCTATTGCTGAAGGAAACCTCTTGGACACCCTAATCCACGGTAATCTGCGCTTCCTCGGAGCCAGTCTTCTTCACATTATTGCTTCTGCCACTATCGGCATATTTATGGGCTTATCTTTCTACAAAAGCTCTGTTTGGAGAAAAATATACACTAGCTGTGGTATTATAATAGCCATCATCTTGCATACTGTCTTTAATTTATTTATAATTAGTGAAAGTCAAACAAATATTTTTTTAATATTTGGCGGAGTTTGGTTTGGCATTATTCTACTTTTATTGTTTTTTGAAAAAATAAAAAAAGTGGGAGTTAAAAATTAGACAATAATATAGTAGCTGAAAAAGTATTTGAATCTTTTTGTAATTAGATATAAAATATAATCATGAAAGATAATCGCTCATTTTTTGAAAAACTGACAGGTACCATAAAAATGGATGATGAACTTGTGGAAGAAACAGAAAACCGCCTATCCGACAAACCGGCAAATGGCGAGGCCTGGTTTGATGAAGATGGCGAGGAAGGACAATTGACTATAGATGTTTATCAAACGTCTGGAGAAATAGTCATAAAAAGCATGGTGGCCGGAGTAAAACCGGAGGATTTGGATATCGCTATAACTCGCGATATGGTTACCATAAAAGGCAAACGCGAGACAGAACGCTTTGTAAAAGATGACGACTATTTTCATCGCGAGCTATACTGGGGGTCATTTTCCCGGACCATTATGCTCCCTACAGAAATTCAAGTAGATGAAGCCGAAGCCGTAGAAAAACACGGTCTTCTCATCATACGCTTGCCAAAAGTGGATAAGAATAGGCAGACAAAACTACGAGTGAAAGGGTAGAACCTTCAAATTCGAAGGTTCTATATTGTGTAACATTTTGGTATGCTGATGCATTATACTTATGTGATCACACATAAATATGAACTTAGATAAAGACGCTGTCAGCAAGCTGTGGAACACTCTCACGCCCAAGCTATATGGGTATCTTATAAATACACTAAGAGACCGTGATTTGGCAGATGACATTCTACAGACCACATGGCTTAAAGCCATAGAAGTTCTTACCCGCTTTAATAAGCGCGGGGCTGGATTTTCAGCTTGGATATTTGCTATTGCTAGAAATGAAATGAAAATGCACTGGCGAAAAAGCAGTCGTGAAATACGATATGACGAGACACTTCACGATAGTTCCGATATTGACTCTAGAGTAGAAGATAAAATCCTTGTAGACCAGATTCTACAAAAACTTTCCGAGGACGATAGAGAATTAATACGCTTACGCTATATTGGAGGCCTTCCCCTCGGTGAAATAGGAAGGGTTCTTAAAATAAATCCTATTGCTGTCCGAGTGAGAATGCATCGAGCATTGGTTCATGCACGCACTATATTCAAAAATTAAAATAAAAATATGAATAATCGCCAAACAATTCACGACATTTTGAATGACTGGGGCAAAAGCAAACAAAGGAGCCCTGAGAGTAACGACTCCATGAAAAGCATGGTATTAAATAAATTGCCGAATAATAGCGTAAAAACATTCAAAACACCCACCCCTCTACCGTGGCTTTCTTTTGCTTTTACAACTATGGCTATTTTGGTCGTTATGGGAAATTCAGTTAATTACAGTACAAAAACCCTAATTACTCCAAACTATACAACTTCTAGCAGTGATGCTATGGAATCTAGCGCGCAATCCAAAAACTCAATCATGCCTGATTACTATCCAAGATACGGATATCCGGGAGAATCCCCTATTTCAGATGGACGCGAATTTTTAAAAACACATTACAATTCCACTCTTCGCACTCGCCATGTTACTAACACAAAAACACGCATTGAAACTATTGTGCGAGGATTTGGTGGACGTATAGACGGTTCCAGTAGCGCCGAACGCTATGGATATATCGGTTTCGCCTTGCCAGCAAATAAACTTGAACTATTCAGACAGGAAATAAAAGATATTTTTGGAGAAAAACTATATATTGAACAGATAAGCACAGAAAATCTTTTGCCACAAAAACAGTCCATAGAAGCGGAGCAAACACAAACAGAAAAATATATCACTGGGTTAAAGAGCGAACGCAATCAAGTGATAAATAGCCACAATAGTACCGCAACTTCCCTGCAATCTAAAATAAATGCAATAAATACAGAAATAACTCGCCTTGAAATTGAAAACCAAACAGCAACCCAACAGAGAAAAACTGAAATAAGCACCCGAATTGCGGAGTTACAAACTGAAAAAAATACTATACAAGGTCAACTTGGAACTGAAAATAAAAGCTACCAAAACAAACTTGCTAATATTGATAGCCAGCTCAAAAATTGGCAATCAAATCTTGAAGTAGTGAAAAAACAAGATAAAAATTTGATTGAAAGCGTTGCCACAGTAAACGGAAGCATTTCTTTGAGCTGGATAAGTCTTTGGGAAATGAGCGATATTTACACTCCAGGCCCCCTCCTCGCATGGATTCTTCTGGCACTTGCTACAATTGCCTATTTCTACCATCGTCGCTACTTAGAACTTGCCATTTGATAAACTAACGGCTCATCTTATTTCTATTATTGTAGGCCACAAGAAAGTGTATGACGCAAAAATTTTAGATTCATCTGAAAAGCCGTATATGCTTCTCTCTTGCCAACAACCCGCATAAACATCTATTCCACAGATTGTATAAGATTTCCTTGCGTTAATATCTAAAACATACAATCCAATTCCGATTACAAAGTATACTATCACAACTATAAGCACAAAAAATTTTATTTTTCTCATGGTGCCTAGGGACAGAATTGCACTGTCGACCCTTCGCTCTTCAGGCGAATGCTCTGAACTAACTGAGCTACCTAGGCATATTTTATTGTCCGTATTGCTTTTTGAAACTGTCAAAAAAACCGGAAAATCCGCCGTCAAAGGTGCTTTTTGCTCCTCCATACGCCTCTGTTATCTGATTTACATATGGCTGGATAAGGTATCTTCCGTAAGAGCAATATTTTTCCTCAAAAGCTCATTTTCTTCTGGTGACATGAGTGTATACTAACAAAAACGACCAAAAAAATCAAAACACTAGTGCCACCGGCAAGAATTGAACTTGCATTTAGGAATTAGGAACTCCTCGTTCTATCCGTTGAACTACGGCAGCTTCTTAAACAGATTTATCATACTGATAAGTTGTTTGAAATACAATGCTCCACGCTTGACTCTCAAACGACACATACCGTATAGCAATTTACCTTTCTTTTTGCCTTTTAACCAATTTATCGAAACTAACTGATTTCTATTTAAATTCAATTCCTTCAACCAAAAATGTATTGATTCTGTTTCATCTAAATCCCCAAATAATCTGAGACTTATTTTTATATATTCTTTCGGCACATTCATTGCATATAATCCTTTAATGAATATTCGTAAAAGAGCTGGGTCTGTGTTAATTATAGCTAAATCAAATGTTTTACTTCCTTCTCCCCAGTAAAGCATACCAGCCATTAGTATAAAATCTCTTTCATTAATTATACCCAATTTATTAGTAATAAAATTACTAGCTGTTTTCCAATCTGCAACTGCTTGTCGTTTTGTTCTTGAACCATTTTGTTTTGAAGCTAAAACAGCTTCGAATTTCTTATAAGGAACTACGCCCTGAATGTACTTTGAAATAGTACTTTTTCCTTTTGGTACAGACTTCCTTATTTCAGATAAAGTATGACCTCTTTTTCTTAGAGAAATTATAGTTTGAATTTCTTTTTCAGTTAATCTGGGTTTATCCACCGTCCTATTATATAATAGAACCTATACTTTGTACAAGAACAATACTGTTCTATTTTATATCAAGCAACTGAGCTAACTTCGGTCTGTCAAAACCGACGACCACTTTGTCACCAACCAGAATGACAGGTACGCCGAGCTGGCCGGATTTTTCCATCATTTCCTTCCTTTTTTCCATGTTGGAAGCTACATCAAACTCCTCATACGGTATACTATTTGCTTTGAAATACTCTTTGGCCATACTGCAAAAGTGGCAGGTTGGAGTGGAATAAATAGTTACTTTCATATTTTTTAGTGTTTCAGTATTATACCAGCTCTTATCAAAAAAAGAAATCTGATAATTTTCGCCAAAATCCACCTGTTTGAGATGTGCTGGAAGCACTTGTTTCTTTTTCTTCCACTACTATTACCATATTTTCATTGTTTTTTGCCACGGTAAATTTTGACCGAATCTCTTCTTCTATACCAGAGTCCGTTTTAAGTCGGTCAATCCGAGAAGAAAGTTCTACATCGTGTGCCCTAAGTAGATTTACATTGGCCAAAGATATATTTTTGTTTTGTTCACTTTCACGCTTTTTTTCATAGACTACCCATGTAGAATGGAGAAAAAATACAACAATAATAAAAAGGGTTACCAGTGTCACTGGGTGGTAAAGAAATGCCCGTACCTTGCGTTTTTGTTGGAAATCAAGCATACTAGAGTTTATAAAGTTGAAAGTTTTTAAAGTTTTTAAAGTTGAATATGAATTCACTTTATGAACTTTATAACTTTACGAACTTTTAACTATTCTACCATGTTATTCCAGAAAAAGAACAAAAAAACAATCCAAATCGTCTGGAGATTAATTTGCGTACTCATCATTGTGAGCATGATACTGCTCTCCTTCCCTAGCTTATATAGTTAGAACTTCTTTTTTTGCTTTGTAGTAAATAATAGAGATTACTATGAGATAGACAAAGACTGTAAATGCCATAAACGGTATAGTGATATAGCCGTACTCAAGGACATATACCTTGGAACATGCTCCACCTGCCGAAGTGCAACCCAGAAGTGAGGTGAAATACCCCCAACTTGTTAGTGACTGATAGAGAGAAACCAGAGCGCCGATGATGGAGAGTGGTAAAAGATAATCCACTATATTTTTGTCTCGCTTAATCATGGCCATAAAGACAAGAATTACTTGCGGATACATAAATATGCGCTGTATCCAGCAGAGCTCGCACGGAGGAAATCCCAAAATATTTGAGTATGCCAAGCTACCTATCACAGCAGAAAGTGAAGTCAAAAACAAAAGGAGAAGAACCTGTTTATATACAAAATCATACACCCACGTTCTAAAGTTTTTGTGGACAATCAAAAGTAACAACCCAACAATAAATACAATGTGGGATATAAGGGTAATAGTAGTTACAAAAGAGGTGATGTAAGTTTGTATAAACAGCATCATTTTATTCTGGTAATTGACAACTTGTTTTGTCCGCAAGGTCTACTAGTTCTATTACATCAGTAATGCGGTCCGCGGTACTTGAGCCAAACTGCCATGTCGGATATATTTTTATGCCTGCATCTATACAAACCTGTAACTGACCTCTGCTGTCTGGAGTTGAGCATTCTACATATGGCAGATATTTGGCTGACTTGCCGAAAAGGGCTTTCTGCGACCGGCAATACTTACACCAAAAAGCTCCGTAAAATGTCACCTCTGCATCTTTTATACACTTGGCAAAGTCATCGTACTTCCCCGGCTTTCCCGGAGTGACAATAAGCCACACCACTCCCACAATAACCAATATACCAATAGCGACATATAAATACTTTTTCATATACTATAAAATACCATATTTCAAACAAATATAAAAATCTCACATAAGATTATGAAAAAAATATAAAATTAACTCAAACTAATTATACTATAAAAAGAAACGACCGCTTTGTTTTATAGCATAGTTACAAATTAAAAATCTTTCGCAGATTCTGGTCATAATCCAAACTTTCTACTACCATGTACCTAATATTCTTACCAAAAGATAAATCTGTTTTTAAAAGTTCAATAAATTCAGCACATTCGTACGGATAAATCCAAACACTGCGCTGAAGTTGAACAAATCCAAAATCTTTTATTTCATTCCGTAATAAATCTCTTTTGTATCGACTATTTTCCCATACATCAAAAATAACAACACGCCACTTGCCGTCCCAATGATAATTTTTTTTCTCTTTAATTTGATGGTACATGAGCACACGTTCCCCTTCTTTGGTTAATGAAACGTACTGTTTGTTATTTTTAGTTTCTACTTTAAGCAAACCATCTTCTACAAGCTTCTGAGCTTTTTGATTCAAATAATATTTCAGACTATATTTTTTCTTATTTTTCAAAAACGGCTTCAGAACCTGAAGCGCGTTAGGCGCAAGTACCGCCACAGCTAAAATCCCCGCGGTAGCAACTGTCATTAAAATAGCTTTTTTGAAATCAATACCACTTCGCATATTCATATCATAGCATAAAACTCAACGATCGTGGTTTTTTATACACAATCTATATAATTAGAGTAGAATAATATATCGAATAATACAAAATGAAACGATCGTTGAGTTTTGTACTAACAGGTAATTGAGAATGAACGAACAAACTAATCTTACTTATGTGAGGTGAGACCTCTGTAAGAATGTTTGAATCTCCAACGCTCTTTTCATAAGATGGTCTCCTATTTCTGCCCATTTAATGTATTTTTTGTAGTCTTTTGGATCAATCAATTTTATTTCTAAAATATCTCCGTCAGGATCAGATTCAAAATCTCCATAGGGTTCAACTATACAAAACATTCTAAATTGTCTTATTGTTCTATTTTCTTCTGGTATTTCAACATCTTGATAACCAATACATTCTTGATGGAGAACTTTCATATTTGACTCTTCTTTGATTTCTCTTATGGAAGCTTCTTCGTATGTTTCTCCTTTTTCAATAGCTCCTCCTGGTGGTGTCCAATTATTATCCTTTCCATGACCAACAATAACGAGTTTGTTGTTATAAAAACAATAAGAATGTACACCATCTAGAATACTCGGATCTGTCTCGATTTTAGGTATACCATCTATATAAGTGATCTTATATGTTTTTCCCTTATGGTCAAACTGCGATTTTATTTCCATAGATAGTACATTTGATAAAAACTTATTGGAAGTTTTTCTGTGCCATTATACGATTATGTTCTTCTGTGTTCAATTCTCCGCATTTTTTATACTTTTTGCCCGAGCCGCAGAAGCATGGGTCATTTCTACCTATCTTTTCTCCATCTGCAGTTCGAGGAGTTTCCCTTTGAGAAGCCATTTGTCCTTCGGCTGTAAGACTTTCTGCCCCCTCTCTGGTTTCAGTAAGTCTCACAGGTTCGGTAGAAGCCACTCCGCTTGCCTGTATCTGTAGAATAAGTTTTAAAATTTCCTGACCAATGGATATTTCCATGGTTTTGAAAAGCTGGAGACCTTCACGCTTGTATTCAACTAGGGGATCTCTTTGTCCATAGGCGCGCAAATTTACTGACGACCTCATGTAGTCCATGGTCTCCAAGTGCTCTGTCCAAAACATATCTATGGTTTGGAGAATAACTCGGCGCAATGTTGCTGTCATAGCTAGCGCTGTCGTAGCTCGCTCTGTCGTAGCTTCGCCTAATGTTAATTTGCCTGCGGCATTTTCACCTTCTGCCTCTGTGTAAAGTCCTAGAACATAACTTTTAACGGCGTCATCTGGTCCAGTCAGAATTTCTCGACGACGACTGTACATTATCTTTCTTTGAAAGTTTAAAACATCGTCAAACTCCAGTACATGCTTACGAGTGTCAAAATTGAATCCTTCTATTTTTTGCTGGGCACTCTCCAGAGAATTGGTAATCATTCTGTTTTGGATCGGCTCATCTTCTTTTATACCAAGTCGTCCCATCATGTTTTTTATGGAGTCCCCGCCAAAAACTCGCATGAGATGATCGTCAAGTGAAACAAAAAACTGAGTCTCTCCTGGGTCGCCCTGCCTGCCTGATCTTCCACGGAGCTGATTATCTATTCTCCTGGCATCATGACGTTCTGTACCAAGAACAAAAAGTCCACCTACAGACTTTACTTTTTCATATTCTTCGGGTGTTCCCGGACTTCCACCAAGTTTTACATCCACTCCACGACCAGCCATGTTTGTAGCAATAGTTACGGCACTTTTTCTTCCAGCTTGGGCAATTATTTCCCCTTCCCTGGTGTGGTTTTTGGCATTTAGTATTTCGTGAGGAATACCTTCGGCGCGCAAGTATTCGGAAAGCAATTCGTTTTTTTCAATTGAAACAGTACCAATGAGAACAGGCTGACCAATCAAATGTCTGGCTTTAACTTCCTGACTTATTGCTTTAAACTTTCCTGGTTCTGTTTGAAAAATAAGGTCGTTGTGGTCTTTTCGGTTTATGGGTTTATTGGTAGGAACTGTCACAGTATGTAGTCCATATACTTTGTAGAATTCTTCAGAAGAAGTAGTAGCCGTACCAGTCATACCAGAAAGTTTTTTATAGAGCCGAAAATAATTTTGAAAAGTAATAGAAGCAAATGTTCTTGATTCTTTCTGGATTGGAACCCTTTCTTTTGCTTCAACGGCCTGATGCAGACCCTCGGACCAACGCCTCCCGGGCTGAAGGCGACCAGTGAATTCATCTACTATAATTACTTCGCCGTCCTTAATCACATATTCCTTGTCTTTATGAAAAAGGGCGGCTGCTCTGACAGCAGTTTCCAAATGATGGACAAATTTGACACCTTTTTCGGTGTAGATATTATCAATCCCAAGAATTTTTTCCACAAAACTTATGCCAGAGTCGGATAGGGACACGGTTTTAAACTTTTCATCTACAGTATAGTGCTCGCCTTTTTCTAGTTTTGTGGCAATATCAGCAAACTTCTGGTACAAATCCTCGGAATCTCCGGCCGGTGCGGAAATAATAAGTGGTGTACGAGCTTCATCTATCAAAATAGAGTCCACTTCATCAACAATTGCATAGTTGTATTCCCTTTGACGAAGTCTTCCTTCTTCATATTCAATGTTGTCATACAAATAATCAAAACCGAATTGGTTATTTGTACCGTATGTGATATCTGCCTGATAAGCTTGTCGCCGAGAAACTGGACGGAGGAATTCGTTAAAAATCTTAAAAGTACCGGTTTCATCTCTTTTTTTATCTAACTCCGTATGAGTGGGATCATACAAGAAAGATTCGTCATGATTTATAATTCCAACAGAAAGACCAAGAAAAGAATAGATTTGGCCCATTAAAACTCCATGCAATCTGGATAGATAATCGTTGACTGTAACCAAATGAACACCTTTCCCTGTCAACGCATTCAGATAAATAGGCATGGTTGCAACAAGTGTTTTACCTTCTCCTGTTCGCATCTCGGCAATAGAGCCACGGTGTAAAATGATTCCTCCCATAAGTTGCACGTCAAAAGGTCTTTCGCCAAGAGTGCGTTTAGCAGTTTCTCTCACCACTGCGAACGCTTCGGGTAAGATGTCATCCAAGGTCTGACCTTGGACAATTCTTTTTTTAAACTCTTCCGTTTTGGACTTAAGCTCTTCGTTAGTTAAAGCAGAAATAGACACTTCTAGAGCGTTTATCCTCTCAACTATGGGCTTTATTTCCTTCAAAACCCTTGTAGAATCGGAGCCAAATAATTTATCTACAATCCACATAATTTAATGATTTTAACACATAAAACAAAAATCCGCACATTTTTTCAAGGTACGGACTTTTTGAGAAACAAAGAAAATTATGCTCGTCTCTTCTTTGCTTTCTTCTTTTTTGCTGCCATGATATTTATTGTTATTTGCTTCGTGAAAAGCAAATCACAGAAATTATTTTTTAAATTAAAACTTGCAAGAAATAATTTTATAAAAATTATTTTGTTTCCGACCTGATATAATTATAGTACATATATACTTAAAAAAATTTGATTTCAAAAAAAAGTGTGGATAACTATTTTTTATTTAAAATAAAAAATAGTTATCCACACTTTTTTTTGAAGAATAAAATAAATCTTAAAATTTATTTTATAAATAAACCAGCCAGAAAAGTTTTTGCGCCGAGGAATGGTTAGCGGAAGCGAGCTCCAACGAATATGTGTGAGTGCAAACCGCTAACCATTCCTTGAAACAATACATCTTAATAATACAATTAATACATATAAATATTCAAGTACTTTAAAATACAAAAAACTGCCCAAAGGCAGTCTTTTGATATTCATTGTTCCAGCTCGTTACATTATTGCTTTCGCAATCCTGTATTTCGCACTCACAGTAGGATCATACCATAATCACCAAAACAATGCAAATATTACTGAAAATTATTATTATCCTTGTATTTCTTTGATGTATTGCTCTCCCTGTGTTTTGAAATCAGGATTTGCCACCATAATCTCGCGAATTAAACTAATAGCTTTTTGTTTTTGTCCAGAACTTGCATAAGCCGATGCCAGAGAAAGTTTGGTCTGTACATTGGTTGGCTCTTTGGCTAAGCGTTCGGAAAGTATCAAAACAACAGTAGGATAGTCCCCTATATCAGCATAAGCTTTCAGAAAACGATTATCGGAAATGATTATACTTTTATCTATTTGTGCCATGATTTCATTTAGGACTTTGATATTTTTTGTATAAATTGCACCAACGGCATAAATAATTTTTGACTCCATAGAGTCTCGATTCAAATCATAGGCCTGTTTGAAAAGCTCAAAAGTCTTTTGTCTATCTCCTTTACCCAAGTAAGATGTGCCGAGTTCAAAGTAAATAGACTGTTTCTTTGGAGACTCTACCAGTGCCCGAGTTAAATATTTTATAGCTTCATCATAATTGCCAAAGCGATTAAAAAAATTGCCAGCAAAAACAAGGTAGCGAGCGTCACGAGGAGTACTTGCCACTTTTTCCACTATCTTTTGCTCTGCCAAATCATAGAACTTTTGTTTGATTTCGTTCGGAACTTGAGGAGAAGAAACTATTTGAGAAGTGATAGAGATAAGCTGTTCCACGGCTTCGGTGGAACCGAAAGAATTATGACCAAAGACTTGTTTAAACAATTCCAGATTTTTCTCCAGCCCTTCTTTTTGAGGTTGTATGGCAGAAATAAGTTTGTAATTTGCCAGAATTGCCGGAACATTTATTAAATAAAGCCCGCCAAAAGTAAGAGTAATTACAACAGGCAGAAGGACATAATGATATATATCTTTGGAAATAATACCTGTATAGAATACTCCACTTGGTTTATCTTTTTCCACTGTTATGGCATGAATGTATGCCATAAAGGAAAAGAATAATATGTAGCTAATCAAATTATCAAAAACAAATATATTGTGAAAGATGGAAGCAAAGAACATGCCGGTGAAAATACTTTTTGCCAAAATATTAAGGGTGCTTTTCTTTCTCCAAACATAATAGAGTAGAGCAATATACATAGCGACATATGACAGAAACCCGACGAAGCCTGCTGCAATAAGCCAATCCAATACAACATTGTGAGTACGGTCAAACCATTCCTCTTGACCATATAGCTGAGGGTCGTAATATTTATTGAAAACATAGTTAAAGCTTTCTTGTCCCCAACCAAAAATAGGACGCTCTAAAACACCTTTAACAGCCATCGGCCAAATAAAATATCGCCCTTGAGTTTGAAACTCCTCAAAACTCAAGGAAGAAAATCTGGACAGAACTGGACTATTTTTGACAAATGATGTGCCACTGACAGCCCAAAATCCTGCAATAAAAATAAGTGTTGCGCCAAGAACACCGTAGGCAACTTTTCGCAACTTTAGATTTTCTCTTTCTTTCCAGGCTATAAGCGCCGCCGACAAAAGCAATCCTCCGATAAGACCCAGAATGGCTCCGCGAGTGGCAGTGAAATACAATATGTAAGTTTCAAAAAGAGCAACCAGTCCGTATGCCCATTTCTGCCACTTGGTTTTGGAAAAATCTGATAACATGTACAAACAGAGAAAAATATGAAGAACTAGATAGACGGCAAAATACGATGCGTTGCCAAATGTTCCGTCAACGCGCACACCGCCCTGGTTTATGGCGATTTTTCCCAAAAGCTGAAGCGCGCCATAGAAAGA
This sequence comes from Parcubacteria group bacterium GW2011_GWA2_40_14, assembly GCA_000996025.1. Lineage (GTDB taxonomy): Bacteria > Patescibacteriota > Minisyncoccia > Phycocordibacterales > DATDWN01 > C7867-006. The sequence continues at coordinate 5,351 of LBYF01000014.1, read as the reverse complement.
CATAATAACACTGGCCATAATGGAAACATTTAAAAATTGACGCCAGTCTCTTTCGGTTCTGAAAAGAGATGAGGCCACAATATAGTAGAGCGCCAAATGAAGAATCAAAACAAAACCCTCCATACGTTCATAGTTACTCCAGAGACTTTTGTAAACATTTGCGCTCATCAGGTCAGCTATTAAGAGAACAAGAGCGAAGCTTACGACCGTTTTTGTAATCCAAGATATTTTTGGACGATACTCTGGCGCCGTAACCGCTAGTACTAGAAACAGACCTGATATAATCTCTACAAGAATCCTGAAAGCAAAACCCTTACCTACAATAAAAGGAAAAAACATGTTGTTCGGCACGATAAATGCAATAAATGGAACTATAAATAATCCGACGATTATGCTCCATTTCAAAATATATTTTGTAGTTTTCATGATATGGAGTATACCAAACGAATCTTTAAAATACCAACGAAGGAATGTCTGGACTAGAAAAAAACCTGTATGTCTGATATTATCCAATTATTATTCGTAGCCATTCGTGTTTTAATTCGTTACTTCGTATATATGAAAAAAGCTTTGATTACAGGCATTACCGGACAAGATGGGTCATATCTGGCTGAATTACTACTAGAAAAGGGCTACGAAGTCCACGGGATTATTAGGCGTTCATCAAGTTTTAATACCGCTAGAATAGACCACCTCTATAAAGACCGCCACGAAAAAGGCACTAAAATATTTCTTCATTATGGAGATTTATCAGATTATGGAAGTATATCCAATATTATACATTCTATAGAACCTGACGAAATATATAATATAGGAGCGCAAAGCCATGTCAGAGTCAGTTTTGATTCACCTGAATACACCAGCGATATTGATGCTTTAGGTGTTACTCGCTTGCTTGAAACAATACGACACATGAAAAAACCCCCAAAATTTTATCAAGCGTCCTCTTCAGAAATGTTCGGTAAAGCAGAAGAAATTCCACAAAAAGAAACTACCCCATTTTATCCACGCTCTCCATATGGATGCGCCAAAGTCTATGCCTATTGGATTACAAAAAATTACAGAGAAAGTTATAATCTATTTGCTGTCAATGGAATCCTTTTTAATCATGAGTCCCCTCGCCGAGGTGAAACATTTGTCACTAGAAAAATCACTCGCGGACTATCCAGAGTGAAACTTGGCTTGGATGAAAAGCTATATCTCGGCAACTTGGACGCAAAACGCGACTGGGGCTATGCAAAAGACTATGTGGAGGGTATGTGGCGTATGCTCCAACACAAAGAGCCAGATGATTTCATCCTTGCCACAGGAGAAACTCATACTGTGCGAGAATTCGTAGAAGAAACAGCAAAAGTGCTCGGCATGAATATTATATGGAAAGGAAAATTAACAAAAGAAAAAGGTATTGATAAAAAAACAGGCAAAGTGGTGGTGGAGATTGACCCTCTTTATTTCCGCCCCGCAGAAGTTGATATACTTTTAGGTGACTATTCCAAAGCCAAAAAGAAATTGGGATGGAAACCTAAGGTTAAATTCAAAGAACTGGTAAAAATAATGGTTGAGCACGATTTTAAGGAAGAAAGTAAAAAAATATGAAAAAAAATTCAAAAATATATGTGGCTGGTCATAGAGGATTGGTCGGCTCTGCAATATTACGAAAACTGCAAAAAGAGGGTTATAAAAATATAGTCACTAAAAACCACAAGGATTTGGATTTGACTGATTCTCTGGCAGTAAGGAAGTTTTTTGTCAGAGTAAAACCTGAATATGTTTTTGTGGCTGCCGCAAAAGTTGGAGGTATCATGGCAAATAAAACCTATCCAGCAGACTTTATATACAAAAATTTAAAGATACAAACGAACATCATACACAATGCATACATCGCAAAAACCAAAAAACTTCTCTTTCTCGGCAGTTCTTGCATATACCCTAGGCAAGCGCCTCAACCAATAAAAGAGGAGTACCTGCTTAGTGGCAAACTAGAACCTACTAACACGGCCTATGCTATTGCCAAGATTTCAGGAATAATCATGTGTCAATCTTATAATAAGCAATTTGGGACAAACTTCATAAGTTTAATGCCAACCAATCTTTATGGACCAAATGATAACTTCGATCTTCTCAATTCCCATGTTCTTCCAGCGCTCATTAGAAAATTCCACGAAGCCAAAGAAGGTGGTTTAAAAGAGGTTTCTTTGTGGGGAACTGGTCGTGCCAAAAGAGAATTTCTAGAGGCAGATGACCTGGCAGATGCCTGCATATTTTTGATGGACAAATATAATGAAAATGAAATTATAAATGTTGGCACGGGTAAAGATGTTTCAATAAAAAAATTGGCAGAAAAAATACAAAAAATAGTGGGTTTTAAGGGAAAAATTTCTTGGAATACGTCAAAACCGGATGGACCTCTCCGAAAACTGTTGGATGTAAGTAAAATAAATAATCTTGGTTGGAAATATAAAACATCTCTTGAAGATGGCCTTGTCCAGACTTATGCATGGTTTTTAAAAAATATAGATAAAGTAAAAAAGAACTAATCTGTTATAATAAATCTAAACATGAATCAATCCGCTTTTGTCAAAGAAACCGTCATACGTCCAAAAAAAACTTTTAGTTTAGAGGATGTCAGAGAAGTGTGGCGATATAAAGAACTCTTATATTTCTTCGTTTGGCGAGACCTCAAGGTTCGCTATAAACAAACTAGTATCGGTGTTCTTTGGGCGCTTATACAGCCATTCGTCACTATGGTAGTTTTTTCTATATTTTTTGGCGGACTTGCTAAAATGCCCTCTGACGGAGTTCCATACCCCATCTTTGTTTATGTCGGATTGCTATTTTGGAATTTTTTCTCAAGCGCGCTGGGAGACACCAGCAACACACTTCTGGCAAATCAATCAATTATCACAAAAGTTTATTTTCCTAGACTGATTTTACCTATTGCTTCAGTTGCCACAAAGCTCATAGATTTTTCAATCGGCACAATCATGCTTGTGATTCTTATGTTTTATTATGGATACATCCCGCACCTTGGAGGACTTTTTATATTACCCCTCTTGCTTTTAATTACCTTTATGACTTCTGTTGGATTGGGACTTTTCCTATGCTCAATCAATATCAAATATCGTGATGTCAGATACGCCCTGCCATTTCTTATGCAAATAATGCTTTATGTAACACCAGTTATATACCCAGCATCAATCGCTGGAAAATACTCTTGGATTCTTGCTATAAACCCTATGATGGGCGTCATCCAAAATGCTCGTGCTGCAGTTCTCGGCACAACACCCATAAACTGGCTTCTTATAAGCATTTCACTTGTTGGAACATTGGTCTTGATGATATTTGGCATATATTTCTTCAAAAAAACAGAGAGATATTTTGCTGACATAGTGTAATACGAAATAACGAATGAAAACACGAATGGCTACGAATAATACGAATAAGAAACATACCGTTAGTGTTAAGGTAATTTATCCTGAACTGTCATATCAAATTGTTGGTATACTTTTTAATGCACATAAAGAGTTGGGTATGTACGCTAGAGAAAAACAATACGGTGATTATATTGAAAAAGCCTTAAAAGAAAATGGGGTTATCTGTGAAAGAGAGTTTGATATTGGCGGAAGCGGTAATATTGTAGATTTCTTGATAGAGAATAAGATAGTATTGGAATTAAAGACAGTTAAAGAGATGCCACAGGATAACTTCAGGCAAATACAAAACTATCTTCAGCAAACAAAAAAACGATTGGGAATTTTAGTTAATTTTCAAGAATCTCATTTACAACCAAAAAGAATAATACGTATTGATAATGTGTAAATTTTTTCGTATATTCGTTATCAATTCGTGTTTTAATTCGTTATTTCGTATATATGATTAAAGCAATTTTATTTGACCTTGATGGAGTGCTGGTCAATATGCCGGACGGGCATTATGAAGCTTTGAATAAGGCTTTGCGACTTTTTGGTGTGGAAATAGGGCGCGAAGAACACGACACTTACTTTAACGGCTTGCCCAGTCGCAAGAAACTGGAAGAACTGGAGAAACAAGGCAGGTTGCCTCCAGGACTAGGGGAATTTATAAACGATGTCAAACAAAAATATACCAAAGAATTAATCCCGCTTTACTGTGTGCCTGACTACTCAAAAATAATTCTTTTGAATCATCTGAAATCTCGAAATCTACTCTTGGGCTGTTGTTCAAACTCAATTCAGGAAACACTTCACTTGATGCTAAAATCGGCCCATCTTTTTGACCATTTTGATTTGATTTTGGGTAATGATGAAGTGGAAAATCCCAAGCCACATCCGCAGATTTATCTAGAAGCTTTCAAACGACTGAAGGTAAAACCGTCCGAGACCATTATTGTGGAAGACGCTCCAGCTGGCATCGCTTCGGCAAAAGCTTCCGGCGCACGCGTCATAGAAGTTCGCGGTGTTGATGATGTGCACCTGTCTCTTTTCTTGGATATACTAGATAAATAAGAAGTTTCTGTATAATATAATCCTTATGGATAAAAACCTAGAAGAAAGCGGTTGGGCATTGGCACCACACAATTTACCGAGAGAAATAATGGAGAAACTTGTCAAGAAGAAAGACGAGTACCTCCAAATTTCCTGTCAGGAAGTGGAGAGGGCATTCAATGTTTCATTTGAAGGTTTTGAAAGTGAAAAAATTGAATATATTGAATTGGCAAAAGGAATTGCCCGAGCTTTCCTACGCTATGACCCATTTAGTCATTTATTATTACAGGCGGTATGGAGAAAACTCTCAGAAACTTTTGGACTTTCTTCAAAGATAAAATATCTTACACTTCCCTACCCGATAATTCATTTTCCACTAGACACTTCCGAAAGTGGCACAACACACAAAGATGGTTACGATTATATAAAGGATTTTTATACCGCATGGACTCCTCTCAATGATTGTTTTCATCAGCCAATTTCAATTATTGAAAAAACTCATTATAAGAATTCTTTTATTTTAAGAAAGTTACGAGCCAAGCTGAAATTTATAGACAAATTAATTCTTTCAACTAAAAAAATATTTAAACCGGACATACGCCTAGGAGAGTTTTTTGTATGGCACGGTGAAACAAACCATGCGGGATTACTGAACCGTAGTGGTCAAACTAAAGTTTCTATCACTGCTCGTTTTACCAGTTCGGCAATGATGTCCGAAACTACATTAACAACTGAAGAAATAGAAAACTATACTGCCATAGAAAACAAAATAATTCCGCGAGACCTTGCTCAAAAAATAATAAAGATCTTTAAGGAAATCCAAACACAAACCAAAGAAGAAGCGATTATGGAAAAAACTATGGACGGTTTGGTTGAAAATGTTCGTCT
>LBYF01000013.1 GCA_000996025.1 Parcubacteria group bacterium GW2011_GWA2_40_14 | reverse complement strand
GTTACCGCGCCAGAATTATCGGAAACAATAGAAAAAATAGTAAAAGAGGAACGTCAGAGAGACTTGGGTCGGGCAGGTATTGAAACACTTTCTATAATTGCTTACAAAGGACCTGTTAGCAAAAAAGAAATTGAATACATACGCGGAGTAAATTGTCAGTGGGCCCTACGCAGTCTCCTTTTGCGCGGACTTATAGAAAAGAAAGGTAGCGAGACAGATACCCGTGTGATATTGTATACATTGACATCAGAAACATTGCGATATTTAGGATTATCTCACATCACCGATTTGCCGCAGTATCAAGAGAAACAAAAGCAATTGGAAGTGTTAGAGAATACAGAAGGATTAGAAAAAGAACAGTATGGATAATAATCAACAAAACATCTCAACACCTCTTTTGATTTTTAATGCTGCTATTGTTGCGTTGATTATAACTATGTTTTTTGCTATTTACGAAGTTTTGCATAAACCAGTGACAAATAAACTGCCAAGTCAGGCCCAAAGCCAAAGGTTTACACAACTTTCCCTAGAAGCAAAAGCTGTGTACGTTTTTGATGTGGTAAAAAACAGAATTATTTGGAAGAAAAATGAAACCGCTCAATTACCCCTGGCGTCACTGACCAAACTGATGACAGCATTGACAGCCATAGAACTTGTACCAAAAAATTCCCGCATCACTGTTCGCAAAGAATTTCTGGAGGAAGAAGGTGATATGGGTATTTTATCTGGCGAAACTTGGAAATTGAAAGACCTTTTGGACTTTTCGCTTATGGTTTCCTCTAATGACGGCGCTCGCTCGGTGGCATCTGTTGTTGGGGCTCTTAATCTCAAAATAGATGATTATGACTTGGGTCGAAAAGATTTTATAACAAAAATGAATACCAGAGCAAAAGAGCTTGGCCTAGAGCAAACCTATTTCATAAACGAAAGTGGTCTGGATTTGGGTAGTGTTAGTGGGGGATACGGTTCTGCTGAAAATATGTCCAAACTTTTGCAATATATTTTAATAAACAAACCGGAAATTTTGGAAGTGACAAAATACAAAAGCTGGACGATTGACTCTTTAACAAAAAAACATATGGCCGAAAATACAAATATAAATGCCGAAAAAATTCACGGACTTATCGCTTCCAAAACTGGCTACACCCAAATGGCTGGGGGAAACTTAGCTCTGGCTTTTGACGCTTCCATCGGTAGGCCAATTATCGTTGTCGTCCTCGGCTCCACCCAAGAAGGTCGTTTTAGAGATGTTGGATTACTTGTTAATGCCACCTTGGAATATATTAAGGAGTAAATTATATAAAAACTATGATAGATGTTCTCAAAGTTGTAATTCCGAGTGTTCTAACCTTTTTTCTGGGGATTTTGATAACCCCTTTTTTCACAAATATTTTCTACAAGTACAAAATGTGGAAGAAAAATCCACGAACAAATAATCCTGATATTACAAACGACCACTTCACAAAAATGCATAACGGCACGGCTGAACTTTCTACTCCTCGCATTGGGGGAGTTATTATTTGGATATCGGTACTACTAACAGTTGCGCTGATTTATCTTATTTCAATATTTTTTCCGACAGATTTAACTTTTAAATTAAATTTTCTTAGTCGTAATCAAACCCTTATCCCGCTTGCCGCACTCATTCTAGCTTCTCTTATTGGACTAGTAGATGATTTACTCCAAATATTTGGTAAAGGAAACTATGCCAAAGACCCACTAATTTACAGGAAAATAAAAATTGTTTGCATCACCATTATTGGTCTTGCTATAAGTTATTGGTTTTATTACAAACTTGAAATTAACACCGTATATATTCCATTTTTGGGAAGTGTAGATATTGGCCTTTGGTTTATTCCATTTTTTGTTATTGTTATGCTTGCTACTTTTTCCACAAGCGTTATAGATGGTATGGATGGTCTCTCGGGCGGAGTTTTGGCTATCGTTTTCACTGCGTACTCTGTCATTGCTTTTGCTTTTAATCAAATTGACATTTCAGCTCTCTCTGCAGTTATCGCCGGAGGTATCTTGGCTTTTCTGTGGTTCAACATCCCGCCAGCCCGTTTTTACATGGGGGAGACGGGAATCCTCGGATTGACCGTCACTTTGGCTGTTATTGCCTTTCTGACAGATTCCGTGCTTGTACTACCTATTATCGCATTGCCTCTCGTCCTGACATCTCTCTCTGTTATTATTCAAGTCACTTCCTACAAATATTTCGGTCATCGTCGCGTTTTCTACGTTGCTCCACTTCACCACCACCTTGAAGCTCTCGGTTGGTCGCGCGAAAAAATTGTCATGCGTTATTGGATTATCTCTCTAGTCTTTGCAATTATTGGAGTAATTGTAGCTTTGGTAAGTTAAATGCATCTTTCTCGCTCTTTTAAATCATACCAGATCTTTGCGATCGCAAAGATCTGGTATGATTTCTTGTGTTTCGCGAACTGCATCCAGATTGTGAAAGTTTCTCAATTATAAAATTTTGATGTTATAATGTGAGTATGGAAGATTTTCCTATAAAAGATGTGTTAATTGAGTTTCCAGAAATATCTAAAGAAATAAAAGCTATGGCTGATGCTGACCAAGATATGAGAGAGAAAGGTATTAATAATCCGGAATATTGGGATGAGAATATAGATAAAAATAATACTAATCGAATGAAACAAATTATTGATGAAATTGGTTGGCCGACAATATCAAAAGTTGGAAAAGAACCGTCATCAAATGCTTGGCTGTTAGTTCAACACGCAGATCATGATGTTGAATTTCAAAAATATTGTCTTTCACTGATGCAAGCACAACCTTCTCACGAAATTGATTCTCGCGATATTGCCCGTCTTACTGATAGAATATGTGTAAATACGCAAAAACCGCAAGTCTATGGTGCCCAATTTACTCAAGATTCAAGTGGTAAGTTCATACCGAGAGAGATAGAAGATCCAGAAAATGTGGATGAACGAAGAAAAGAAATGGGCATGGATACTTTAGCAGACAATATTGAGCTTATGTACACTAAATATAAAACTCAAAAACTCAAATGAGACACATAAAAGTTGATATGCCATTTTTGGTTAGTGTTTGCATACTAGTTGTAGCTGGGTATTTGATTTTTGCTTCGGCTTCACTCGGACTACTTTCCAAACAAGCGGTCAAATACGGTAATGTGGCTTTCAACCAGACTTTTTTTGGACTTTTTTTAGGACTTTTAGCAATGTTTATCACTTCCCAGATAGATTACAAAATCTACCGCAAATACTCCTTTTATATTTTTGTTTTTGTGGTATTTGTTACACTTCTAGTTTTTGTGCCGGGACTTGGAATAGAACATGCTGGAGCCAAACGAGCCATTTATTTAGGACCAGCATCATTTCAGCCAGCTGAACTTTTGAAAATCGGATTTATTATTTATTTTTCGGCATGGATGGCAAAGGTCAAAGCAGAAGGAAAAAACAGCGCCGCTACATTTAAGTATGGGCTTCTGCCATTTGGCATACTTTCTGCCATAGTCGGGGCCATTCTCCTCTCCCAGCCGGATACTGACACTTTTCTGATTACTATTTTTGCAGGACTTGCTATATTTCTGGTTGGAGGAGGAAAATGGAAACACATTTTTCTTCTCTCTCTTATAGGTCTCTTAGGCATCACCATAATTGCTTACAATCGGCCATATGTTATGAACCGCATCAATACATTTATTCATCCATCGGAAAATTCTCTCGGTAGTGGATATCAAATTCAGCAATCGCTTATCGCTATAGGTTCTGGCGGATTTGGAGGTAGGGGATTTGGTCAGAGCATCCAAAAGTTCAACTATTTGCCAGAGCCGATAGGAGATTCCATATTTGCTGTTGCTGGAGAAGAGTTTGGTTTTGTAGGGACTTCTTTTATAGTTCTCCTGTTTTTATTTTTTGCATTTCGCGGGTTGAAAATAGCCACAAACGTTCCTGATAGCTTTGGTAGACTACTTGGGCTCGGAATTGTTATAATGATTATATCGCAAGCGTTTGTAAACATTGGAGCAATGGTTGGTCTTTTGCCTCTCTCCGGCATCACTCTGCCATTTATAAGTCACGGTGGAACTGCTCTGTTTATGACTCTTGCGGAGGTGGGAATTGTGTTGAATATATCCAAAAATAGAAAGAGAAAATAACATACGAAATAACGAATTAAAACACGAATGGCTACGAATAATACGAATTTAATTCGTAATTAATTATGAAGATATTACTTACTGGTGGCGGTACGGGTGGTCACTTTTACCCGATTATTGCTATAGCGGCGGAATTAAACGAGATAGCCAAAGAAAATCGTCTTGTACGACCAGATTTTTTTTATATGTCCACGGACCCATATAATGAAGGACTTTTATTTGAAAATAACATTACATTTGTAGAAATCTCAAGTGGTAAAATCCGCCGACACCTCTCACCAATAAATATTTTTCTCAATTTTATTGACTTGTTTCGGATTGGATGGGGAAGCATTATTGCATTGTGGAAAGTCTTTATTATTTATCCAGACGTGGTTTTTGGCAAGGGTGGATACAGCAGTTTCCCAGCTCTTTTTGCCGCTCGCATACTCCGTATTCCAGTTGTTATCCACGAATCGGACAGTATCCCTGGAATAGTCAATAAATGGGCAGGGAAATTTGCAGAGCGTATTGCCGTTTCCTATCCGGAAGCAGCAGAATATTTTAAAAAAGCAAAAAATGACAATAGAGTGGCGTATACCGGTAACCCCATCCGCAAGGAAATAGAGGAACCGCTTCTAGTCGGCGCGTACAAATTGCTTGGTCTTGATCCGAGTGTAGAAACAATACTTATTCTTGGTGGTTCGCAGGGCGCGCGATTTATAAACGAAATAGTGATGGATGCTCTTGTTGAAATTGTCAAAAAATATCAGGTCATCCATCAGACCGGCATAAAAAATATAAAAGTGATAGAGGAAACCCGCGACGTGGTATTGCATGATAGCCAGTATAAAGACAGGTACAAACCGTTTGATTATTTGAATGTTTTAAATTTGCGTATGGCAGCTGGCGTAGCAGACCTCGTTATTTCTCGGGCCGGTTCTACCATATTTGAAATTGCATCGTGGGGTAAGCCATCTATTATTATTCCTATACCGGAACCAACAGCCCATGATCAAAGAAGCAATGCCTACGCCTATGCCAGAAGTGGCGCGGCAGAAGTTATAGAAGAGAAAAATCTTTCTCCACACGTTCTTATATCAGAAATTAACCATATTTTGGAGAGTAAAGAGGAGAAAGAAAAAATGGCCAAAGCGGCAAAAGGTTTTGCTAGGCGCGATGCAGCCAGATTGATTGCCGAAGAAATCACTAGTATTGCCCTCTCTCATGAAAAGTAATATACGAAGTAACGAATTAAAACACGAATGGCTACGAATAATACAAATCAAAAAGTAATAGTGCGTTTTCCGCCATCGCCAACAGGGACACTTCATATTGGAAATGTACGAACTGCACTCTTTAATTATTTTTTTGCGCGAAAAAATGACGGGCAGTTTATTGTGCGTATAGAAGATACCGACAAAGCCCGCTCAAAAAAAGAATACGAACTTGGTATGTTGGAGGACCTGACATGGCTTGGTCTTTCTTATAGTGGGGAGTTATGGCATCAGTCTGAAAGAACTGAAGTCTATAAAAAATATCTACATAAACTTATTGATGAGGGTAAAGTATATATATCACAGGAAACTGATGGTGAAAATAAGGAAGTAGCGCGTTTCAAAAATCCAAACAAAATCGTTACATTTGAGGATTTAGTGCGTGGTACTATTTCATTTGACACGACCGAGCTCAAAGACTTTATCATCGCCAGAAATATAAATGAGCCAGTTTATCATCTGGCGGTTGTCGTAGATGATTTTGAATCTGGCGTTACACACATCATGCGTGGAGAAGACCACATTTCAAATACTCCGCGTCATATTCTTCTCCAGGAAGCCATAGGCGCACCGCAGCCGATATATATGCATTTGCCTCTTATTTTGGCTCCTGACCGTTCTAAACTTTCCAAAAGAAAACATGGTGAGCAAGTTTCGTTGGGTTATTATCGCAATAAAGGTTATCTACCGGAGGCAATGGTCAATTACCTCTCTCTTGTCGGCTGGAATCCTGGCACGGACCAGGAAATTTTTACTCTTCCCGAATTGATTTCTACTTTTGATATTTCACAAATTCAAAAAGGTGGGGCTATTTTTGATGAGAAAAAGTTGGAATGGATAAATAAAGAGCATATGAAGCGAATGTCTATTACGGAAAGAAATAAAAATATTTCTGAACGTCTAGAAAAAATAGGAATCAATTTAGACGATATATCGTCTAAATTAGAGAATCCGTCTTTGACGGAAAAGTTATATCCGCTTATTTTTGACCATATTTCCAAATGGTCTGATATAGATGAGATGGGCAGGGCAGGGGAGTTAGCATATTACTTCGATTCTCCTTTATACGAAAAGGACATGCTGGTGTGGAAAGATTCAAATCCAGACGAGGCCAAAAAACATTTGGAGAAAGTGCTAGAAATATTGAAGAATGCCTCGGAAGAAAATTTTGAAAATCCAGAAAAAACAAAATCTTTGGTTTTTGATTATGCAACGGAAAACGGTAGAGGGCAAGTATTATGGCCACTGCGGGTTGCTCTTTCCGGAAAGGAGAAAAGTCCTGATCCATTCACCTTGATATATATATTAGGTAAGGATGAGTCAATAGTACGCCTTAAAACAGCTATTCAAAAATTGTAATTAAATTATGTATGTAAAAAGAAACAGTATTTTTATAACTCTCCTACTCTCCATATGTGTGTTAAATATAAATTTTCAATTTGTTCTTGCCGATACGATTACAGATGTTCTAAAAAGCAAAATTGAAGAACGCGAAGCTCAAATAAAAATATTAGAGGAAGAAATCAAGCAATATAATCAGGAAGTAGACCATGCAAGCAAACAGGGGAGTACTCTCAAAAACACCATTAAAACTCTGGACTTAACGCGAAAAAAAATCACGACCGACATCCTACTTACAGACCATAAAATAAACAAAACAGGACTTTCCATACAAGAGCTCGAGAGTGAAATAGTAATTACGGAAAATCATATAGATTTAAATAAACAAGCTATCATATTGGCCTTCCAAAGCAGGCAAGAACTGGAAGATGTGGGGTTTATAATGATGATTTTGTCAAACAAAAATATCCGAGACATCTGGAATGATATAGATACAACAAAACAAATCCAAAATGAAATTAAAAATAAATCTATAGAACTCAAGGCTCTGCAAGATGATTTGGAAGTCAAAAAGTTTGCCCTGGAAGACCAAAAGAAAAATCTGGTTGTTTTGAAAGGAGACCTGACAGACAAAAAACAGGCGGTAGAATTCACTAGACAACAAAAATCCACCCTTCTTTTAAAAACCAAAAACAAAGAGGATACTTTCAGGGAATTAGTCAAAACCAAAGAAGAACAAAAAGCTCAGTTTGAAAAAGAAGTCTACGAATTTGAATCAGAGTTGCATTTTTCCATTGACCGCAATAGCTATCCGTCACCGAAAAATGGTATTCTCTCGTGGCCACTTCAAGATATTTTTATCACTCAAAAATTTGGCAGGACAGTCGGAGCGCAAAAACTTTATACATCCGGTTCTCATAGCGGGACGGATTTCCGAGCAAGTATAGGAACAAAAGTTATGAGTGTTCTTCCGGGAGTGGTAGTTGGAATTGGAAATACAGACCTATATCCCGGATGCTATTCGTTTGGCAAATGGATTATGGTCAGACATGAAAACGGTCTCTCAACAGTCTACGGACATCTCTCTGTTATCAGCGTTTCTGTCGGAGAGCAAGTAGAAACAGGAAGTGTAATAGGGTATAGCGGAAATACGGGTCATACCACAGGTCCTCATTTGCATATCACTCTATATGCAACTCAAGGTGTGCACATAGAAAAATATGTAAGTAGTAGAGGATGCAAGGAAGTAACTATACCTTTGGCAGACATCAAAGCGTACCTGGACCCTCTGGCCTACTTTCCAACAATTTAAATAAAATTGTGGAGAAAATATTTTGCGATATAAGCGAAGCGCAATGTTGCAAAATATTTTTAATCTTTTAGTATGCACTTTGTGCATACTAAAGATATATTGTGCGACACTCATATATTTGAGGGTTTTATTCCCCTGTTAGATATTGAGACATATAACAAAAGCTCCACCGAAAGGCGGAGCTTTTGTTTATAGATTTGTATCGGATTATTCTTGATTATTTCGCATTCAGTGCAAGAGCAAGGCTTTTTGCCTCATACTTACCCCAACATGGCTTGGATGCCGTCCAAGGTTTAGTTCCTTCTTTCTTGTACAACTCGCGTGCATACGCGGTGTTACCTTCAATAGTATGGATGTCGTAGTCTTTCTTTTCTGAGGTTTTCAGATGATAGAATTCGTTAATCTGCATCACACCGACATCGGCACTGTTTGCTCTACCTCGATGAATATCTCCATCGTGGTCAAGCTGTCGGAAAGTTGATTCACATCTTGCGATGGCAATCATAATAGGAATATCTTTGAAGTACTCTCGAACATATTGTTCGGTAGAAAGAATACTCTCTATCTCCTTTGGAGACTTTCTATTTTCTACTTGTTTTACGACAGCGGTATCTATGCTATTTGTAGGAATTTCATTTATAGGCATTGTGTTTGCCACACCCGTAACCGAAGAAATAAACATGAACAAACTAATAGCTGTAAAATTCAAAATAAATTTATGTTTAGATTGTAATTCTGGAATCCCAGTAGTAGAGCAGAGCTCACTATGGGACTGGTATGAACAGAAAAACTCAGGTAATCTGAGTCCCCTACATTATATCACACCTCATTATCATTTGTCAATCAAATACCACAAAAAACAGTCTTTGAAAAGACCTAAAAAAGCTTATTTTAAGCCATATATTTTTGATTTTTAATAGACCCTAAAATATCAAAAATAGCAACTACCGGCTTTATTTGTCACAAAACAGCCAAAACTAATAATGGAGCTAAATTCCACCAGAAAACTCTGTCGGTGGTAGAAAACAGGATATCTATAGAGGATGAAAAGTTGTAAATTGGATCCAAACTGACTGTACTATAAGAAAACAAGAGAATTAATATGACGCCGACAATTGCCAATCCGACAGTACGGATGATATGCGACGAGCCAGTGTATGAGGACTCTGATGAGATATATCGGCTTATTATGATGAAGAGTGGCACTAGAAATACTAAAAAGATAACTATTTTGTTTATAATTAAAAACTTATCTCCACTAACCACCAGGAGCTTCTGAATAAAAGGAAATGTTTTGTAGAGAAGTGTAGCTGGGTAGAAAGCTAGTATCAGACTAATCATCATTTTTCGACCAAAGAATAGTGTATATGCCAAAAAAATAATAAATAAAACAACCAGCACAGCCATGTCAAAGGAAAATAATCCTTTGAAATATGAAAGATATGAAGTTATGGTACTCATATTTTTTCCATTTTGCTATATTCCTTCTTTTTTCAGTTCTTCCACTATCCTCTTTGCTTCTTTGGAAAGTTTTTTTGGAATTCCAATATGAAGTTTTATTAAAATGTCTCCTCGATGACCTCGGTCATTTGGCACACCTTTGCCTTTGATGCGGAGAATTTCACCATGAGTGACACCTTCTGGGATTTTGATTTTGATTGCCCCATCCAGAGTATTTATGTTCTGCTCACCACCCAAAATGGCGTCTGTCAGTCTAACATTTAAGTCCATCACCAAGTTACTGCCGTCTTTGCGAAAAGTCGGATGTTTTTTGACGTAAATTTTGATATACAAGTCCCCTGCTGTACCTCCAGCTATTGCCTCTCCTGCTCCAGTTAGTCGCATCATCTCGCCGTTGTCTATCCCGGCAGGGATTTTAATTTTCACTTCTGTTTCCTTTTTTAATATTCCTTTGCCTCCACAAGTACGACATCTGACTTTTGGCACTTTGCCTGTACCACGACAGACATCACAAGTGCTTGCTTGTTCAAACTGACCAAAGAAAGTTCTCTTGACTTCGCGAATCTGACCTTTGCCGTTACAGGTATCACATCTAACTAGCTCACTTCCCTTTTCGGCGCCACTTCCTCCACAAGTGTCACATTTGGACACTTTGTTTAAAAGTACTATACGCTCCACACCGAAAACAGACTCCTCAAATGAAAGTTCAATATCAACCGATATGTCACGTCCGCGCTTGGCTTGTGTACGACGATTTCCACCACCGAAAACATTTCCGAATATATCACCAAGGTCAAATTCAAATCCCCCACCTTGTCCACCCTGTGTGAACTGTGAGAAATCAAAGTCTCCAAAGCCCTGACCACCTCCAAATCCACCGGATTGTCCCCCACCTGCTCCGCTGAAAGTTTGTCCATATGAATCATATTCTGCTCGTTTTTTGTCATCCGACAAAACCGAATAGGCCTCGTTTATCTCCTTGAACTTGGCGTCATCGCCGGTTTTCTTGTCCGGATGATACTTGTGAGCCAAAGTCCGAAAGGCCTTCTTAATCTCCTCCTTCGGCGCTTTCTTGTTTATTCCTAATATTTCATAATAATCTTTATTCATAATGTTTTTATCTTACCATTTTTTAATTTATCGTGCACTTGACTAATTAATTTATGTAGTATATAATTTAAGTTGGAGGTAAAACTTATGAGCAAAGATGATGCCATTGACGCAGTTCTGGAAATTCTCGGGCAACTAGATAACCCGACCGATTCTGATGGGGTTTTGGACTGGGCTCGAAATTATTTTATTCCACCCAAAAATCCTCTGACAGATATTGAGTTGCAACGAGCAGTTAGGTTGAACTCAATGCATTCTCTTGACTGGAAAAAGTTTGTTAACTAACCAATCCCGCCAAGAATGGCGCAGAAAAACCACCTGCTACATCTGGCGGTTTTTTTGCACTTATTTTTTACATCTTACACATACACCTATCTTATGCTATAGCATAAGATAGGTGTATGTGTTGTGCACGATTACGCTATAGCGTGATTGTGTACAATATATCGAGTAGAATTTCATTATCCAATAGCTAAACCTTTTTGCTGGAAAGGGTTGTGTCTCCGAGTAAGATATGATGCGGAACTTTTGAAACTATTTATTATCTTCTGGTTTCTTTTCTTCAAAGTCTGCGTCACGGACTGGAGCGTCACCCTCTTTTGGAGGAGTTTGAGTCTGTTGTGCAGATTCTTGCGCAGCTTTGTTTAGTATTTCTCCGATTTTTTGAAGTTCAGTAGAAAGTTCAGTCGTAGTCTTTTTGATTTGTTCCATATCTTCCCCACTATTTGATTTCTTTGCGTCAGTGATTTTATTTTCAATAGTGGCACGAAGTTCTGTGGGAACTTTGTCACCTGCATCACGGAGAGATTTTTCGGCTGTGTAGATAAGTTGCTCTGCGATATTGCGAGCTTCCACAACTTCTTTTTTCTTGGCATCATCAACAGCATGAGCTTCGGCATCTTTTTGCATTTTTTCTATTTCTTCTTTTGACAGAGATGAGCGGGCTTCAATGCGAATGGATTGCTCTTTGTTTGTGGCTTTATCTTTTGCTTTGACAGAGAGAATACCGTTGGCATCTACATCAAACATCACTTCTACTTGTGGCATACCTCGAGGTGCTGGTGGAATACCGTCTAGGATAAACCTACCGAGAGATTTGTTGTCGGAAGCCATTGCTCTTTCACCTTGGACAATGTGAATTTCAACAGATGTTTGATTGTCCGCCGCCGTTGAGAAAACTTGCGAACGAGAAGCTGGAATGGTTGTATTACGCTCTACCAGTTTCGTAGCAACCCCTCCCATTGTCTCTATACCAAGAGATAGAGGTATAACGTCTAGAAGAAGGACATCTTTGACATCCCCCGAGAGAATACCACCCTGAATAGCTGCGCCGAGAGCAACAACTTCATCCGGGTTGATGGATTTGTTCGCTTCCTTGCCAAAATATTCCTTCACTTTTTCAGCCATTTTAGGCATACGAGTCTGGCCACCGACGAGTATAACTTCGTTGATTTGCGAAGTGGAGAAACCAGATGCTTCCATTGCTCGTTTGGTTATAGACATGGCTCGGTCAATAAATTCGGCGCATAGTTCTTCTAGTTTTGCCCGAGTTATCTTGATAAGTAAATGTCGAGGACCGGATGAGTCTGATGTGATGAAAGGAATATTAACTTCGGATTCCATTGCAGTTGAAAGTTCAATCTTTGCTTTTTCTGCTGATTCATCTAGTCGCTGAAGTGCCAGCGTATCTCCTCGCAAATCAATACCGGATTCTTTTTTAAATTCATCAGCCAAATAGTTGATAATCTTTTGGTCAATATCTTTACCACCGAGATGTGAGTCGCCATCTGTGGATTTTACTTCTATGACAGAATCCCCCACTTCTAGAACTGAAACATCAAATGTTCCTCCACCGAAGTCAAAAACAACAATTTTTTCTTCTTTCTTGCCTTTATCAAAACCGTATGCCAGCGCTGCCGCTGTTGGCTCGTTTATGATGCGCAACACTTCCAATCCTGCAATCTGACCAGCATCTTTTGTTGCTTGTCTCTGGGCATCATTGAAGTAAGCTGGCACAGTGATGATAGCTTGAGTTACTTTTTGGCCTATTTTTGCTTCAACATCAGCTTTTATTTTGGACAGAATCATAGCCGAGATTTCTTCTGGTGTAGATTCTTTATCACCTAGTTTTACCTTTACTCCGCCCGTTGTAGATTTTGAAACTTCAAAAGGTACAATGGCTTTGTCTTTCTGAACACCAGCATCATCAAAAGTGTGCCCGATAAATCGCTTAATTCCGAAAACAGTATTCTTTGGGTTTGTCACAGCTTGACGTTTTGCCAAAAGCCCTACTAGTCGCTCACCAGTTTTTGATACAGCAACGATGGACGGAGTCGTACGCGCACCTTCAGCATTTTCCAATATTTTAGGGCTTCCGGCTTCCATGATAGCCACAGCGCTGTTTGTTGTACCCAAGTCTATTCCAATAGTTTTACTCATAGTGTTTAGTTGTTAGTTTGTAAGAATAGTTTTAATGAAAAATGTAAAAATCAAAGTTTAAAATGACAATGTAAAGTGCAAAATTTGAATTCCTTGATTTTAGATTTTTAATTTTGATTTTTTAACTTTACATTTTCGATGTTGGTGCGCGTGGTTTAGAACCTGAAAAGTAGAGTGAGTTCGATTTAAAATATGGAGATACAACTTTTTTACCCACTTGGACACTCCGTGTCCAAGTTTCCTTTTTACTGAAACCAGATAGTGCAAACAAGGTGATTTGATGGGCTTTCTCTGGGAGGTATGCAACCTCCACAAGACGAGCCTTGATTCTACCGGCCGATTCATATACACAAAATCTAGCGCGAATAAGTCTCCCCTCCTTGTCTCGGAGTGTTTTTTCCACAATATGACTTTTTGTTTGAACAATTTGCATATTTATTTTGTACTTATTTTCCATTTTTTATCAAACATACCCCATTTCTTCCTAGTATACGCTTCCAATTTTTTATTAAAATCAACTCTCACTTCGCGTATTAGTTTTTTCATCTCTTTAGACATAACCACATATTATCACTTGTTTCCAAACTGTCCAACTTTCACCTTTGGAGCACGAATCTCCTTTCCGTTAAATTCATATCCCACTTGGACAACTTCTAGTATTTTATTATTATCCGCTTCAATCTCAACTTTTATATTTTCTACAGCTTCATCACGACTATGGTCATACATTTCGCCAAGTGGATTTATGACTTTCAAACCGTGACCTGCGAGAATACCGAAAAGCTGGGAGTGAATGTACTCCACACCAGTACGCCAGTTTTTATCAACACTTTCCCAAGTTTCTTTGTTTTTAAAAGCTGATTCAAATGAATCCAAAACTGGAAGAAGTTCGGCTATCGTATCTGCTTTTGAAAATTTTATAAATTCTTTCTTTTGCTCTTCATCTCGTTTTCGGGAATTTACAAACTCGGCTTTATCTCTCTGCCAACCATCCAGAAGCTCCACATTCTTCTTTTCCAGCTCTTTTATGCGATTTCGGAGCTTACTTACCTTAACATTGTAGTCCGCCCCAGTAACCTCTGTATTATCCTCAAAAACCACATCATCTATGGTTTCGTCCCCTGGGTCTGTATCTACTTCTGGCTCTATATTTAGTTTTTTCTCGTCATCTTTCATATTAAGACTATTTTAACACAAAAATGTGAGTGGTCTTAAAAAAGGTTTTGTGGAGGAAATTTTGCGTTATCTCTTTGACCACTGTGGTGCCTTGCGGGCCTTCTTCAGTCCAAACTTGCGACGCTCCCACCGAGAATATGCGCAGTGATTTTGAACTTATCTGGAACAGATGTCAGAGGTTGCTTACTTATTACTTGCATCTCCTTTACAGGAAAATAAACTTCTAGTTCTTTTTCATTGATTAAAAAAGTGGTTTTGGCATTATTTTTTTGGGGTGTAATTCGAACACGAGCGACAGATGTCTTTCGGCGTCCAACAGTTTCTATATATTTTTCAGAGGTTTTATCCATATTATTCGGTGATAATTAAATTATTCATCATTTTTTGTCTCAGCTTATTCTTCGGAAGCATGCCGAGAACTGCTTCTTTGAAAAGTTCGCTGTAACCCTTTTTGGCAATGACTTTAGACATAATGGGTTTCTTTAGTCCTCCAGGGTAACCAGAGTATCGACTGTATGTTTTCTGCAGTTTCTTTTTTTCATCAATTGATGCTTTGCTTGTATTTTTTATTTCTACGGTAATATTTGGAATGCTGTTTCTCTTGAAATCAGCCATATTTTTGCCCATCAAATAGACAGCAGCTTCTGTTGCTACTCGTCCAATTTTTTTATTTTCTGCGTCAATTGTGTATTTCATTTAGGTAGAGTTACGAGTTCCGAGAACCGAGTTACGAATTTGTATTCTTCGTTTCTCTTATCTCGGTACTCTTGTCTCGATTAGATAAATTCTATCACCGCCATCAGACTACCATCTGAAATGCGCCTTGGCAACTTGGTAATTCTGGTATATCCGCCTGAACGGCCAACATATTTTGGAGAGACATCTTTCATTATTTTCTCTGCGCCAATTGCACCTATCTTTGAAACCAAATTTCGGCGGCTAGCTACTGTTCCTAGGCGTCCTGTGGTAACAAGCTTTTCCACAAAAGGACGGAGCGAGCGAGCCTTTGCGTCTGTTGTTTTAATCTTATTTTCCATCACCAAAGCCAAAGCAAGAGACTTCAAGAGGGAGTCTCGCACTTTCTTTTCTCGTCCAAATTTTCGTCCGGCTTTGCTATGATTCATAATAATTTTAGCGATACAAATCTACGAATGACATACGAATAATACGAATGGATTCGGAATTCTTATTTGGTTTTATTCGTTTTATTCGCATAAATTCGTATATTGGCATCGTGTTACTTGAGGGTAATCCCGAAAGTACTAAGCATTTCCTTTATTTCGGAGAGACCTTTTGCCCCTAGGCCTTCAATCTCTAGAATATCTTTTTCTTTCTTTCTGGCAAGACCTCCGACTGTGCGGATATTGGCGTTAGCCAAGGCATTTGAGGTTCTAGAGGACAGGTTTAGGGTTTCAATGCGAGTTTTAAGTGAATCATCATCCAAGTGAACTTCAGCAGTTTTTTCTTCATCAGGAATAATTGCGGACAGAGCATCTTCTTCCTTGAAGCCAATGATGGCTTTGAGTTGACTTATCATTGTTTCAATTGATTTTTCCAATGCTTTCTTAGGAGTAATAGTTCCGTCGGTTTCAATAAAAATCTTCAAACGGTTGAAATCAGTGCGATCTCCAACGCGCATGTTTTCAACTTCATAAGAGACTCGTCTTATAGGAGTAAAGATAGCGTCCAAAGTAATCTGACCTATATCAACTCTGTTTTTTTGCAAAATTTCTTTTGATATGAAGCCCAGTCCTTTTTCGGCTGTTATTTCCATATCCAAATCTGCGTTTTTATCTGTCAGGGTAGCAATAATAAGTTCAGGGTTAAGTATCTCAATGCCTCCTGGTATTTTGATATCTCCCGCAGTAACCTCTCTTATTCCTTTTGCTTTGAGAGAAAGTAAAATAGGCTCGTCACTAACCATATTCAGACGAATCTTTTTGAGATTCAAAAGGATAGTGATAGAGTCTTCTTTGATATGAGGCATTACAGAAAATTCATGGTCTATACCAGTAATTTTGACTCCAGTGATAGCAGCCCCAGGAAGGGATGACAAAATAATTCTGCGCAAAGAGTTGCCCAAAGTGTGGCCATATCCCGGGTAAAGGCCATCTATCTCGTATGAACCGGTGAAATTAACCTCGGAAACAATTTTTGGTTTGGAAGGTAATACGATTGTGTAATCAGACATGTAGGGTAGTTAGTTAAAAGTTTATAAAGTTATAAAGTTTGTAAAGAAAACACGAATAACAGCATACACTATTTTAGGAATGGAGGCAAGAGTATCGATACTCGTTACTCTACCAATTATCTACTATAAAACTCAATCACTGTGTTTAAA
Source organism: Parcubacteria group bacterium GW2011_GWA2_40_14 (assembly GCA_000996025.1). GTDB lineage: Bacteria > Patescibacteriota > Minisyncoccia > Phycocordibacterales > DATDWN01 > C7867-006. Next base: position 10,095 of record LBYF01000013.1, on the reverse strand, counting down.
TCAAACATATTCTCGTTCTGCACATACATCGGCTTTCCCTGAATTTCCGAAACTTTATTTGTTGTATCAAACTTTATCCATCCCGGTACGGTAATATTTTTGATACGCTCGTCCAGATTAGCAAAGAGTGGTTTTAATTTTGAGCTAGGGCGAATCTCTATCTTATCCCCTTCCCTTACATTACGAGATGGTGTATTCACTCTTTTGCCATTTACGGTGATATGTCCATGGGAAACAATTTGCCTGGCTCCCATTCTAGTTCCTGAAAAGCCAAGACGATAAATAATGTTATCAAGACGCATTTCCAAGAATTCAAAAATAGTAGCAGATGCGTTTACTCCTTTTTTCTCTAGAGCTTTCCTTACATAATTTGAAAACTGGCGTTCGGATAGCCCATAGGTAAATCGGGCCTTTTGCTTTTCATTGAGTTGTAATCCATACTCCGACTTAGCTTTGGAAAAGCCCCTTTTCTTTCCTTTGCGTTCCAAATGCAAAGCATACTTTTGAGTTTGAGTTTTCTCAAAGATTGGTGCTCCCAAACGCCTTGCTATTTTGTATTTTGGTCCAATAATCATAAATGAGTTATAAAGTTTATAAAGTCATAAAGTTTTTAAAGTGGGTTCTTTCAGTTTATTCCTTCTCACTTCTACTTTATAAACTTTATGAACTTTCCGCTTTATGAACTTGTCGCGTTTACACGCGACGTGGTTTTTTCGGTTTCGGGCCATTGTGTGGAACTGGTGTTGCATCTTTGATAGAAGTAATATTAATTCCTTTTGAAATAAAACCGCGGATGCCCGACTCTCGACCAGAGCCAACACCTCTCACTACCACTGCCACCTCTTTCATACCCATCGCGCTTGCCTTGCCTCCAACAATCTCTCCGACCTTAGCTGCTGCAAACGGCGTACCCTTCTTGGCACCTTTGAATCCGATGGAACCGGATGAGGAAGTGGCTAGGACATTACCCTTGTTGTCTGTCAAAACCAGCTTTGTATTATTGTACGTAGACTCTACAAAAAGCATACCCGTATCAACTTTTTTCTTTGACACAGCGGAAACTGCTGGAGCTTTCACTCCTGGTTCTTCTGTTTCCCCTGTTTTTACGATTCTTTTTTTACCCATAATCTTATATTTTTAAAACTTTCAAATTTGGCCAAGGTCGCATATAAAATCTGAAATTTAATCGGAGCCTGCCTCACTCGGCAGGTGACGATTCAATTTTGGATTTTAGATGATGAGATTGGTCATAATTTGGAAGTTTTACTTCTTGTCGGCTATTTTGCGTCCCGTACCCATGGTCTTTCGTTTTCCTCGAAGTGTACGAGCATTTGTTTTTGTTCTCTGTCCTCTAGATGGCAGACTTCTCTGATGTCTGACACCACGATATGCCTTGATATCCTTCAAACGCTTGATATTTCCAGCTACTTCTCGCTTCAAATCCCCTTCTATTTTAAATTCTTCCACCGCTTTCCTTATATTATTTTCTTCTTCCACTGTAATATCCTTTGGTTTTTTGCCGTACATCACTTTTGCTTTATCTAAAATAGTATGGGCTCGAGGACGACCAATTCCATAGAGGACAGTTAGTCCTATTTCTATTCTCTTTTTTTCTGGCAGTGTGATTCCTAATATTCTCATAAGTTAATTTAAAATGTAAATATCAAAAATTAAAATGACAATGCAAAATGCAAAATTTTGGAATCCATAATTTTCAATTTTAATCTGTAATTTTTCATTTTGATTTTTACATTTTACATTTTCCACTATCCTTGTCTTTGCTTATGTCTAGCATTTGCTTTACATACAACATATACGTAGTTCTTTCTGCGAACTACTTTGCATGACGAACATATCTTTTTTACTGATGATTTAACCTTCATAAATAAGTTTGTAAAGTTATAAAGTTCGTAAAGTTTTTAAAGTGAATGCGAGGGTTTTTGTTTTTAACTTTTAAACTTTATAACTTTAAGAACTTTATAACTCTTTCCTATCCTCTCTTCACTATACGTCCTTTGCCTCCATACGGGTCTATTTCAACTTGCACCGTGTCTCCAATTAAAACTCTAATCCTATGCAATCGCATTTTACCAGAAAGATATGTTAACATTTCCTCTCCATTGTCATTTCTCCTTACTTTGAAAAAAGTGTTTGGTAACGCTTCAATAACTTGGGCATAAATGGAGGTATCTTTTTTGTTTTGATTGTGCATTGATTAAATAATAATGACAAGTAGCATGTTAGCAGAGTATGGCTTATTGCGCAAGAGTGTTTATCAGTTTTACTTTCTTAGAATTATTCGGAAGAGTCTGAATCCAAAATGGCCATATTTTTATCATTGCTTCTTTTATAACATCATATTTGGCAATAATTTCCCTAGCATTCTTTTTGGATAATCCTAGAAGTTCCGACTTGAGCTTGTTCTCATCAAAAATCCATACGATGTTTGGCTTGCCTGTAAGAGTAAAACTGACAGTGGTACTAGTTTTTTGGTCAAAAGCCGCTTCTGGTTTATAGCTAAAAAGAAGAGTGCCCAGATTATTTATTTTTACGGCTGAATCAGTTATATCGGGAGATATTTTAGCAAGAATAGCTCTGGAAAGAGTGGCTTTGTCAAAAATAATGGCATAAGTAGTAGCTTTCTTTTTAAGAATAACATTTCCAGAAGGACCGTTGGATTCTACAGTGGGTTCAAAATTATGGGAAAGTCCCCCCTCATAGAGAATAAAATTTTCAGGTATTTGGGAAGTGATATCTTTTGCAAGCAAATTCCTCAAGGATTCTTCCAATTCTTTGTCAACCTCATTCAAAACTTCGAGAGTGACTACTTTTTGCATACCAGAAAAACCGCCTAACATGGAAGTCTTTGACCTCGCATATATCTTGGTATATCTTGGGTCGCCTTTGAATCCGAAAATAGTAAAATCTTTCAAACCAACATTAAATTTATCTCCTGGTGCCGCGGCGATAGCCGTTACTTCCACAGATCCGGCTACTGTTTTGCCATCTTTGGTGTAATTACCAGGCACCACCAAGGCATTTGCTGTTTTGAAGATTAGACCTTCTTTTGTTTCTAGCCGGGTATCTATATCCAATCTTTGTGGTTTAGTGCTGTAATTATTATAAATAACCACTTTGCCCTGGGCTTTTTTTTCAACTTTTTGTAGAGCGGTGGCTTCTACTGTTTTTTCAATATCTTTAGTATTTGTGACAATTTGAAAACTCAAATTTACACTCATCGCATCTCTTTTGGCCGTAAATGTTTCATCCAAGAATTTTGTTTCAAGCCGTGGGGTAACGCGTATTTCCGCACTTTTAAATAGGGCTGAAATACCAAATAATGCCGCAAGAACAAAAAGAAAGATGGCAGTGTATAAACCTTTGCGTGAAGAATGTTTTGGTTTGTCATAATCATATGTGAATTGTGTTGTAGGAGCAGACATTTTTCTTGACGAGCCTTTTTTAGGAGGTTTTTTATCTTCAATGTAATCAGTAGATTCAATCTCGAGAATATCGGTATCGGGAGGTTCGACTTCCACCTGCAAGCGACGACTACGAGACGGCAGTTCTATATCACGGATAGAACGCTTTGGAGGAATGACGTCTTGAACAATATTTTTTTTCATCCTCTTTATTGTACTCCACATTAATTTACTTGCAAACAAAAACTGTTAATAAATACAAATCAGTGGAATTTTTCTTCTGCACTGGCTCGAGAAAGCTCTTGATGTTTTTTAAACTCTTTTTTGAAACCGGAAATATCCACGGAGATATTTTTCTCTTTAGCAAGTTCTTCTGTCATTTCAATAGGGAAACCGTATGTGGAAAATAGATTGAAGGCGTCAATACCGGAAATGTCATTTTCAGAAATTTTTTCAAATTGTTTTAGTCCATCTGTTATAGTTTTTTCAAACTTTTCTGATTCTTTTACAATTTCAGAAATAATTTTTTCTTTTTGAGTCGTTAAGTTTTTGTAGACATCTTCATATGTTTTCAAAACCGCTTCAACTATTTTGCGAATATTATTTTCAGTGAATTTTTTCTCCGATGTACTAAACATAGACCGACGAATAAGCCGACGCAATACATATCCCCTATCTGTATTTTTGGGCACCACTCCATCAGCAATAATAAAGACTGCTGTGCGTAAATGATCCGCCACTATCCTCTCTCCTCTAGTGTCAAGGGGCATCCTTGACATCTCTCGGATGACAGAAATAATTGGCTGAAATAAATCTGTATCAAAAATATTATTTTTTCCTTGAACAACCATGAGAACTCGCTCCAAGCCCGCACCAGTATCCACGTTTTTTTGCTTCAGTTTACTTACGACTTTTCCGTCTTTTTTTTCATATTCCATAAAGACGTCGTTCCAAATTTCCACCACTTTCTGCTCGTCAGCAACTCTGATAAATTCTTCTTTTGTCATACCGAAATTCAGTTCTCCAGTCGTATCGTAAAACATCTCCGTATCTGGACCGCACGGACCGCTATCGCCAACACTCCACCAGTTGTTTTCTGCCGGCAAAAAATAGACTCGTTCGCCAGAAATATTATTTTTCTCAAAAATTTCCCTCCAAACTTGCGCTGATTCTTCATCTCGCGGAGCGTTTTCGTCGCCTTCGAAACAAGTTATATAAAGACGTCGCGAGTTGAGTCCCAATCCTTCTTTTGACGTCAAAAACTCATAACTCCATTCAATTGCTTCTTTTTTAAAATAATCTCCTAAAGACCAATTTCCCATCATTTCAAAAAAAGTATCGTGGGTAGCATCGCCCACTTCCTCAATATCCTGCGTACGGACACATTTTTGGATATTAACTAAACGCTTACCATGTGGATGAGGTTCTCCTAGTAGGTACGGCACCAGAGGCTGCATGCCTGCAGTGTTGAAAAGGACAGAATTGTCATTTTCCGGCACAAGTGAAGCAGAAGGAATAACCGCATGTCCGCGTTTTTGGAAAAACTGTAAAAACCGTTCCCTAATCTGTTTTGAGGTTAATTCTGACATATGAACATCATTACACAAAAAGGTGCCTATTTCAAAACTGTTAGAAACGCGCCGAGAGCGATAAAGAGTACGCCAATGATTTTGTAAGCAGTAATACTTTCAGCCAAAAATAGTGTTGCCAAAATTGCCACAAAGACAATACTTAGCTTATCTATAGCAGCTACGGCGGTAGTCGGACCATATTTTAGGGCGAAGAAATAACAAAGCCACGACAAGGCGCCGGCTATGCCGGAGAGAGCCACAAAAAGCCATGCTTTTGTACCAAATGAAGCCAAAGAGAAACCTTTAAACTTTCCGAGAAGCAAAGCAACAAGGAAAAGAAAAATCGCCATAATAATAGCCCGAATGGTCGTGGCAAAAGTTGAGTCAATATCTTTAAGTCCTATCTTACCGAGGACTGCCACCATCGCTGCGAAAATTGCTGAACCAAGTGCGTAAAGTATCCACATATTATTTTTCAGTACCAACCTTTCTCTCCATCCTAATTAATCTGCGATCTATTTTGTAAACTTCATCACGAGTTGCCCTGTTTAAAGCCAAATCATCTATTCGTCGCTCTACCCCATTTATTCTGTTAGTGAGTACCTCCTCAACCTCTTCAATTTTATTTATTAACCTTTTTTCTATAGCTTCTAAATCAGTTTTTACAGATTGAAAACCACGAGCAACCATATGAGCTAAATTGTCTAAAGTCGTTTTTTTAATAGCATTTCTTTTCATCTAGTTAATTATACACTCTATAAATATTTTTTCAACGTTTGAAAATCTTGTAAAAGGGTTTCTTTATTGCTTCCATTGTATAACGCAACGGCCGGATGATAAAGGGGAATAATAGTAACAGAACCATAACTAGCTTGTGCCACAAATTCTTTACCATGCATATTTGAAATTGATTGAAGTTGCGAGGCAAGACCAAGCCGAATCATGATGTAGTCCATGGAGAATCGTCCAAGAGTTGCAATGACTTTTGGTTGTATTATTTCTATTTGTCTATCAAGAAACGGTGCGTATAAATTAATTTCTTCTACTGTTGGGTCACGGTTATCGGGAGGACGATCTTTTACTACATTTGTTACATAAACATCTTTGCGGTTGAGATTGATAGATGCAAGCATCTCATCTAACAACTTTCCTGACCGTCCACAAAAAGGCCTCGCCGTTTCGGCTTCATTTTTCCCTGGAGCTTCTCCAATAAACATAATTCTAGCCATGTGATTTCCCTCTCCTACCACTGGAAAATATTTATTCTTGACCCTATACTGGTAGAGTGGAGATTCCTTAAAATCCAGAAGTTCTCCTCTAATCTCTTTCATCTTCTCAAATTTTTCTTCTTTGGAAAGTTCCATGTTTAGAAATTTTATAATGTTTTTATTTCTTCCATAACTTTCACTATTTCATTCTCCTTGAAACCGAGTGTATTCAATAAGTCCGGGTTATCACGAAGGGTTTTGCAGAGCACAATACCTTGGTCCAGCAAAACTTTTTTCTCACGGCCATTCAAACTAGTTAGACATGTCAAAGGGTGAAGTTTGGCCTCCAGTATCATGTCATGGAGATTACCCACAGGTGGATAGTTCCAACCAACCATATGTAGTCCACCTTGGCATGAGCCATATTCTATAGCCGTGGAAGAAAACTTTGTGTTCGTCATAAGCCATGCTTCGTCTAGTTGTCTCTCCTTACCATAACTGAAAGTCATTTTATGCAAATCATCAAATCGAGCTTTGACATACAAAACAACTTTCAAGTCTGATTTTATTCCGAGTTCGTTATGAAATTTTGCCTCCACCATTATTAATTTCTCCTCATTCCAAGCCACTACGTCTATTTCATGCTCAACACAAAATCCTTTTACCACTTGACCAGTCTTTGCTTCAAAACCTTTGGCTCTGAAAATCTCTGCCACAAAATCCTCAAATGGAAAACCAGACGGCCCAAGTTCCATTATCGCGTGGCGGAGAGAATATTTCAGCGCTACTGGCTTTTCTTCGCGATGTAATATCTCAAAAGCATGAGTATAAATTTCTTTTGTAGTCATGTTATCTGTCAGTTCAGATGTAACATGAGAAATAACATCATTGGCGGTTTTTTTTGACGCGCCCGAATTCAAAAGGGATTCTTCTAGTTTGGATACTTCAAACAATTCACGAGTGCCATCCGCTTTTATTATGTATAAAGGTTCTTGCTCCGTTGACAGGTTGGGGGCGAGATCATTGTTGTTTTTGTCCATTTATTTATTATCTCATAAAAACCAAAAATGCAAAATAAGAATTGAGCAAAATATTATATACGATATATCGTACATAATATAGGATATATATTATATAGACGATACATAACTTATATTGGAGTTAGTTAATTATTTTTTCAATCACTCCACCACCGAGACAAATACCTCCGTCATAGAAAACAGCAGACTGGCCTACAGAAATAGCGTTTTGTGGAATATCAAAAACAACCTTGTATTCATTGGGTTTGCTACACTCTGGTGTTAGTAAACAGGATTGTTTTTCTTGGCGATAACGAATTCTTACGGATGTTTTTAATTGTTTATCCAATTTAGACGATATATCGTCTAAATTGATGAGATGTAAATCTTTTATAATAATTTCTTTTGTATCCCACTTGGACATCGGATGTCCAAGTTCTTTGTTTGCAACTGTGATTGTATTTTTATCAATATCTTTTGATACAGCAAAAAACCTTGGATCATCAGGTGACTTTTTTGTGATAGTAAATCCGTGACGCTCTCCTATTGCAAACAGAACAGCTCCATTGTGGTGACCTACTATTTCTCCAGATGTATTTAATACATCACCACGTTTTGTTTGAATATAGTGTGAGAGAAAATCTTTCATATCCACTTTACCAATAAAACACAGTCCTTGACTATCTTTTTTGTGAGCTGTCGGTAAGTCAAATTTCTCCGCCAGTTTTCTTACTTCCGGCTTTGTCATGTTTCCGACAGGAAAAAGTGTATGTTTGAGCTCTTCTTGACCTAATGTGTATAAAAAATAACTCTGGTCTTTTTCTTTGTCTTTGCTTTCTCGTAACTCATATCTCTTATCTCGTACCTCTACCACCGCGTAGTGTCCTGTAGCAATATAATCCGCGCCCATTTCCATAGCTTTCTTCAAAAATACTCCGAACTTGACATATTTATTGCAGAAAACATCCGGGTTTGGCACTCGCCCTTGACCATATTCACGTATCATATAGTCAACAACTTCTTTTTTATACTCTTTCTGACAATCCAGTGTAATAAAAGGCACACCAAGCGTAGCACAGACTCGCATAGCGCTTCGTCTCTCTTCTTTCCATTCACAAGGCATCCAATCCGGTTGCCAGACCTTCAAAAACACACCAGTCACGTCATACCCATCTTTTTGAAGCAGTGCTAAAGCCACGGAGCTGTCCACCCCTCCAGAGAGACCGACGAAGACCTTTCTTTTAAGAGGGGTATTTGATTGTTTGTGTTTATTCCAAATTCTGGCCATATTCGTTTCGTTCACCGAGCCTAAGGTAGCCCCAGCATTAAAAGTACCGGGAATATTTGTTAGTCAAATACCTTTTTTATCCATAAACTTTTTAATTCTGTCATTTAGAATTGTTGGCAAAACCACAAATCTAACAATAACCAACGTTACTACAAAAAATACATTTGTATTTATATATGCCAAATATAAAGCAACTCCAACGGGTATCCATCCAAATAATATAGTGAGAAAAAATGTGACCGATTCACTGCTATACACTAGAGGCTTATCTATGGGATTTCTAAGTCCTTGAAAAACAAAGAATGTTCCTAACATATAACTTACAATCATTCGGCCGTCATCCGGATTACTTTGGTGATAATGGCATCGCCGAGCATGACGCCATTCGTCTTTTTGAAATACTTTTCTGTTTTCCGATAAAAGAGCGTGGCGTACTGCCTAAACTTCTTCTCCTCCGCTTCTGTTCTGGAATATCGGCTGTTGCTTGAAAACTCAATCTTATTTTCTAAATTCCTATCAATCTCAATGATCAAGTTGCCCTCTCCATATATAATCCAATCCTCATACAATCTATATGTAACGCGAACCAATTCGTCATCCTCTCCATAATACCAGTATTCAAAAAAGTAATTATCGCCAGATCCTATACGGACATCGTGATGTATCCGGACGCGATCAAACTTGGCTATGGTACGAATTTTATATTCCTCCAAAAGTCGTAGAAAACTCTCTCGCCAGTTCTTCAGCCAGTTTCGGATATAGTTTTTGTCCACGAACAGCGGCTCGAGATCCTGCTCGAGATTTTTGTCGCTTACTTTATTGACCTGGATCGTGAGCTTATCGAAAAGAGCGTGAAGATCCTTCACGTCAATACTTTTGGCAATGAGATAATCGAAATCCGGTACGACTTTCTTATTCATGTACCAAAGGAGATCATAAATATCACGGCCTTTTTCTTCATAGACTGCACTGCCTATGCCACGAGTCCCTCGCAAAAAAATAGCGGCGATCTTGCTCGCCATGAGCGCAGACATGTTATACGTGATGATGACGAATGATAACTGGTCGCGGTTTATCGGACGACGTTCAGTGACGGTTTTTGGCGCGACAAAGTGATTGAGATCGATCTTACTGTGTATCTGCTTCGAAGAATGACCGAAGCTCAATTCTTCACCGACGGTGAATTTTAGAAGCAATCCGCGGTCCTTGGTGGTTTTGATGGTCAGAAAATCGGCATGCGTACCATAGGTATTCGCAAAATGTTCGTCAACTTCTTTTTTCAGCTCTTCGAGAAACTTCTCGGTCACGGTGTGAGATACTTCGAAATCAAGATCGACCGACATACGATCTAATCCGTGAATGATGCGGAGAGCCGAACCACCGTACATGATCCAGTTGTTATATTCCGGATGGTGATAGATAAAATTGAGAACGTAATACTGCAACTCCTCTTTGAGCGTATTGCGTCGGGTTTCGGCATCAAGACCGCCGTAGTTAGCGAGGTCTTCCAATTTTCTTTTTAAGATTGAGGTTAGTCGTTCACTCATGGGAGTATTTTTTAATCATTGTATAAAATTTTTCCTGTTC
>LBYF01000012.1 GCA_000996025.1 Parcubacteria group bacterium GW2011_GWA2_40_14 | reverse complement strand
AAAACGAGCGAAGCGAGCGGAATTGGCTTGGGACAATGGGCAAAGCTCCGCTTTGCCCGTCAAAATTTTGGGAAAACTGACTTCACTTTACTTATGGAGCCAATGGTCGGGCTCGAACCGACGGTCTTTCCCTTACGAAGGGAATGCTTTACCCGTTAAGCTACATTGGCTTAGATACCAATATATCACAAAATAATGACCGAACTCACTTTCCTTACAGGAATAGTATACCTTTTCGATATTTTATCTCACTTCGTTCGTAAAATATCTGAAGAAGGTCTTGTGAAGTTGAAACACGACTTCTCACCCGCTTTACGAAAACGGTGTTCTGCCACTGAACTATTTTGGTACTTAGAGCCGGAAGAGAGAATCGAACTCTCGGCCTACCCCTTACCAAGGGGTGATTCCACCACTGAACTATTCCGGCGATTCAGGTTATACTACTTCAATTTCTTCAAATCATCCCTTATTTCCTCGGCGTGAATTTCTGGTTTTACGTTTTCATAAATTTTTGCAATTTTGCCTTTTGGGTCAATCAGAAATGAGGTGCGTAAGGTTCCCATATATTCGCGACTCATAAATTTCTTTTTGCCCCATACGCCATATTTTGTAACAATTTTCTTATCGCGATCCACAAGCAGAGTAAAAGGTAAATCGTATTTTAGGGCAAACTTTTTGTGACTTTTAGCATCTTGGGTGCTAACTCCGAAAATTTTTAGTTTTAATTTTTTGAAATCGGCCATTTGGTCGCGAATAGCACAGGCCTCTTTCGTACAACCCGGGGTGTCATCCTTGGGATAAAAATAGATAAGCACCCACTGCCCTCTGTAGTCCGATAGCTTATGAGTTTTGCCATCCTGGTCTGTTGTTTTAAAATCTGGAGCAACAACTCCTTCTTTCAATTTTTTCATGCAGTTACTTTATCATAAATTACAACTTCGTACATTACACACGATATATCGTGTGTAATGTACGATTTACCACCAGTATACTGGTGGTAATATCTAATGAGTTATTTTTTATATTCAACTATTTTTCCAGCTTTAATTTCAATCTTGTCTGCTTTACGGAGATTTTTTATTTGTTTTGGAGATAATAGTTTATGGTGCTTTATTTTATCCAAATATTCTGGAATTTCAAAAAGATCTTTTTCTGATGTCCTCCAATTTATTTTCAGTTTGGAAAGGTCACACGGGTCTGAATATTCTCGCAATGTTTTTCTGCCATTGTCTAAAAAATATTCATGGAAAAAAGACATGGCCAGTTCACGAACCGATTTATATATTGGTTCACGATAACGCAAAACGGCGTGGTTTGTTTTTGAAATAGAACCAAGGTAGCTGTCTTTTTTAAACACCGCTACAACATGGTCATAATCCCAAGGTTTTGTTGTAGAACGCAAATCCAAAACCCAGGGCTTATGACCGTGAAATTCCAAAACCGTGGCGGCAAAGAGCGCCCCTTCCACACAATGGGCTTTTTTTGTTTTTACTACTCTTCTCGACGACATACACGTCTCGCCTCCTTTTTCAAAATTAAACAGTAGTGAATTCAAATAATCCTGAATTTTTTGCGGAGTATTTAATTTCCGAAAAAGTTTTATTTCCTCTTTGGTATACCCGAATTTATTCATCAAAATAATAACTTGTCTATTTTAACGTAAAAGTTTTGACAGTTTTTCCAACATTGTTTTTAGAGAATCTAGAGTGTAATAGATTGAGGATAGATTTGATGTGCGAGGGTTGGGGGAATTTGAACTTACGGTGGCAGGCGACACAGCGCTTGACTGCACCGAGATATTACCCGCCGCGTCGTAGGCGGCGACAGTGTAACTGGACGTCGTCGAACGAGAAACAGTGCCATCTATAACAGCAGTACCCATTACCGACATCAAATACGTGCCGTTGCGGTATATGTTGTAGCCCGCTACGCCTACATCGTCGGTTCCCGCCGTCCAAGAAATGTACGGCGAGTCGGAATTAACAATTGAAGCCGTAAGACCGGTCGGCGCTCCAGGCGAAGTAGTGTCAGAAGCATTGCCACCTCCAGCCAATGTTACAGTCATTATATTTGAATTAGGGCTGCAATTATCGGTTACTAAAACTAAAGGGCTTTCTGTGGTGGTATGACAGGCATTCACATAGTAATAATAAGTTCCCCTTCCTAGGTTGAGGTCAGGAAAGGTAGTCTGTTGAGTGTTCGCCCAATACAACCAGTCCCCACTGCCAAGCCTTCGCCATGCTTTGTAGTATGTGAGATAACTCGTGGGATTGGTCACCGCATTCCATTGTAAAGTAACGGAGGATATGAAATATTGATTAAGAGCTATAGGAACATGGGGGGTAATTGAGGTAATGGTTGGCGCATCTGGCAGAGTTGAAACAGGCGGTGTTAGAGATAGCGTTGTCGCACTGACACTTGTAGATTGAGCGCTGTTATTTCCTACTGCATCATAAGCGGCAACAGTATAAGAGTATACCGTGGAAGCTTGAAGACTTGTATCTGAATAAGAAATTGTCGTGGATGTCGCCAATGCTGCGGTTGTAGAAATTTGCGTGCCACCGCGATAAATTTTATATCCAGTGACAGCAACATTATCCGTCGAAGCTGTCCAAGTAAGATTTATCTGGCTTCCAGAAACAATGGATACAACGAGCCCAGCGGGTACTGATGGCAGCGTTGTGTCAGATGTTGCGCTGGTAGCAGTCGTGGTAGTAATTGTTCCAGTTGTAATCGTTCCCCCTGATGTGGATCCTCCCGACCCTGAAGAAGAGGGTCCTGAAGATTCGGTTGTTGAGACAGTTGTAGATGTTGCGGTTGATCCGGTCGTAGTTGCGACTGTAGTTGTGATTGTAATTGGTAATGTTGAAGAAGCGGTAATTGTTTGAGCTAATGTGGTAGTAATTTCAACCTTCTTGGCAACACCCGGAGCAGTCAATAGTCCCGGTGGAATAGTCTCGGAAGAGCCGGCTCCTTCAGTAACAAGCTCATTTAATTTAGATAAAGTCTTTGGTCCGACAATACCGATTGCTTCAATTCCTTGTTTTTCTTGCAGTTTTCGTACAGCGGCTTCGGTTCGCAAACCGTAGTAACCAGTGACTAGACCTTCTGGGTAGATGTCGGGAAATTGCTTGAGGAATGTTTGGAGTTTCTTGACTTCATCTCCGGACATACCTTTCTGCAGGGTCTTGCTGAAAGCCACTTCGGTTTTGATGGTTTCAATTTCTTTCTTTTGTCCTTCAAGCTGTTTGGTTAGATTTGTGATTTGAACTTGCAGGGTTTTTATCTGCTCTTGGAGTTGGAGAATGAGAGATTTCTCACTTTTGGTAGTGGTTTGAGCAAATGTGAAAACGGGGAGAATAAAAACTAAAGTCAGAACAACAGTCACTAAAAGTTTTTTTGACATATCATTATCATACCTTACTGCTTGAGATAATAACACAAAGTTATCAACCGACTTTGTAATTTCATCGATAAGAAAGTTCTCCTTTCTTACTTTTGATTGCAAGAAGTGCCAGAACAAGAGCATACACAATATGTTCATCGATAAGTGGATTGTTTGCAGGGAAAAGAAGAGCAAGCCACATCAAAACCATCATTATTATTCCAGCTACAGCACCCCACAAAACATATTTATTAAAAAGCAAAGTAAGACCGATGAAAAGTAGCCCCAGCATAAACAACCAATCAACAATTGCTACTCCTGCCAAGCTGTGAAATATTGGAGCTAATGGCCCTTTAACAGCCCCTGACAAAAATCCAGTAGTTGGAGAAGCGCCATTCAGCCACGCTTTACTACTGGTGGTGGCAAAACCAAGACCAAACAATTTGTCAAAAAAAGCCCAGAGAAAAATAAAAGACATCACAAAACGTAATTTAAGAAACATTATTTTTTGTATATTCATATGCTGTAATTATATACCTCTTTAATAAAATCAAAGGGTGGATAACTCAGTTCAAATCCACTAGATCCGTGGATTTTTTGAACGAAATTGGTGTGCGGCTCTAGGGTGCTGGTCACAGATAATTTTTGTTTCGTCAAACTGAAATTTAGAGGTGGTGCTTTTCATTACATGAACGGTACACCTTAGGTGATGCTGGTCAGCACCCATACGGAAGTGACGCAGGTCACTTCCTCAGCCGAGCAAAATAAAAACGCACCTTTCGGTGCGGTCTTTATTTTGTGCGGGCTGGTGGACGAAATTGGAACAATTATAAAGTCTAAAAACAGCGCCTTTTATATGCCAAATTTTAGGAATTAATACCCTTTACATCGCAAATCCAGCAATGCGGGAAATTTTTCTGACATATATACAATGTAATAGTTCCCTTCCTCAATGTGATTTTGATCAAGGAACTCACCTCTCCAGTCCCAAAGAATGGAATCAAGTGGCCACTTGTCTCCATCCATAAATAGAATGCCTATATTATCGTTGCGATCTAATACTTTTTGATATTGCTCAACTACCCCTTCTCTTAATCCATTAAATGATCGTAATTCGCCAATCATATAATTACAAGCACCATTACCGTTTGATCCCAAACCTCCAGTATAACTTTTCCGCCAAATAAAACCAGTTATTGTCGGCTGTATTTCCTGAACCTGTATAAACTGTAATTTTAACAAATTCAGATTAACAAAATGTATAGGATTAAGAAACATCAAAATTAAAATGCCTGCTGTTATCAAAACAATTGTAGTTATTATTTTATGTTTTTTCATTGCAACCATGTTTTTGCAAGGTTATAAAATTCATCGGCAATTTGAATACCACGACTATTTGGATGAGGCTCTTCATGAGGAATTCTTGAAAGTGAATATAAACTGGCAAAAATATCAAAATGACTCTTGAGATCAATAAATTCTTTCCAATTATTAATTAAATCAGTAAGAATGGCTCCTTCAAAGAAAATATTATGTTTGGGTTGAATCAAATAATTATATAAATGAGCTTTAGTTTCTCGATTTAATCTTTTTATCGGTAATTTTTGATCAGATGGATTAGGATTATACAGCTTCTTTTTAATAATACTATTTGCTATATCTATTTTAATTTGAGCTAAACCAACAGAAATATTAACACCAAAATTCTCAACCCCAATTCGATCAATAATTTCTTCAAAGGGCGTTAATCTGGCAATTTCATCAATCAAAATGGCACCAAGTTGGAAAGGATCGAGATTAAAATGTGTAGCCGACTCATAAATTACTTCTTTTACTAACAGAAGCTTTTCTTTTACTATGGCAGTGGAAGCATACAAGTTATTCCCCACAGGCTTAATGATTGGAAAATCACCTTCGGATGATGATTTATTATAGAGTGCTGTATATCGACTTAGAATTGGAGTGCTGCCAGATATTTTCAAATCAACAAATGAGAAAATATCATCGCTACCAATGGAAATATTATCAAGTTGCAAATTTTTTGGGACATTCTTTTTGCTTCTCAAATATGGACCGCTATTTTTATTTACCAGATAAACACCCTCAATTTGATTTTGTTTAGTTATTTCCAAAATTTCCGCTAACAGAAAAATTTTAAAATCATCAGTTACAAAAGCAACATTTTTTCCGAAATAATTTTTAATTGATAAGATTATTTTCACACATATATTATAACACAAATCCATATATTATGGAGTTAGAACTCAAAAAAGCCAGTGGCGTAGGCACCGAAGGTGATTTTTACGAGATTAACTTCATGTTGCGCGGCTGATGGGTGCTGCCCCCACGACCTCTCCCGTGACAGGGGAGTACTCTACTGTTGAGCTACAGCCGCATTAAACAGGTAAAATGTAACAGATTTTACCTGTTTAATCAATTTTTTGTGTCGACGCCACGAGTTGCACGTGGGACCTTCTCTTTATGAGTGAGATGCTCTAACTACCTGAGCTACGCCGACAATATTTCGCTTTTAAGAGCTCTAATTAATCCGAGTATTTTATATTTCAAATGCTTTGATTTTCGAACAAATAACCTGCAAACACCGTAGTACTTGTCATAATTTTCATACACCTTATGTACCTTGGTATTTACAAAATAAGGTTTTCTAATCTGAGAACCTTTCAATTCTAACAATTTTTTCCAAAAAATCAATACCCTATGTATTCTATTTTCATGCATCCTATTGATCTGAATACCACAAACAAGATCTTCTTTTTTCACTTTCAAAACAGAGAGTAAAAACTTCTTCATTATTAATATCATATCTGGGTCAGAATTAACAAGCATAAAACTACTGCTACTATCCATTTTTGAACCTTCACACCAATAAAGAGCTGTACTGATTAACAATAATTCTCTTTTAGAAATGTTTCTAATTTGTGCTTTACCCCAATCATCAGCCTGTTCGATTGCATCTCGTTTTTTCTTTCTATTTGATTCTGCACCCAACCACCTGCCCATAGCACTTCCTTTTTGACCTTTCAATTTTTCTACTTGCTCTGGAGTAAGAAGAATATCCCGACACCACAAACTTACCGAACCCTTTGTGACGCCAAGTTTTTTAGCGATAGTAATAATAGAGATTCCCTCTTTTCTCATCACCCTAGCCTTAAGCTTTTGTTCGTACTTTGCCATATATGTATTATATCATAGGTACAAATATATAAAAAGTAACTTATCCACAAAAAAAGAACTCCCAACTGGAAGCTCTTCTTTTCACTTGTTGCGGGACCACGACTTGCACGTGGGTCTGGAGGTTATGAGCCTCCCGAGATACTGCTTCTCCATCCCGCTAATAGGGCGTATAGTATCATAGCCCAAAAGTTAAATCAATTTGAACTCTTCAAAAATTGAACGATACAACCCAATCACTCTTCTGACTTCCCTTTGAATTAAAATGAAGCCAGCTCCTTCGTGAGCAACCTGATTGCGGATTTTGTGGGCTTCCCAAGCATTCTGAATAGTCCTAAAATCACTTCTATCTACGGCCTTCAGTTTGTCCCCGATAGTTTCTCCGGGTAGATTCATTTTGTCCAAAATGCCACTTAACATAATATCCGCTTCCATTATTGCTTGTCTCCAATCATTTTCATTTGTTGATTCAATATGATCTAATATCCTCTGCCATTCTGGATTAACATCCATAGTAGTAGGTAAGGCCTGCGGATACAAAAGCTTGTGAGCATTTGCTCTCATAAACCATAATTTTCGCAGAAATACAACAATACCTAGAATACATGTGGCTGATATGACCATAGAAAGTATTTGGAAAATCCAAAAATATAATATAAAAAAATCAATAACTCGCCACATTATATTAGTCAACCAAACAGAAGATAAACTCTCAACCGTAAATAAAGAGATAATGCCATTTATAAGATAAATCGCGACCAAAATAGAAAAAATTATGAATATAATTTCCACAAAAGGGTCAGGGTGTGCGAAGAAAGATACTTTAACTTCTGGTTCTTTTTTTGGAGGCATGATAGAGAATGTAAAATTAAAAAATCAAAATGTAAAATTAAAAATACTTAGACTTTTACACATTATACTACTTTTCACCTAGAAACTTCTTTCCTATATCAAACAGAACGGATTCTCCAGAGTGTGGAGCCATAAACTGGATTCCAAGTGGCAGTTTCTTGCCTTCTACTTCCATAAAACCTGATGGTACTGAAATAGCGGGAATACCAACGATATTTGCAGGAACAGTAAAAATGTCAGCCAGATACATTGAAAGTGGGTCGCTTTTTTCGCCAATTTTCCAAGCAGGCACAGGAGATGTTGGAGTAAGAACCAAATCAACACTAGAAAATACTTCCTTAAATTCTTTTTGTAAGACCACTCGAGCCAATTGAGCTTTACCATAATATGCATCATAGTATCCAGCTGACAGAACAAATGTACCAAGAAGAATTCTCCGTCTGACCTCTCTGCCAAAACCTTGTCCGCGTGTAAGTATGTAGTCTTCAAGTAAATTTTTGCCATCCACATGCAAACCATATTTCACTCCATCAAAACGAGATAAATTTGACGACACCTCTGCAAAATTAATTATGTAATATAAAGCCAAACAATTTGGCAATTTTATATCTTTAACTTCAAAACCAAAACTTTCAAGTCTATTTATTGCTTCCTTAAAATTTTCCTTAACTTTCAAGTCAATCCCTTCTCTCTTTATCAAATCCCAGGGAACACCTATTGTATATTTTTGCTTTACATCGGATTTTGGATATGTTTCATCTGTGATTGTGGTACTGTCCATAGAATCTTTTCCTTTTATAACTTTTAAAACTATTTCGGCATCTTCCACTGTTTTTGTAATTGGTCCGATTTGGTCAAAAGACGATACGGCGGCCATAAGACCGTACCGAGATACTCTGCCATATGTAGGCTTCAGTCCAACAACCCCACAAAATGAAGCTGGCTGACGAACAGAACCTCCAGTATCTGAACCAAGACCAGCTAGAGCCATATTACTACTAACTGCAACTGCTGAACCACCAGATGTTCCGCCTGACACTCGCATCAAATCATAAGAATTTTTTGTCACTCCATAAGCAGAATTTTCTGTAGAACTTCCCAATGCAAATTCATCCATATTAGTTCTACCGAGTAAAATGACCCCGTCTTTTTTTAATTTTTCTATAACTGTGGCATCGTAAGGAGCAACATATCCTTGTAGTATTTTTGAAGCTGAAGTAGCTCTTTTACCGTCAATAACAATGTTGTCTTTTATAGCCAGTGGAATACCGAGAAGCGGATGGCTTTCTCCTTTTGCAATCCTTTGGTCAGCAGTTTTTGCTTGTTCCAAAACATCATCATAGACTTCCAGATAAGCGTTTAGTTCCGGATTTTTCTTTTCAATCTCCGTCAGATACGCCGAAGCCAAATCCACGGCAGAAAATTCTTTTGCATCAAGCGCTTTTCTTGCTTTTGTAATTGTAAGATTTTTTAAATCTATCACAGTATTTTTTTTACTTTAATGTAATTGCCTTCTAGAGCAGGCGCGTTATCCAATAGTTTTTCTGTGTACTTTCCCGAAACAGTCGTAACAATATCTTCTCTCGTAACATTACGAAGTTTCGGCACAATTCTTTCAATATCACCTGTCACAGAAATTATTTGTCCAACATAGCCCAAAATAGAATCTATTTCTGGCGCCATCTCTTCTGCTTCTTTCGGAGATATTTCAATACGAGCAAGTTTTGCCAAATTTTCTATTTCTTTTATTGTAACCATAAATTTTATATTAACATCTTTTCATATTTTAGTCAGTTTAATTTAAAAGTTTATTGAAATCATCATCATTCAATATCTTCACGCCGAGGTCCTGGGCTTTTTTGTATTTTGACCCCGGATTTTCTCCGGCTACCACGTAATCGGTTTCTTTTGATACACTTTCTGATACCACTCCGCCAAATTCCCGTATTTTTTCTTTTGCTTCATCACGAGACATTGTCTCCAAAGTGCCAGTCAGAACGAAAGTTTTACCTGAAAGCGAGCTGCTGCTTTTCAATCTCTCCACTTTTTTTACTACGATATACTGTAGCAAATTATTTAGAATCTTTTTATTTTCTTTTGATTTGAAAAAATCAGTAATTGATTCTGCTATGATAGGTCCAACACCAGAAAGCACTTCTAATTCTTCAAATGTAGCGCTACGAAGATTTTCTATAGTTTTGAAATATTCTGCTAAGTCGTGAGCCGTCTCTTCCCCGACCTGTGGTATGGACAGTCCTATCAAGAGACGTGGTAATGTAGTTTCTGATGCTTTTTTTATAGAGTTAAGCAAATTATCCACCGATTTTTCTGCAAATCTCGGAAGTGAGAGTAAATCCCCTTTTTTTAGTGTAAAAATATCGGCGTATTCGGATATCAAATTCTTCTCTAGTAAAACATCTGTAACTCTTGGACCCATATCTGTAATATCAAAGGCCTTTTTGCTTACAAAATGATAAAATTTGCGCTTTTGCTGTTCAAAAGAATTTTTATTGACACATCTCCACGCCGCCTGACCTGGTATGCGCTCTATCTTTCCGTCTCCACCACATTCTGGCACATTGGTAGGAAAAATATACGGCCTTGATTTAGAAGAACGAAGTTCCTTGACCACAGAAACAATATCGGGAATGACATCTCCGGCTTTTTGCAATATGACAGTGTCTCCAATTCGAACATCAAGCCGACGTATTTCGTCTTCGTTATGTAAGGTTGCTCGGGAAACTGTAGAGCCAGCAACTGTCACAGGACGGAGATGGGCCACAGGAGTAAG
This sequence comes from Parcubacteria group bacterium GW2011_GWA2_40_14, assembly GCA_000996025.1. Classification (GTDB taxonomy): domain Bacteria; phylum Patescibacteriota; class Minisyncoccia; order Phycocordibacterales; family DATDWN01; genus C7867-006. Next base: position 4,416 of record LBYF01000012.1, on the reverse strand, counting down.
AACACCAGTACGGCCGACTTGAAGGACTATATTTTCCACAACAGTCGTTACCTGCTGTGCGGGGAATTTGTATGCTACTCCCCAGCGTGGCGATTTACCTGTATATCCCAAAGCTTCCTGAATCTTTCGAGAATTAACTTTTATAACAATTCCGTCCAAACCGTAATCCAGACTATTTTTTTTCTTTGACCATTTTTTATAAAACTCTTCCACACCTTGCAGATCTTTAAACACGGCGTGCTGTGGATTTGTCCGGAAACCGAGTTTTTCCAAAAGTTCCAGTTCCTCCGACTGCGTCTTTGGTATTTTAGAAACTACGGAGGCAACGCCTCCGTATAAATCTATATCGTATGTAAACGAATCCAAATTGCGTTCGGCCACCAGTTTTGGGTCAAGCTGTCTCATAGAACCAGCCGCCACATTGCGAGTATTGGCGTACAAAGATAACCCTTGTTTTCCTCTCTCTTTATTTATTTTCTCTAGATTTTTAGCGCTCATCCATATTTCACCCACAGCAACCAAATCAACTTTTTCTGAAATAGTCAGGGGAACACTGCGAATTGTTTTGACATTACTTGTGACATCTTCTCCAACTTGACCATCTCCTCGTGTCGCGCCTCGGACAAAATTACCATTCTCATATGTCAGTACGATTTTCAATCCATCAATTTTAAGCTCACAGCAATATTCTATTTTTTCATCCTGAAGACCTCCTTTTTTTATAACCCGTTCGGCGTTATCTCTTCGAGCCTGAGTCTCAGAGCCGAAGGCCTGAGCTCGTCGAAGGATAAAATTTTTTAATTTTTTCTCCCATTTTTGCAACTCCTCAAAATTAAAAACATCATCAAATGACCATTGACGCTTTTCATGTGCCACTTTTACAAACTCTTGGAGTGGCTCCCCTCCAACCCGCTCTGACGGAGTATCTTTTGTTTTAAGTTTTGGATATTTTTCTTCCAAGCTGGCTAATTCTTTGATTAACGAATCATACGCTTCGTCCGATATTTCCGGATTGTCCAAAGTGTGATATAGACGACTATGTTTTTTAATCGTCTTTTTGAGCTTTTCTATCCTATCTGTGACATTTTTCATTTTAATAACTTAAGGTAACACCTCTTTCAAAACGGCGCAAAGCTCCGGAAGGGCATGTGTTGTATCCTCTAGAATCTATAGAGGTAGAACCATTTACATTTTTAGCAACAGTAACAACAGCACATCCTTTTGGAAAATTAACAGTAAATCTGCTTGTGACAACAACTCCGTCATTACTAACAAGAGTCGGTGTTATGTTAGAACCATTGCACGAAAAACTTCTAAATGGTAAAGAAAACGGCGTGGGAATGGTTTTGAGGTCATGATAAACGGCACATTCAGTGCCACTATCAGCGGCGTAAAAAGCATACTGTGATTCTTGACTTGCGTTAGCTAAAACAAGCTGTTTTAGAGCCACATTGACTACCACAAAACTAACAAGCAAGAGAAGCGAAGTGGTAACAATAGCGACAAGCAATGTGAATCCTTTATTATTTTTCATAAATTTTATTGCCTATTAAACAAGCTCTGCGTTACTTCAAAAGATTTAGCTAAATTCCTGTTTGTCCAACTTATTTTTATAGTAATCAAAACTTCATTTGCTGAAATTGACTGGAATTGTATCTCTCGCTTAAAATTTGTATCCGTCCATGAAGAAGCGTGCCCAAACAAACCGCTTGTGGCATCTTGTTTTATGTTAGGACAAGTGCCAAATCCTAGAGAACAAGGAGCAGTGTTTGAAGGTATAGGAGAATCAATAATACATGTTTTTTGAGATACTCCACCCCCCCCAAACCAACAAGGGTCATCCGAAACAGCAGAAAGTCCAGAGAGCCAAGTGGCGCTTCCTCCGCTTATAGAATTGAGTGCGTTCTCATCTCGCCTGTTTTTGATAAATTCCATTCCCTCTTGAGCAAGCCAAAAAGCGGTTATCTGGTCTTTAGCAAATGTTGATGATTGAATACCGCTTTGGACGGCAGTAAAGGCCCCGGCAATAGAAAGCGTCAAAATGCTTATAGCCACAAGTGTCTCTACTAAAGTGAAACCATTACTATTTTTCAACATTTTAGATTGCATTCATCTTATTATATCGCAAAATCTCTTTCTGGCCAAAGCACTCTCAGAGACTCCGACTTTTCCACATACACTTAACTTACGCGACCGCGTAAGTTAAGTGTATGTGGTACAAGGTGGAACCTTGTATGGCATCAGTGTCCGTAAAATCTCTTTTTAAATTACCACCAATATACTGGTGGTAATTATAACTTCCATATAAATTATTTAGATAAAAAGTCCAGATGAATCCAAATGGAAAAACACTGAAAATTAGAAATTATCTTACTGAAAATCAAAGGCGCGTTGGGATACGGTTGTTTGCAAACTGAAAGATGATTTGATGTTTGGTTTTACTCCAGAATGTCCGCCGACTACCATTATCACTCTCGGTTGAAGCATATCTGTGGGACTACACCCTAAACTGCAGTATGGATACGCTCCTAGAACATAAAAAGTCAGTTTGTTAATTGTAACATCTGGTGAGGTTACGGGGTAAGGAGTGCGGTCATCAATTGTCCGCTCAATGCGATTAGTTATTGTATTTAATGTATATGTATGTTTCTTACCGTTTTGATCTAAAACAGAGAGTGAAGTCCGGCCGTCATCACAAGAAAACGGTTGTGCTGTATCACCCCCACTTCCGCAATGATAATTGCGACCAAAACGGATAGCGCGAGTCATACCTTCCAGAGTGAAATTGACATTATCCATAACGGCGCGCAAAGTTTGAGATTTTTTATTGGCATCAAAGACAGCAAGGATTGAGCCCATGCTGATAGTCATAACAAGTGTGAAAATACTAACGGCTACCATAAGTTCAATTAGTGTAAAACCACAATGAGAATCTCTTTTTTTACTCGGTGGTATTTTATTATGCAGTAGTACTTTCATAGTTTTAGTTTATAAAGTTATAAAGTTTGTAAAGTTTGTAAAGTGGAATATGAATTTACTTTATGAACTTTATAACTTTATGAACTTGCAACTGTTTATTGTACCGATATCTGTCCAGTGGACTCTACTGTTACCTTGAGCTCTGTACCTTTGGCGGATTTTAGAGTAATTTTCCCAGTAAGAGCGCCTATTGTAGTCCCTGCGTCATTTACAAAATTTATAACGGCATCTGGGTTTGGTCGCAAAAATGTAACATGTAAACTGCGAGCGCCGGAAGGGGGACATGAAGAGGCATCACATACTGAAGAGACATTTACATTGTTTCGCAAAGTACCTGTCTCCACACACTCTGTACCGACAACACCACATCCGCCACCAGAATCATATTTTTTATTGCCATTTATATCTACAAAAATATAATAATTGGTAGGGTCGCTAACAGGGTCAAAGTAAATACCATAGCCAGATGTAAACTGTTCGCTTCCTACGGAGAATTCTTTAACCGACAGGCCATAAGTCTGGGCTTGTCGCACGGCGCTTGCCACTTCTTGTCCTGCGGCAGAGAGTGCTAACGAATCGTTGAAAGAAGAATAAGTAAAAAGGACGACCGTCATGATAACACTGACAATACTTATGGAAACCATAAGCTCAATTATAGTAAAGCCAGATAGAGATTTTTTATAGAACATATTTTTACAATAAACCTAGTAGTTGACCCAGACCTAACACATCAATGCGAGTAAAGAAAACTATGGCCGTAGCGGCAATAAGGAATGGAGCAAAAGGCACTTGATATTTTAGTCCTATGCTACCTGTTTTCGGAAAAAGTTTGCTTCGGGCCAAGAGACATAAGCCCCATATGGCGCCGAGCCAAAAGGAGAGTATAACCGCTCCAATGCCAAAAACAAAACCTAAAAGGGCTCCAATGCCAAAAACCAGTTTGGCGTCACCAAAACCGATCCACTTCCCTCTGGAAATAAGCCAGAGTAGAGCAAAGGGAACAAATAGTAGAAGGGGCGAAATTAAGTCAAACATCAGAGTCGGAGTTAAAGAGAAATTTTTGAAATAGAAAAACAATCCCAATTTTATGATACTCAAACCGATAAATAAATAAACCAGAACATTGGGAATAATTTTGTGACGGATATCGTAAATGACTATGACTAAAAGCAAGCTAAAAACGAAAGCATAGTATAGGAAAAACAACACCGAGTAAAGAAGTCCGTACTGGAAACCGCTGTATATTGGCCATAAATAGAATTGTCGCATGGCTATGAGGGCAAAAATAAGCCCTGTTAGAAATTCAACAATCGGGTATTGGAAAGATATTCTGCTTTTGCAAGTGTCACACTTGCCACCAAGGAAAAAGAAAGAAAAAAGCGGAACCATTTCATACCACCGAAGAGAAGTATTACAGACAAAGCAGTGGGAACGACC
>LBYF01000011.1 GCA_000996025.1 Parcubacteria group bacterium GW2011_GWA2_40_14 | reverse complement strand
TGTCTTTTGAAGTGCATGTATAGCGTATACAAACCACAAACTCCCGGGGTTCTCCCGGGAGTTTGTGGTTTGTATACGCTATACATGCACTTCAAAAGACAGCTCCATCTGCTCAAAAGAGAATAGCGAAGCTTTTTCACAAATGAGCCGCATCATGTCCTGTCGAGTTTGGTAATACTCTAAGGTACAAAATGGATGATCAATACCGTGTACGAGACGGCTTACCGATACACCTTCACGAACAAGAAGAAGTGTTGGTTTGTCGAGCTTTTCAATTGCCGTGGCCATCTCATACCCGAGACCGATAGCCGGATAATCGCAGATGGCCACAAACAAATCGCACTTTGTAACACATCTGTGAATATCCCATCGGTACACATCAGCAGGAGTACCGCCGACCAAACCGACAAAATCAAAAACTTCAAAGTGTTCTCGAAGCTCCACTTTCAGTTTTTCGATTTCTTCTCTAAACTCCTTGGACGCTTGGGTCAAAGAACAACCAATGTAAAGTTTCAATTTACGCATGAATCCTCCTTAACATATTATACCAAATAACTTCAGATTTGAGACAAGGTTGCCTATTTCACCTCCACCCCCATACTGCGAGCACTGCCAGCGATAATTTTCATCGCAGATTCTATATCGTTTGCGTTCAGGTCTGGCATTTTTTTCTCGGCAATTTCTTTGAGTTGAGCTTTTGTAATACTACCTATTTTTGAGATTGTATTTTTGCCGGAACCTTTTTCCTTACCCAAAGCTTTCAAAATAAGGGATGATGCCGGAGGAGTTTTCAAAACAAAAGAGAATGTTCGGTCTTCATAGACAGAAATATCCACAGGCACAATGTCCCCAATCATGGTTTTGGTAGCGTCGTTGAACTGTTTGACAAACTCCCCAATATTAATACCGGCCTGACCAAGGGCAGGACCAATAGGTGGAGCCGGATTTGCCTTGCCCGCAGGTATAACGAGCTTTAATTTTTTTGTTATCTTTTTAGCCATAAAATAATCGATACCAATCTACGAATTTATGCGAATAATACGAATGGGTTTTAAATACTTATTTCTAAAATTTATCATCAGACCTAACTTATGACCACTGGCTTGTAAGTATTTTTGTGTTTGATAATAATCTTCTTTTTGAACTATCGGTTTTGCCTTTAACTCTAAGATTATCTTATCTTCAACAATAAAATCTACCTTATTTGTCAGTTTGTTGTCAATGGCTGGTACAGGTAACTCCCTTTCTCTTTCAAACTCGATTTTTTCTAGAGAAAGCAGTTTTTCTAAAGCGTCACCATATTGCTTTTCCCTGCAATATCTTCCAAGTTCTGTGTGAATTTTAAAAAGCAATCCTGTAATTTTATACGATAACTCTTTATGAATAATTTTCTCTTCCATGATTTATTCGTATTATTCGTATGTCATTCGCATAATTTGTATCGCTAAATTTTCTTCACTTGCAAGAAGTCTAATTCAACAGGTGTTTCTCGGCCGAACATGGCCACTAAGACTTTTACTTTGCCACGCTCTTCATCCACTTCGCTAACCTTGCCATCCAAATCTTTGAATGGACCGTCCACAATAGTAATTGCATCGTTTACGGACAAGTCAATTTTATGCTTAATGTTTTCAGTATTCATTCGGGCAAAAAGTTCATCAACTTCTTTCTTCTCAATCGGCACAGGATAAACCCCAGAGCCGACAAATCCCGTCACCCGAGGAGTATTTCTAACTACATACCACGAATCGTCGGTTACAATCATATCTACCAAAATATAACCTGGATAAATTTTCTCCTCCTCTTCAACGCGCTTTCCACCTTTGATTTTTATTTTCTTTTCAGTTGGAACAATAACATTGAAAATCTTGTCCTCCATACCCAAAGACTCAATTCGCTGTTTCAGATTTCGCATAACGGCGTTTTCATATCCAGCGTATGTGTGGATGACGTACCAGTTCCTAGAATCATGTAATTGTTGTTTTGACATGAATAAATAGTTATAAAGTATATTAGATTATAAACTTTGAAAGAATCAAACCAATAATATAATCAAAAAAACCAAGAAAAAAGGAAACGAAAATAGATATAAGAACAACAACAATGGTAAAGTTTATGGTCTGGCTTCTGGTCGGCCATGAAACATGTTTTAATTCGCCTTTTGTATCTTTTAAGTATGTAATGAGAGACATATGAAATATTTTGTTAGTAAAAAACCCCGCAGGGGTTCTTTACGCTTAATATATAAACATGTTACTCCACCCAGCCAAAATAGTCAATCACTCTATTTCGTATGTAATAGTGACGTTTGAAACTACCTTATTCTCCCCAACTGGGATTTGGGGTGGTGTAGATGGCATAATATCTCCTCCCATACCCCTTGCTTCCATTCCGTAGTATATAGGAGAGCCATTCCCCTGCTCGTAGAAATTAACTATTCTTTTCAGTTTTATACCGAGAGATTTTGATAAAACTTTTGCCTTGGCTTTGGCGAGGGCGATAGCTTTGTCCCGGGCTTCGGCTTGGACTTTTTCTACCTCATCAATCACAAAATCCAATCCGCTTATATTTGACACTCCAAGGTCGCCAACTTTTGTCAAAATTGCTCCGCTATCCTCTATTTTTCTGATTTTAACAGAAACTGATTGACTAACCTCGTATCCAATCAACACTTGCTTGCTTGGAGGACAATAACTTGGATAACTTTGAGTACAGACTGTCCCTCTATATTCATATTTTGGGTACGAATTATAGCTTGTAGTTTTTATGTCTTTCTCACTGACACCCATATCCTTAAGAGCTAGAATAATAGTGTTTATCTTTTTGCTTGCCTTAGTTTGGGCGTCCTGCACACCTTTAGCTTCTTCAACTACGGAAAAAGAAAACGAACCGGTGTCCGGTATGGCTAAAATTTCGCCAGTACCGGTAACAGCAATAACATTGCTAGGATAGACGCCCCTGCCTATGTGTGAATATTCTTTTAGGGCACTTATGGATTCAACACCTAGAAAAACAGCCAGCAAAACAAAAACTGCGAACATGGCTTTGAACAGCTTTTTCTTTTCTGGACTGATGGCCGTGTTATTTAGAAATTGATCCATAATATATTCTTTGCAGTTAATTCTAATGGTTCTATTATAGCATGAATTGAATATTTTTTTAATAAGAAATTTAATTGGCTATATTTAGGATATCTTGAACAAGTTCTGGGAAATCTTCTTGATTAAAGTGTCCTCTGTCTTCAAAAACTCTAGCTGTGGCGCTTGGTAACTGCTTTTTGTATTTTTCAAGATTATCAAATGGTACTACGTCATCATCTGTGCTGTGATATAAATAAATTTTTCCACCCTGTTCCTCAAATTTTTTCAAATCTGCTGGGAGTACAAAATCTACTAGCGTGTATTCAAAAGTTTCTGCATCATATGGAGCGCTGACCAGAAAAGTACCTAAAATCTTCTTTGGAAAATTATTTTCAGAGAGATATTTAGCCAGAAATATGCCTCCCATAGAATGTCCAACCAAAATAACTTCGGGATTGAGTAGTGGAACAAGTTTTTCAAACCAAATTCTCCACTCCAGATATTTAGCATTTATCTTGTTCGGCATTTGAGGTCTGATAACTTCAAAATCGTCTCCAAGTTTTTCTTGCAAAATGCTCTTCCATCCTTTGTGTTTGAAATAATCCAAACTGTCAATTTCATAATTACAAAGAAAATCCAGATACTTCTCGTATGTTTCAAATGTATCCCCTCCGTGTATAACAACAACTTGTTTTTTCATATTTTTAGATTATATCAAAATAATTATCAATCATTTTTATATCATTAACATCCTTTGGACGACCAGAAGCAACTTTCCACTTTCTAACATCTTCAAGCGATGCAAATGTAATACCGTCAACTTCCATAGCATTTACAAGCAAATCTTTTAGAGTTGGTTTGTATGAACTGAAATTCCAATTGTTATGCGCCTCAAAAACATCCTGAACAAGAGGTTTATCATTTGGACCCTTATCTATTTCCTCCCAACCATCTTTCTTCAATTTTTCATAAATTTCTTGCGATACCAAAAGGTCTATATCATTTGCTTCCCGTATTCCCAAAACAGCCAAGGGGCAACTTCCAAAAACAATATAAGAACCTTTTGGAAGATCCAGTATTTTAACTTTATTTATAATATCTTCTTTTGTCATCTACTTATTATATCAAGAAGTTGCCTATTTAGGATTTCCACACTTTAACTTGACTTCTACATAACGTTTGTATATACTGTGAGTACAAATGGCTTCGGCCCGACTCTGTCGCAAGACAGGGGAAAATGTAAGACAGAGGTAAAAATGAAAAAACTCAAGGCAAAAGTGTCTTGAGTTTTTTCATTAATTCGGTAAAATTACCATCTGACATAGTCCCAATATGACGACTTAATCTTTTAGCATCAATCAAACGAATTTGAGAAAGTATGGCGACACTGGTTATATCTGGTATAAAAGAAAAATCATACTCTAAGTATAACAAATCTAAAACTTATACTCCCAGCCGGGTTGCCATTTGAAATGCGAGGAGACGAGTTGTTCAAGAGATACGCCATTAATCAAATGGTCTAGCCCATATTGGGTTGCTCTGTGACCTATAATCATTACGTGTTTACCTTCGTAATCTCTTTTTAAATCTAGAAGAAAACTTTTCATCCGAGCAGTTGTTTGGGTGTAGCTTTCGCCGTTTGGAAATGGTTTAGTAATGTGAAGTGGTTTTTGTTTATCAACCTCCTCGCTCGGTTTTTGAGTAAAGTCTCCATAATTACATTCGCGAAGCCGAGCATCCTGAATAATCGAGAATTTATTCTCGAAACCAATTTCTGCACTTTTGTACGCTCTTTGCAAATCCGAGCAGAAAATCGCATCAAAGTGGTCGTCTGCGTATCTCTCCCCCATCTCCCGAGATTGCTTTTCCCCTAGCGGAGAAAGCTCCACATCATTATGTCCTGAAGCCAAATGTGCCTCGTTATCAAATGTCGTCCCATGAGCTTCAAAAATTATTGTGAGCATATGTAATTAGATTATCCCCAACTGCTTGTTTTCTAAATTTTTTACTCATATCGTAATTCTATCTTATCTTTGTCCTGCATAATATAGTTTTCGTATTCAGTATTTTCTTTGCCATTGACCGTCATTTTCATATTTACTCCAAATGAACTTATATCCTTACCCCAAATTTTGAAGAATTGACCGAGAGTGAGGTCTTTCTTTCGCACTAAACCAGAAAATTCAAAGTGAATAATGCCGGAAGTATCGTGGGTATGTACTCCAGTCATTTTCATATTTTGGTCATATCCCGGTAAACCGGCGTATTGAAAGCCGACACCGATATTGGTTGGGATTTCTTCTTTCACCCCTTTAACAAAAATGAAAAGCTCCGGATGCCAGTGTAAACCGTTTCGAGAAATAATATCTGGGTCGTTCTTTGTTAAACTTTTTGACCACCATACTCCCCCGAAAAGCAATCCTACCGCGACTACTATAATAATGATTGTTTTTTTCATAAAATTAAAATAATTTTCCTCCAATAATAGCATTATTTTTATCTGGAACAATAAGTATAACTTTTCCTTCACTATCTGGCACACCAAGAGTTAGGACTTCAGATTCAAACGAATCGATTTTTCTCGGTGGAAAATTTACTACTCCAAGGACTAGTTTGCCAACTAATTCCTCTTTTGTATATAAATCCACAATCCGAACCGAAGAATTTTTGATTCCAATTTCAGAGCCAAAATCTATTTTTAACTTGTACGCTGGCTTTTTAGCTTCAGGAAAATCACTTACCTCAAGTATCTTCCCTACCTGTATATCTAGTTTTTGAAAATCCTCTATTGTCGCCATATTTTTATATTATATCCATCTTCTTACTTTTTGATAATACTTCTGATATTCTTGTGGAAACTTAGAAAATAAATTTTGTTCCTCAAGCGGAATAATTTTAAAATTTATATAGAACAAGTAAGCCAACGAAATAATAAGGCTAAAAATAGTTTGGAAGTACAAAGCGATTCCTGATACAATCATAAAATATGATAGATACATCGGATTTCTAGAAAAAGTAAATGGACCAGAAGTAATCAGTATACTTGGCATACCACTTGGTACAAGCGTAGTCTTTCTAGATAAAATTGTTCTTTTTGTCCAAAATCCGAGAACTATTCCTATGACAACTATAATAGCTGATGCGTAAATGTTTAATGGCGAAGATACTGATATAGGTTTTCGATACATGTAGCCAAATAAAAAAGACAACAATATTGATAGAAGAAGTAATTTATATGGTAAGTGAAATTTCATTTGGCTGACTGGCTCAGTCTGGAACCCTAGTTAGTGAGAACGTTGAGGGGTTCTTTGAGCAATTTTTAGTATACCAAAATGAGGCATCTCAGTCAGGTCTCAGTAGACACGATAGACACTATAAAAAGGATATGGGAAGTGTTTTGTGAGACCTCCGGTTTTGACAACCTAGAACCTCCGTACTCCCATCTTGTCCAAGATCATGCCCGAAAGCACATAGCAGATCGGGTACAGAATGACGGCACAGGAGGCGTTGAAGTAGTCGTCTACAAAGACTTCAGGAACCCCATATCAAACCGATAATAAGAAGGATCCCGAAGTAGAAGAAGTTATAGAGGAAACTACCAAGACTACCCCAACGACCCATCATCGCTTTTAGAGTTACCACGATGAACAAGACAAATAAAACGAGTAGAACTGCTAACCAATGTTCAGAAAGAAATGTGGTCAGAATATCCCAAAGCATTCGAGCCGCCTGTTTTGTTCCTTCATCGATAGCGTTGAGAAGTAGTTCGACTACCTGTTTTGGGAAATCTGCGCCGAGTGGTGTAGAGGTTGCGGTCATTTATTTTACAAGTAGTACGACCTGCTTTCGGTATTTAATTTTTCTATTATCAAACGCGGGTAGTGTACCCTCAAGAATATCGACGACACACTTATTGATTTCTGGATTCTCAAGGAAATAGATTTCAAAACTCATCGAGGTAAGCACCTAGTATTGGCTAATATATATCTCATTCTAAGAAACAGTTTTTATACAGGACAGTTTGAATTCCCAGTAGGAAGCGGTCAATGGTATATAGGTAAACACACACCAATAATAGACAAGGAGTTGTTTGATAAGGTGCAAAATGCTTTGAATGAAAATTACATACCGAAGACTGAAAGTAAGGAGTTTGCATTCACTAAATTAATTAAGTGTGGATATTGCAGTGCGGGTATCACTGCAGATGAAAAGTTTAGAAAGTTGGTGGGTGGTGGAACAAATCGCCATGCCTACTATTTCTGCACAAGAAAGGGCAAAGATGAATGTAAAAACCCCTATATCAACGAACCGGACCTCATCAACGAATTAATTGAACTAATGGACAAGGTGGACTTAGACGAAATTGGAATCAAAGCAAGAATTGAAGATGAGATAGCCAGATTCAATAAACTCAGATCAGGAGTATTGGGATACAAACAAGATAAAGCATCTCCTGAAGTCGATGTAAGAAACTATACAAAATACTTACTCAGAGAAGGAACTTTGATTGAGAAAAGAGAATTACTCGGATTTTTGAAAAGTAAATTGGTATTGAGAAATAAAAAGATAATACTTAATTAAATCTAGATAGGTATTACTAGTTACTATCAAAATTTTCTCCAAAACTTACATTAGGAAATCTTTTAAGTGAATAATCAAAAACGGCCTTATTTTTGTAATAAGAGTTAGGAAATAATTTAACTTGCTTTCCAAGTAACGTGGCACCTATAGCCACATGTAATCTGTCTGTATTTACTTGTTCGTATTTTTTCAAAGTATTTATGAAATCATCGAGAGGTTTGGTAGCATATCCATTATAAGAAATATCTTCGTTTAATTCTGGTGTTGTATCTAGCTTAGATTCTTTATCTGACCTAAAAGCATTTAGAACGCCCTTACCCGAAGGATCCTTTGGAAACTCATTGTAAAACGCACAATCGTGCCATAAAAAAACATTCCCTTTGGTAAAATTTTCTTTTACAAATTTAAAAGAAATTTTTTCACGACAAAACACCGTAATATCACCAGATAAATTATTTAGAATATCAATCTGCTTATCACCAAAAATAGTATGAGGTAAGATGACTATTTCCTTATACAAATCTTTTTTCTCAATTAAGAAATTTTTTACATCTGAATAATAATCGACAAAATTACCTCCACCGTTTATAAATAGAACATCGTTATTTTTAGGAGAAGATACTTCAACATAATCTTCAATGATATTTAGTTCATTTAGTAGTATTTTTGTACCATGCCAGATTAATGAATCTCCATAATTTCCTGGAAAACGGTAAAAATCAACTTTATTATCTCTGTATTTTTCTAAAAATTTCTTTAGATTAACTTCTTCCATATTCTATTTTAATTCACAAACAATTATCTTAGGTCTTAGATATGCATCTACATTGGTTATAAATTTTAACTGTAACGACCGAACTACCTTGAATTTAGACTTGAGTAGAATTGGTTCAATAATTTCATACTCACTGGTGTAAATAACCAATCTACCCGTGGTATTTAATACGCCCTCACAATATTGAATAAAAGTTTCATATAACTCCTCTAGGTTTTCACCTTTTGAAATTGACATACCAAAAGGTAAATCAGAGACAATAACATCAAACTTACCTAGATCTGGCTTATCAAAAATATCCATTTCCTTTACTTGAACTCTTTCTATGAGACCTGCCTTTTTAATGTTTTGAATAGACAAGGACAGGTGTTTCTTTTCATTATCAAAACCAAGCAATTTATTCAAATTCGGATAACATTGTCCTGCTTCAATTAATAAAGTCGCACTACCTGAAAATATATTCAAATAAGAATGAGCTGAATCAAGGTTGCAAAAAGAATTTACTGCATATGCTATTGTCGGATCCATCGCTCCACTCATATTAACAACTCTATAATCTCTTACAGAAAGAGGACGTGGGGTTACTTGTACACCCATCTCCCAACCACTATCTATTTTTATAATATGCACCTTTAAGTCTGCTTCTTCATTTTCATCCAATTTATAGGTATCTCCTATGTATCTTGCAATACTTCTTACCTCAGCTGAATCAGACCCAGCACAACTAATCTTAAATGTTTTGAAATCATCACCCTTAAAAACTATATCAATAAGACTGCCTAAAACGGACTTATGGTTTGAAATATATGTTGGGTGGTAAGTATTACCTTGTACTATTAGGTATGCGCGGGCAATACTCCTTATTTTTTTTACTCCTTGTATATTATTTTCTGAAAATTCAATAAATACTGAGTCAGAATCCTCACCAATTACTTCAAAACTAAGTCTTTTTAATTCATCCAAAACCACAGGTTTCAAACCTGTTATATAGGACAATTTTATTTTCATTTCTGAATCATTCATATATTTATCTTGATTTTATCCAAAACATCAGAAACCCTGATTCTATCCATACAAAACTCTTCACAACACCTCATTTCTTCTTCTCTAGTTACATGAGAACAAAGTTTATGACGATCTTTATCATATATTGATACCACATTTTTTGATAAATGTAAATATTTAGGGTTAGTTGCGCCAAATATAATAAATGATTTCTTGTCGAAACTTTGCGCAATTACACATGGGGCAGAATCGTTTCCAACGATAAATTCACAATGTCGAATAAGGGAGATCATTTCTGAAAACGAGTGGCTCTTCTCAAGAAGAATGCATTTTATTTTAAACTCATCCTCTAACAATGTCTTCAACTGAGTAAATTTTTCGTAACCCCAACTCCTTTTCTTTTCTTCCCACCAGCTTGTATGTGGAGTTATGAGAATATATTTTTCATCAATAATTCTATCCCAATTGTCGTTCAAAATTGGAACATCTTTTATTGTAGTGTCCCCAAACCCAACTGACTCCATATACCCTTGAATGTACGATTTATGATTATCACTCAACTCATAAACTAACCTTATAATTGCATCATCTTTAATATTTCCGACAACAAGATCGCTGTATTTATATATATTATGATAAGAGTTAAATAACAGACCCGCTTCCTCAACTTCTGTTGCAAGAGAAACACTACCTACAAATTTTGAAAGAAATCTAGCAACTGGATCGGACATTACGACATCTCCTAAATGACCGCTCCTTACAAGACATAAGGATTTAATTTTTCCACTCTCTATTTTTCTTCTCAAATATTTTCCATACCATCTAACAAGTGTGGCGTCATAAACAAATTTATCATTCTGTATTACTGTTCCCCAAAAAGTTCTATGCTCTGAAAACCACCTTTTATTTATCTCATCAATGTTGTCTTTAAATTCCTTAACATACCCCCTAATCGTCTCAATTCTCTCCAACCAGGGCGCATTTGTGCTAGAAGTTGAATCGTTCTCAAACTCCGCAAGTTTTTTCCATTTTTCATATATTTCATCAGCTTTTCCACGAAATTCAAAATGTAATAACTTGGCCTCATTTTCAGGGATTATAAAGGGATTCCAGTTATAACTACCAAAAAAATCAAGATTATTTTCCGTACGAACATAATGGCCACCGACAACTATTTCCATATTCTCATGACTTTTCACAATTGCTTTTCTGAAGTGACCATATTCCTGCCAAACTTTTTCTGGCCATGGATAGAAATATTTGGTGGTATCTATGGGATTGGTCGGAGAACAGGTGTAATCTTTGAAGGTATAGTCAAAAAGAGCATTTGCCCAATCGATGGTCGCGTACGGTATATTATTTCTCTCTAAACGGTTAACGAAGTCATGTACATCTGTCTCTTTTATTGAAAGAAATTCATCAGCATCCAAAAATGTGAACCAGTCTATTTTATAGTTTAACTTTGCGTGATTTAAAAGATTGTTTGCTATTCTCGCATGATCAAAGACTGGATTTGTTTCCTGTATGATGATTACCCTAGGATCATCTTTATAAGAATCGAGTAATTCTCTAGTTTTGTCTGTTGAACAATGATCCGCGATAAATATATAATCAAAACCTAAATCTAGATGGTAAGAAATATTTAAATCAATATAAGATTCCTCATTTCTCACAGACATGAGAATGGCGATTTTACTAGGGTCCATTTGCTAATTATAGCATTTGTAATGCAAAATTTGAACTCACTATTTGAGTAAATTATCGAGGTAATCTTTGAATTTATAGAAAGCAGGGTGATCTGGGTATACAGCATGAAACATAGTAATATTTTTGAGATTCTCTATATCTTTATTTTCATTTGGACCAATTAATGCATAGTTATCTTTTGGTAAAATATACAATTCACCTTTAACTAAATAACTGGTGAGGGCGATTGCTAATGCACCCTGTTCATCATGATGAGTTTGTTCATTTACTAGTATATTTTGTTTCCACCATTCAAATTCATTCAACAAATCTTCAGTTATATCGGAACCCATTTTTTGAATAAAAAAACCAGCATTAACAAAAGGAGTTTGATTTGTTGATTTACGTGACATTGCACCATGTTGCCATGACTGACCATTAAACTCATCCATGATACAGAATTTTAATTTTTTATTATTTATAAAATCATCAATTTCTTTCGGATATCTCAAAAGAAAAACATCTGAATCTATATATATTTCAGTCTCTTTTATATTGATTCTGGAACTTGGACACCATTTCATCCATGTAGCCTTAGAATTTATATTAAAAATACTTTCTCCATTTTCATTAAAGTTTCGTGCAAATGCGACATCACTTATTTCTTTATCTAAACCGGTTACATCATCTGTGTAGACATAATACTCGTGGCTATTACCAAAAAAATACTTAAAAGATTGGATACTATATTTTAATAACTCAATACTTTTCTCCTTATTTGCTCCCCAAATTGACCATCGAAATATCATATTTTTTATTTTATGTAATGTTAATCTTAGGTGGTTTCCATGTTGATCTAGGTTTATTCTTTACCAACACATATTCATCAGAATAATCAGGATGTAACTCTATCCACTTATCAATATTTGTATAAAAACCGTGAAAACCAAACTGGTTTGTATAGGTGTAATCTCCACCCTCAATCGAAAATTTTTTTGCGAGTTCTGTCGGTGCAAATTTTATACCTTTATTCTCAAAAATTTGTCTGTACCAAACACTTAACGCGATATCTTCTGGGTGAAATCTTTTAATATAACCATCATTGTATAGCATTGAAGAGACTCCAAGAAATTTTTTACTCCTAATACAAAAGCCTCCATTTCCAACAACTAACTGGCCTCTCAGCTCTTCAGGAAAATCAAAATCATTTATTGACCAATCTTTAACCACCCAAGGAGAGCCTATATAATCATAATCAAGAAAATCATTAGTCCAACTATCTGGGTTCAAAATAAATCCGTCCCATTGAACCAATAACACAAATTCTGTATCTACATATTTTTTTAAATCACTAAGACAAAACTTAGAAAAATCTTCGTAACTAGATATCTTATTAATTTTTACCAATCTTATATCATCAATATAATCCGAACTCAGGATCTTTGATTCTGCAAAAGCAATTTTTTCTTCACACAGATCCATAACTTTTTGTAGTCTGGACGGATTAATACAATCTATTCCCAACAATGTTACATTATTGAGTTGGATTTTCATAACTAATTAAGGTTATCCTTAATAAACCTCAGCATTATTTCTGGGAAATTAAATTTTTCAATAGTCTTATCACTTCTATCAATAATTTCTTTTCTTTTACTGTATTCTAGATTTACAGCTTCGATTATCTTTTTAGAAAATTCAGCACTATCCCTTGGATTAACGTAGATACACTCATCTTTTTCAAAAGCATCAACCGCTCCATCTACATCACTAATTAATGTTATATAATTCATGTCTTTTGATAAAAGCTTTGCTTCGATAGACGTATGTGGAAAAGGGTCCATTAGTGAAGGTATACACACAACATCTGTATTTTGATTTCTCAAGATTGTTTTCCAAATATTTGGATTAAAATCATCAATAATTATGACTCTAGGTATATCACTTAAAATATTTTTTACTTCTTGAAAATATTCATTCTCTCCAGAATTATTCGGTATTTGCAAAACTAAAAAATGATCTGGTAGGCTTATGTATGCAAGAACCCAAGCCTGTGCCAGTTCTTTAAAACCCTTAGCAATAGAGCATCGCCCCCATGCAAAGATTATTTTTTTATCCTCACTAATATCTATTCCAAATTTTAGAAGATCTTTGTTATTAAATTTTTCATCAAGAAAATCCTTGTACTTTTCAAAACATAAACCATTTTGTAAATAATCTTTTTCATGAAAATTAAGTCCGTAATCTTCGTGCATGCGTTCTGCAAATTTTTTACCAAGAGATATTACTTTCGAATCCTTTTCTAACTCAATTAGTTCAAAACATTTTTTTTCAACTCTTATTCTATTATTTCTCCATTCTTCATCACCAAAAGCATGGTTTTTACCAGTACTGAGTGGAAAATAAAAACACTTCAAATTCTTAACTGTAACTAAATCTCTATATTTAGCAAAAAATAAAAAAGGTGTGTCATTTAAAATAATGACATTATCCTCATCCTCTTTTAGAAGCAAATTCAAGGTTGTAACGAGAGATACACAAGAAAAATTCCATTCATTAAAACTTCTCCACATATCCCATTCACTCTGACCTTTAGTAGAATTACACAAAGGTACCATCTGCCCGCCAGTTTTATTTACAAGATTATTTGCTGCCTCAAAACAGTCTTTATTAAATACCGCTGATGTTTTATCAACATTGATATAGGCTATACTAACTTTCATATCTAAACTATTTGATATATCGGTTAGAAAAGATACGATGTTTTTTGCAATTGTCCCAACGCCTGAATAATGAGTACCTATTCCATCATATGTTGCCATGATAACGTGTTTTTTCATATGATTATATTAACCCATTATACTTGCTCCGTATTTCTAAAGCTCGTTTAACAATATGATCACCAATTTCTCCCCATTTAACATATTGTCCATATTCCTTAGGATCAATTAATTTTATTTCGGTGATATCTATATCTGGATCAGCGATAAAATCTCCATATGGTTCAACGATGCATAATGATCTTGTTTGTCGTATAATTCTATCTTTTTCATATACATCTATATAACCAATTAATTCTTGATGTAAAACTTTCATATTGGATTCTTCGTGCACTTCTCTAATGGTAGCTTCTTGCCAAGTTTCTCCAGATTCAATACCGCCACCAGGAAAAGTCCAATACCCTTTATCTCCCGCATATACCACGACGAGCTTATCTCCGTAAAAACAAAAACCGTGAACAGCTTGCAGAATTTTTCCATCTAGTCCTTCCATTGGATCAAATCCTTCTCTGAACACGTAGTCAACCATTTCTCCATTACGTGATTTAAATTGTTATTTTATTTCCATGGTTTTATTATACTAATTTGCTCTTAAGTTCTATTGCTCTTTCTATAATTCTTTCTCCAATCTCACCCCAATCAAAATATTGTTTATAATCTTTTGAATCAATAAGTTTTATTTCAGTAATACTTCCATCGGGATCAGAAATGAAATCGCCGTAAGGTTCAACGATACAAAAATATCTTAACTGATTAAATATTTTTCCATCAAAATGAACTTCCTGATACCCAATTGGTGCAAACGAAAGAACTTTCATATTTGATTCTTCTTGGATTTCTCTTTTTAAACATTGTTCAAAAGTTTCCCCTTCTTCAATAGTTCCACCTGGTAGAATCCAGTGACCACCTCCTTTGATACTATATACAACCACAATTTTGTCACCCACAAAACAGACACCATATGTTTGCGTCACTTTCTTGTCTAATAGATGATCAAATGAATCAGCATCTTCATAAACAACTTCTGCTAATTTACCATCCTTGTCAGTGAATTGGGACTTTATTTGCATAAATAATTATTTAAACTATACCAGTTTTGCTTTAATTTTTAAAGAGAAAGAAAAAACACCCATTGGGTGTTTTTTCTTTCTTGAATACTGCTCTCAGCAGGTATGCGATGTCGGAATAGATGCTGATGCCTGTCAGTCACCTGACTTAACATAAGCTGGCTGTGTCTCTTCCAAAAATTTTCCTTACCTTTCTTCTTTTCCTCGGCGGGGGGTGTGGGGGGAGCCGACAAAAAAATGAAAGGAAATTTTTGGTTTTGCTTCGCCGCTTCAGACTACGAAATGAACATTTTCATTATATCATTTGTGGTTATTTAGCATTGTTCATTTCTCCGTCCTTGCGGCGAGATGAGGCGCTTCCTCTCGGCGTTTGGTGGTAGCTTGAAACTCTGTGGCTTCAACTTTCTTTTTAGATGATTTGAAAATATTATCACAATAAATTTCCACATGGTTTACCTTAATGTCAATTAACTTATAGTTTTGCCTTTTGAATGGTAAACTATTTTTTTAATGTGTAAAAATCGAGGACCATTGTAGGTAACTATAGTTTCATCAAATTCTTTTTTTAGAAATGCAATCGCAACATGCGGAGTGAATTTAAATTTTTGATACTCCGCAAAGTGAGGAAGATTTTTTAGTTCTTCGTGGCATTCTTTAATTCTACCCTCATTGTCTTTTATGGCTAAATATAAGACTTTGTATTCTTGACCTGGAAAAGAGAAAGTACTCATGTCCCCTATTTCTATGCTTCCTAAATTAACGTTGTTTATGATTTTTTCGATGTAATTTTTATTGATTTTATCTTCATCAAATCCATAAAATAATGTTAAATGTAAATCACCAGTTACGTTACCACCATCAATTTTACCATCCTTTTTTGCAAAATATAAATCTTTGTTATTTATAATTTTTGACCAATTTATTATTTCTATTTTTTCTTTTTCTAAAAAATTTGCTGTAATGTAACCAATGTTTTGTTTATTCATGTTTATATAAATTGA
>LBYF01000010.1 GCA_000996025.1 Parcubacteria group bacterium GW2011_GWA2_40_14 | reverse complement strand
AAGAAAGGTAAGGAAAATTTTTGGTTTTTGCTCCCGCGACCGAAGGGAGCGGACGAGGCGCGCAGATTAGTCGGCATCAGGATTTTGCTCAAAATGAGTTCGGATTTCATCGTACAGAGGGAGCAAGAGAGACCCGAAAGGGTCTTTTCTCTTGCTCCGCGGAGTAAAGCGAAGCTTTACGAATAGGGCTGATACTGGGATGGGACCCAGTATCAGAAGCTTTTGAGAATTTTTCAGACTGAAAGGAATGAAAAAGTCTAAAAGGTGTACTGATAATGTAATGATCGAAGGAATCCACGGTCTATGCTCGCAAGAGCGAGCGTCGTGGATTCCCGTTTTCAAATACTTTGAGTGGTCGACCAGAAGTATTTGAAAAAGATCACCCCTTCAAGCCTGAGGCCTCATTCAGAGCCGATGGCATACCCGCGGAGCAGTAAAATACTTAGAGCCTGTTTAGAATCTAACCGCAATAAAGGGCTCAAAATCTTGCTTGCCTGCCGAAACATTCAAATTTTGGCTACAAATTGCGAATTTATCGTCAGCATATCTCAATATGCCTCCTCAAAATTCTCAATTCTCGCAACAAAATTTGAATGTTTCATCTAGTCATTAGATTCTAAACAGGCTCTTACAAAAAATACGGGCGGAATGATCCGCCCGTATGGAAATGTGAACTGCAGAGAGAGCTTTACGCAACGACTTTTTCTTGTCGTGCACGTTTTATTTGAGTCAGAGCTTGATAAATTTCAGGTCCACGATACAAGATTCCTTCAATGTAGGCATGGGGAACTTTAAGACGTGGGTCACGCCAGAGTTCAACTTTACGGCCTACAGCTTCAAAGGCCTCTTGGATGAGGTCCCTCGTTCCGTCCTGGACTTGCTCTGGATTAGAGTAGAGAATGACTCTCTCCGTGTATTTCTTTATTTCCCTATGTTTTTTAGAGATTGCATCAATGCCGTGGTGACGACCACCATCGTGAGCATCGATGTAGAGCAGAGAAGCTTTCGAATCGTCACGGATAGTAACGTGGCAGTGAAGGGCCTCAAACGCCGACTTGATGAGGGAAACCACACCCGATTCTCGCTCCGCCTCGGTGCAGAATATTTCAACGCTCCATGGATTCATACGAATCGGCAATTCTGGTAGGGCAATCAAGGGTTCTTTTTCTAAAATTGGCCGCCATACCACACTGATACCATTCTTCATTTTCCTAAGTGTTTTCTTTTTCATACTCCCCTTTCTGAATGTACAATTATCCTGCAGTAATTATAGCAGATATGACCAACACCAAACAAATCCACTGGAGGTGGATTTACTTTTTGTATAGGTTCTAGCATAATTAATACTTAAATCTATAATCAATGAACAATCATAATAACTGTCAAAATGGTTTTATCAATATTTTAGCTCTTTTGGTTTTGGCAACATTTATTGGCGCTTTTATTTATTTTGTGGTTTTGCCGGAAACAAACAAACAAAGAGGAGCAGACCAGAGCGCTTTATCGTTCCAAAAAGCTGGGCTATTCGGGCAACTTTGTCAGGGTAAAGGAACATTCAAACTTAAAACTTTTCCGCTGGATGTTAAAAACATAGAGCTTATTACACCAATGGGCAAAGTGCAGGATTCGCATGTTACCCCTACCGACCATCAATACATTATTCCTGTTGGAACCAAAAGTAGCTCTCTCATCACAAACAATCCGAAACAATACCAAATCAAAGCTCCGGCAGATGGTTACATTATCTCCGTTGAACTTTTTCGTGAACCAGTGGAACAGGCATATCGCAGTCAATTATACAGCGATAATTACCTGGTTATTTTTGAGCATTCTTGCGATTTTTACACACGGTTGATACATATTGACACATTGTCGGATAAAATTCTGGCGTCAGTTAAATTTAAAAATCCAGAATCTCAACACCCATACGCTTCACCTAGAATAAAAGTAAAGGAGGGTGAAGTCATCGGCACGGTCGGTCCGCACTCATTTGATTTCCAAATTATGAACGCCAAGACAAAAAACAGCAACTTAATCAGTCCGCAAAACATAGACTATTTCAGCGCTTATACTGTAGATACTTTTGACTATCTAGCCGAACCATTACGCAGTGAACTGTTAAAAAAGAATCTCATCAAACATAAACCCTTCGGAGGAAAAATCGGCTACGATGTCAAAGAGAAACTGGCCGGTAACTGGTTTTTGGTAGGGAGAGATAAACAAGAGCGCGAGGAATATTGGACAAAAAACTTGAGTGTGACATACGACCATATTGACCCTACTCAAATCCGTCTTTCTTTTGGTAATTTCAGCGCTTATCCAAAAGCTTTTGGAGCGCGAGGCAATGCGCCAGACCCTAAAGTGATAGAAGAAAAAACAGGGCTGGTAAAATACGAACTAGTCACTTTTGACTACTATTCCGAAGGGCAAAAGTGGGACGCTTTGCATTTTCTGCCAAACCTAACAGCTAAAAATAGTGATGAGGTTCTTGGTGTAGCACTTTTTCAATTATTACCCGACGGGAAACTAAAAGTAGAAACTTTCCCCGGCAAAACATCCTCTTCCGTCACCAGTTTCACCTCCACCGCCCGTCTTTACGAGCGATAAGATAGAAAAATAAATGAAATACCAAACTGTCAGACTTATAATTATGGTGTTTTTTCTTTTTCAATTTGCAATTCCGGCAAGATTTCCAATAATTGCTGCTGAACTATCAGCTGGATTTGCACCTAATTCGGTTTGGATATCCCGGACAAATGTTACAGACGGCGATTCGGTTAATATATTCACAGTTATCTATAATAGTAGCGACGAAGGAGTAACGGGTGAACTTGTCTTTACGATAGATGGTAAAACAATTGGTACAAAAAACTTTGCCCTTTTATCTGGAGAAACAAAAATTGAATCATTCCCATGGACAGCGGAGCAAGGTAAACACACTGTTTCGGCAAAAATCGGAAAGACACTAAATACCAACACGGGTGCAACTACAGCTCTACTCTACCAGACCACAACAAGTGTAGCGGTTGATATTCTATCTCCCCCACCTCCTTCAAAAACCACCAAAACACTTAACTTAGTGGCTTCTACTTTGGAAACCGCAGTTAGCTCATCTACTCCTATAATATTAAACGCCCTAGAGTCTTTGTATAACACAACAGAATCTTTTCGGACAGAACTAAAATCGTCCTTAGAAAAACAAATAGAGGAAGAACCACAGAAGGAACCAGAAAAACAGACAGAAAAATTAATTGAAAATAATGGAAAGGCAGAAAATACTAGGACAGCAAATTCAGAACAAAAAACTTCATCAGAAATACAATCGGAGACAACAAATAACCCAGAATTTTTAGGAGCAGCCCAAAGGCAAGCGGCTGCGGTATTATTATCGGTGGTCAGTTCAAAACCGTTATTTTATATTGCCCTCGGACTGTCATTTCTTTTTATACTTTTCTTGTTGCGAACATTTATCAAATCCCGAAGAAAAAGATTTTAAGACCTGTTACCTTTAGAGCCTGTTCAAAATCTAATGTCTAGGCAGAACATTCAAATTTCTTTGCGAAAATCACTTATTCTGACGAAGCATATCTAGATCTGTTGAGGAAGAATGAGTGATTTGCAGCAGAAATTTGAATGTTCTGACAGACAAGCTTGATTCTGAGCCAGATTTTGCGGTTAGATTTTGAACAGGCTCTTAACACGTTTCATATTACTTTCATAACAAATTAGGTATACTACAAAGTATGGAATCATTAATGAAAGCCGATATTTTCTTTTTTATATCATCTGTGGCAACGGTCATACTCTCGGTTTTGGTTTCTGTTCTTTTATTTTATTTCATCAAAGCTATGGAAAATCTCTATATTCTTTCAGAGACGCTTAAGGGTGGCTTGAGAGAGTCGGAAGAATTTGTGGTAGAGCTCAAAGAACGACTGGAAAATAACATGATCTTTCGTCTATTTTTTCCTCCATCACGAAGAAGAAGACGGGTTATAGACAAGGATTAACAATGGTAATAACTTAATTAAAAAATGAAAAAAACAATAAAAAATGGTTCGAGCGCGGTAAAATTAACTCTTATAGGCGCCACTCTTGCTGGCCTTGCGGCCACAGCTTATTTTTTCCTTGGACCAAAAGGAAAAAAGCATCAAAAACATGCCAAAGCGTGGGCTATCAAAATGAAGGGAGATGTCATTGCCAAGCTAGAAACAGCTCGGGAGATTACAGAACCGATTTATCACCACATCATTGATTCTGTGGCTAAAGAATATGAAAAAGGTATGAAAGCCAGTCGAGCTGAAATTCTGTCTCTCTCAACAGACTTAAAAAAACATTGGAAAACCATAAGTCATGGAGCCAAAGCGGTCAAAAAAGATGTGACCTCTGGCGCAAAAAAGGCGATAAAGCGAGCAAAACAATAAATTATTTTGCCAATCTAAGGAATCCTAACAACGTCTGCTTTAATAGTTGGTTCTTTGTAATTTGGATTTAAATTTCCGCTGACAACTATATTATCCCCTATTTTAATATCTGTAATAGATATATTTTTGCCCTTAGAATCTAAAAAGCTTGTCCCAAAGTGGCGCGGTCCGTAATACGATTCGTCTGTTTGTATTGTCCACTTAAATTCGGCCAAATTCCAAAAAGTGCTAACTATAATAGTCTTGCCGGTTATAGATTCTACTTTAGCCCCTTGCAAAAATATCAGGCCGTTATTTGCAATATGAACTTCCATCATAGACTTGCCAGTAGGCGGAGTCCATTTTGGACTTTGGGCTATTGCAGTTTCTGTAACGGGTAATAAATGAGGCAATAAGTAAATAGAGGCAAACAAAAGAAAACTAAAAGCAAAAGAGAGTAGCGATATACCAGAAAAAACCGCTAAGCGAGGACTGCTTTCAAACAATGGAAATTTTTTTGCCAGCGTCTGCATACGCTTCATTATACAAATGAGCTATGTAGATAGCATGAACGAGAAGAAAAAAAGTTTATCGTCTATTAAATATATTGCCGAAAAATGAGCCAATACTTTTGATAGCCGAAGCCCCTTGATTAATTCCTTGTTGCATCATACCCCCACCATTGTCTTGACGTGGACTGCCTTGAGGCATTGGTCCGAATTGACGAGTATCAATACCGATATCTTCTGCTAATGTTTGGGCATTATCAAAGAAACTGAAAATATCATCTTCTTCAAACTCACCGCTTTTCAATATCAGAAAATCTTTGTCCACAGCATTCCACATGTCGTCAATGTTTTCTTCAGGATATTTTTTCTTGAACTTAAGGACAGATTTGCTTAAAGTCTTGTATATCATCGGCACTGAAGTAAGTTGTTTTCCCATCATTTGGCAATGGCCGATACTTTGCATTGTTTCACCAATGTCGCTTTGGTCTACGTCGGTAGAGCCAGCCGAAATTAGACTGACCATAGTAGTGGCATCAGAAATAGTAGTCTGACAATCCAAGGAAAGACTAATACCGGATTTTTTAAGTTTAGTCTGGATTTTAGATATTGCTTTTAAAACGGTGTTCAGTTGCTTACCCATGCGTTTATTATTGGCTTGTTGCTGTTTTTCCTGTTGTTTTTCCCACAGACTGGAGCCGGAATCGCTCTCTCCTCCTTGTTCTTGACCCTGACTAGAACGCGGAGAGGGAGAGTTTGTTGTCCTGGAAGGCATTTGACCAGGGGTCATGCTACCTTTTGGAGGACTACCTGGCATCATGTAATTAGTTCCATCTTTTTGTTGATAGTTTGCTCCGTCAGGCTGATAGCTCGCTCCGTCAGGCTGCTGGTAATTCTGGTAGTTTTGTTGCATACCTGCCCCACCCGGAGGGGGTGGAGGTGGAGTTTGAAATGACCCTCCAGTACTGCCAGTTCCTGGCGGAGGCATGGGTGGTGGAGGAGGAGGTGGAGGGGGTGGTTGACTTCCGCTAGGTGGCGGAGGGGTGCCAAAGGTTTCCTGAGCTAATATAAATCCAAATGGCATAATTAAAAAAGCAATCACAAAACTTGCCAGAAAAAAATTTTCATATTTTTACAATTTATAGTTATACAATAATTACTGACTTATTATAAAATTTTTATTGACATTGTTCAAGGAAAGTTATCAACACCTATCCTTTAACAGCATACGTTAGAATCCTGCTATAGCAGGATTCTAACGTATGTGAGTAAAATTATGTTATTAAGGAATAGATGTTGAGTTATCGAAGTGTATCCCTTAGCCACATAATTTTTCAAAGTCCTCGGAAAAAATCCCCAGACTTTATACCTCTATACCTCTTTGGGATAGACAAAATATGAAAACTATGATAGGGTTATAGCAGAGTTATTCCTCCAGAAATCTTCATGATTGTATCATGGGGGTGAGTAGATAATGGAAACGGAT
This sequence comes from Parcubacteria group bacterium GW2011_GWA2_40_14, assembly GCA_000996025.1. Classification (GTDB taxonomy): domain Bacteria; phylum Patescibacteriota; class Minisyncoccia; order Phycocordibacterales; family DATDWN01; genus C7867-006. Next base: position 26,828 of record LBYF01000010.1, on the reverse strand, counting down.
TGACATTTGACAAAAACGCCAAAGGACGGCTCAAAACCGTACTTCTGGCGTCAAAAGGAGACAAAAAGTGAGAAAAATGAATACAGTTCTCGTAGTTATCGTCGGTATCCTTTTTTTGACGCCAGGGCTTTTTGCCCAGGCGCAGACAGGAGCACAGGCGATAGACCCTCAAAAACAAGTAGAAACTCCTGTCTCGCGTGATGATTTACGCGCAGTCAAAGACGAGCTGAAAGCCACTCTTCGAGAATCGGAGAAACGCGGAACAGAGCAAGCCCTGCAAGAGAAACAAGAAGCCGAAATAAGGCAGAAGGAACTCTTGGACAAAGCGAATTTGGCCCTTTCAAACGCCAAAGAAGCCCAAGCAGAACTTGCGCGGCAAAACGCCAAGCAACAAGAAGCGGTCAGGCAAGAACAAGAAACAACCAGGAAATACACTCTGATTGCTATTGGACTTGTGGCAGTTCTCTTGATTGTCATAGGAATTTGGAATCGCAATCGTGGGACGAAAGTCCAACTGATTGCAACACATGAAAAAACGTCTGAAATCCCAAAACTTCCGGTAAATCCAACATCTGACCAAGTCCGAGAATTTTCGGAAAAACATGGAAACATGCAAAAAGTTCCGTTCATTCTCGATTTGGACAAGACCGGACGATTCATGTGCTTGGCTGAAGTAAGGCCAAAACCTATGGACCCACTGGTAAGTCTTGGGGATGACCCCAAGCAAACAACTTGGGAAAAACGAAAGTCTTTCGCAGCGCGGAATGTCGCGCTAGCAATTAAGTGACAATTGGGCGGTTCGTATTTATGAACCGCCACAATGTAGAACCACAAAACAAAAAGAAGGAATGAAATTCTTTCGGACATTTGAAACTTTGCAAAGTGGTTCGTCACCCGTAACTGGGGATGGATACATGGAGTAAAGATTTGAATTCTCGAGGGTGCTGAGATACTATAATCGTTTTGTATTAATCATAAAGTGGTTCGTCACCCGTAACTGGGGATGGATACATGGAGTGGATAATATAACTCAATTAAGTTCTTTGCCGAAACTTTCGGGAAGGAAAAGCAGATGTTACGAAAAATAACCATAGGGACCATCGCGGTTCTTATTGGAGTGTTACTCCTCGGTGGCCTCCTTGGGTATTTCATCCACGGTTGGATGAACCAGCCCGTGGTGGACACACAAGCAAGTCTGCAAATAGCTAACTTGCAAGGTCAGGTGGCTGGACTGACGCTTGAGTTGGAAGCTACCAAGCAAACCTTGGCGGCAACAGAAGCTTTGGTTTGCAAAGACCAAATGTATACAGTCGTCAGTGGGGATTCTCTCTCAAGAATTGCCCGGAAAGAGTACGGCAACGGAAATTTCTGGCCATATATTTGGGATAAGAATAAGGACAAGATTGCTGACCCGAATAAAATCGCGATCGGTCTTGTACTGACAATCCCCTGCTACTGCATGTGCAACTTGCCGGCTCTACCAAAGGTTCCGGCGACTGCTACAGTATCACGAGTGGTTCCACCACCAGCACCAACACAAGCAGTTGTTGCAAAAGTGGCTCCACCCGCTCCTACACCAACACCAACACAGCCGGTCATCGTGCAAGTACAACCAGCGGCACCGATAGTTATACCGGCGCCACAGGTCACGATAACCCCACCAGTGAACAATGTGGTGGTAAATGTTCCGCCACCGACGGTGGTCATCCAGCCACCACCAGTTGCGCAACCGGTCGCTCCTGTTGCAAAGCCAACACCAACTCCAAAAATTGGAGAGGTGAGGGTTCCAGAAACACAGTTCGCCTCATCCAGTTGGAGCGGTAGTATCACTAACCGTTTCCAGAACCTGCCGACCGACCGTCATAACTGGGTGAACTACTCCCACGCAGATGTGGGATATACTCTTGGTTATGTAGGAAAAGGGGCAACGGAACTCCAGGTCTTTGGTGCCGTGGGTGGATTGAACGCCCGCAAGGATACAAAAACCTTGTCCTGGGACCAGTCCATGAAAGCCGAGTTGGGTTTACGACTGCTCCGACCAATTACTAGTCTCGGTAGTGTAGAACTCGGTGTCGGCATGGTCGGTGAACTCCGTGGTTCAGGCCTCGGAATACCTCTGACCACAAAAGTCGCGCCGATGGTCTACATCGGAAGCACCATGAGCTGGGACCGACCGACCATTATCCGTCCCGGAATCAACCTTCCGCCGGTTGGACAAAAAATCGGTTCGTCTTTTCCCGGACTTCTGGAATTTCGGGTGGGGAACACTTCCCCATTTGAAAGAAAAAATATCATCGGCACCTTCCACATTGAACAAGGTGTCCTCCTAATGCAAACCAAGAGGTTTGCATTAATCCCCGAACTTAATGCTACGTTAAGCCGGGATACTCAAAAAAGACCGTGGGAAAATCGTTACACCTACGGCGCGGGGATCAGACTAGCCGCACCCGTAGCGGGAGGGGTCTTGAGTTTTATTCCCGGCTACGAATGCGGAAACCAATACCGCGGCGCTCCAGTTAGGAACGCTTCCGGATGCGCAAACGCAAACGCCAACACATCTTGTGTTGGCGTTCTTTTTTATCATCACACTAACTTTGTCCGGATACAGCGGTTTCACCGCTGTAAAGCCAAGATTACATTTGGCCTTGTGAGCAGTTTCGGCACAAACCCTTATGCGAAACTATTTCGTAAACTGCTGACAAACCAACAAGAAGGTAAACAACCATAGCTATAGTTGAATCCATTCCGAAAACCCAATCTACCAAGTTGTAACCCAAAGCCTCAAGTCCCCAATTCAACCCACCAATAATAAGCAAAATAAAAGTGATTTTGTGTAATTTCATATTAAAATCATTAATATATTAAATTAGTAACAATGTTAATTATATACCGATTCATGAAGAACACCATGGTCATCTGTGTATTACTGTATTACCCAAATTCATTGACTTAAATACCCATTCCATGCTTTAATTGAAAGACTGAACTGCCGGCTTCGGCCGGTTTTTAAATGAATTATCTTGAATCGCATCCATTTGAATTGGATATTTGGATGCAGTTCTAGGCGGACGAAGAAAATAATTGGAGACGTACTCGTTGTTGTACGTTAACAATTATTTTACTGAAGTCCAACAACGAAATGCGCCAAATATACAATTCAAACATATGGAGATACGAAATATAGCAATAATAGCTCACGTGGACCACGGAAAAACAACCCTGACCGATGCTTTGATGAAGCAAACGGGTATGACCGCGGGAGAAACTACCATGGACTCAAACGCCATAGAACAAGAGCGTGGCATTACCATATACGCAAAAAATACTTCTGTTTACTACCCTTCGAAGGACTCCGGGCAGGCAACTACAAAAATAAACATCGTGGATACACCAGGCCACGCTGACTTCGGCTCAGAAGTGGAGCGAGTTTTACGCGCCATTGACAGTGTTCTACTTTTGGTTGATGCCCAAGAAGGACCGATGCCTCAAACCAGATTTGTCTTGAAAAAGTCACTTGAACTCGGATTAAAACCGATTGTTATCATAAATAAAATAGACAAATCAGCGGCACGGCCGGACGAAGTCCATGAATTGATTCTAGAACTATTTTTGGAACTAGGGGCAAACGAGGAACAGTTAAACTTCACGACAGTTTTTGCAAATGGAAGGGATGGCTACGCCAAAATGAAACTCTCCGACGAATCAAAAGACCTCACTCCCCTTTTAGAAACAATTATACGAGAAGTGCCACTCTCGGGAGGCGATAAAAATGCTCCAGCGCGTCTACAAAGTTTTAACCTTGCTTATGACAATTTTCTCGGTCGGCTGGCCATCTGTCGAGTATATGATGGCACAATAAAAACAGGTGACAGCGTTTTTGTTAAACAGTCCAGCGGTCAAACCGCTGTATCAGGAAAACTGACAAAACTTTTCTCATTTGAAGGTACAAAAAGAGTAGAGACAGTAGAAGCCGTTGCTGGAGATATCGTTATGCTTGCCGGGTTACCAACTGTTTACATTGGTGACACAATTTGCCATGACGAAAATGCAGAGGTCTTACCATCCATAAACATAGACGAACCGACTATCTCTCTCAATTTTTTGGTCAACGACTCCCCTTTTGCCGGACGAGAAGGTAAATTCGTAACAGGACGCCAAATCCGTGAACGATTGGAAAAAGAACTTGAAATAAATGTCGGTTTGAAAGTAAATTTTAACGATAGCAATCAGAAAGCAGAAGGTTTTACTGTGTATGGTAGAGGTGAACTTCATATTGCAATTCTTTTGGAAAATATGCGTCGTGAGGGTTTTGAGCTTCAAGTTTCACAACCGCAGGTCATTTTCAAAGAAAATGATGGTAAACGAAGTGAACCATTTGAAGAAGTTCTCGTCGATGTTTCTGACGAGCTGGCTAGCTCTATTATTTCCCGCCTGACAGAGCGTCGCGGTATTTTAATGAATGTTAAACAAATGCACGGTCAATCGCGATTGACATTTGAAATACCAACACGTGGACTTCTCGGCTATCGCGGGCAATTCGTCATAGATACAAAAGGTAACGGCATTTTATCTTCCAGATTTATAGAGTTTCGAGAGTATGTTGGAGATATTAAACGAACTAAATATGGTTCAATGATTTCTATAACAGCCGGTAAAGTCCTGGCTTTTGCATTGGACAACTTGCAACAGAGAGGAACGCTCTATGTTGAACCGGGAGTGGAAGTTTATGATGGACAAGTTATAGGTAATGTTTCAAAAGGCGATGACCTTACTGTAAACCCAACAAAAGGTAAACAATTAACCAATATGCGCGCCTCTGGTTCTGATGACAAGGTTTATTTGGCTGCAACATATAAACTTGACATAGAGAAAGCCATGGAAATTGTGGCTCCTGATGAATACATTGAGATAACCCCCAAATCCGTTCGTCTGCGCAAAAAAAATAAATAAGAAAACCCCGACTGCTCCCACAGCCGGGGTTTTATTTCTGATAAAGTATCAGTCCTCATTTTTGATATGAGGAGAAACAAAGAGCGACATCTTGCGAAGACTGTCATCAGTCAAGGACTTTCCCAGATGATAACGACTTTTCTTAACAGGCGTATCAGTTCTTTGGAAAGGAACGACTGATCTATTCGCTTTCTCATAATCCTCGTTTAATCTGCAGAATTCTTGGTCAAGAGCCTTGTCAGAAATCGCATCGTTCATGTCATCCTCTCTTTCTATTCTGAATGATTGTGCAATGCAAGTGAAATTTGGAACGCTTTTGTCGGCGAGAAGAAAAGATTCGAAGTAAACAATATGCCTCGTTTTTCTTTTCATCCGAAAGACGACAAACTTTGATAGCTCGAACCAACTCCCTTCTTGTTGGATTAACCACTCCGTGCTCAAGACGCCTGATGACTTCTACTTTTACACCAACTAGACGAGCAAACCGAAACCTGTTCAGCTTCAGTCCCGCTCTGGCGGTTTTTATCAAAAGCCCAAATTCCAACCTGGCATCAGATTCAATTGATGTCAATCGTTATCTCCTTTCCAAACATACTATCCTAACTTCATTCAATCATCACCGGTAAAAGTTTGCAAACGACACTTTTCCACACCTATTCCTTAATAAAAGGTATTATGCTGCAGGGCAAGCTCTGCACCCAAAGCGTGTTCGCTTCTCACGGCATGGCACGGCAAGCCGTGCGGTATTTTAATCCCTTATTTTGCTCCTCTTACAGAGGCAGTACACCTTTCACATTTTGAATACAAAATGTTCAAGGTCTTGCGAAGCTTCGCTTCTCACCTCGGCTCGGAAATGAGAAAGAGTACTTTCTCGCTTCCTCGCTCTACGTCGGCAATAACATAATTTTACTCACATACGTTAGAATCCTGCTATAGCAGGATTCTAACGTATGTTGCTAATGGATAGATGTGCACTTTTCCACAGTTTTTAGAGTTCTCATTTTATAACTCTCATCAAAAAACCTTCATGCTACAAAACTCAACGACCGCTTTATTTTATAGCATAATCATTTTTTCTCCATTACTCTAATTTTTGTGTAATTACAAACTCAAAAGTTTCTGTTATACTGGAATCTATGAAATTAAGCACAGAAAGTTACAAAGGCGTTCGCGACTTTTATCCAGAAGATATGGCCATCCAGAATTATATTTTTTCAGTTTGGAAAAAAGTAGTAGAAAGTTTCGGATACGCGGAATACAGCGCTTCCATACTTGAACCGGCCGAACTTTATAGAGCAAAATCCGGAGAGGAAATAGTGAATGAACAAATGTTCACTTTTATCGACCGTGGGGGACGCGAGGTGGCCCTTCGCCCTGAAATGACACCAAGCTTAGCGCGTATGGTCGCGGCCAGACGAAAATCTCTCAAGTTTCCCCTTCGTTGGTACTCTATTCCGAATGTTTTCCGTTATGAGAAACCTCAACACGGTCGCAAACGCGAGCACTGGCAACTTAATTGCGACCTTATGGGAATCGCAGGTGTTGAAGCGGATGTAGAAATTATTTCCCTTGCACACGCGATTATGAAAGCCTTTGGCGCAAAAGATGAAGATTTCGAAATTAAAATAGGTAGTAGGAAATTTTTGAATGGCCTACTCGTTGATGAGCTTGGGATGCACCCGGAAAATGCTAAAAAGATCATTCATGCCTTAGATCGTTTACCAAAAATGTCAACAGAGGAAGTGGAGGCGGCAGAAACAGAACTAAACATATCATTTGAAGAAATAGAAAAAATGTCTGAAGAGCCCCCAAAAGATATTAATGCTATTTTAGTTCCACTCAAAAAACTTGGTATATCGAATGTAAAATTTGATCCAACAGTAACTCGTGGGTTTGATTATTATACAGATATGGTGTTCGAAGTTTTTGACACAAGCCCTGAAAATAACCGTTCCCTCTTCGGTGGCGGACGATATGATAACCTTCTTGAAATCTTTGGTGTTGACCCAATCCCAACCGTCGGCTTTGGAATGGGAGATGTGACTATTCGCGACTTTCTTCTAACACACAAGCTGCCATGCGGAAAATAGTTTTTGATATTGAAACAAAAAATGTATTTCAAGATGTCGGTTCTGACAATCCGGCCGATTTAGATATTTCTCTTTTATGTATATACGATTACGAGACAAATACCTATGACAGTTTCCTGCAGGAAGATTTTGACAGATTGTGGCCACTACTGGAAAAAGCCGGTATGTTTATTACCTACAACGGCGACCATTTTGACATACCACTTCTTAATAAATATTATAAAAAAGCAGGTAGAGGCGATTTAACCAAAATCCGCTCTCTTGATATTTTGAAAGAAATCAAAAACTGCTATGGACGAAGAATGAAACTAGACCAAGTAGCTGAAGGAACTCTCGGAATAAATAAAAGCTCCAATGGCTTGGACGCAGTAGTCTGGTGGAGAAACGGTGAAATAGAAAAAATTCGCAAATACTGCCTTGACGATGTCCGCATCACCAAAGACATATACGAGTATGCCCAGAAACACAAAAAGCTAATGTTCAAAGAAGGTCCATTCACAAAAGAAATAAAAATGGACATCAAACACTGGGAGCCGGTTGCCGAAGTCAAAACCCAAAGTCTTTTCTAAAACTTCCACATTTGGCCAATATCATCGTCTAAAATCCAAAACTGACTCGTCACCTACGCACTATAGGTAGGCTCCGATTCAGTTTCAGATTTTATACGCGACCTTGTCTCAAATCTGAAAGTTTTAAAACAAAGACTTACAGTTTGTTTTAGAGAAAGTTCGAAAAATATTTTCAGAGGTACAGTCCTTTCTAGTCAAAGATTTCTATCTTCGTTCAGCAAAAATTATAATTATCACATACATTATTTTTGTACTATAGTACAAAAATAATGTATGTGATGTGTTTATAGATTTATGAGATTTTACTAATAATAATTGAAAATTAGACATGATCTTTGCGATCGCAAAGATCATGTCTAATTTTTATAAATATACTTATTAATACTTATTCATAATTGTCTTTCCTATTATGGTCATAATAATGGCCAGAAGAATGCCGGCTATGATATCAACAAAATGATGTAATCCCAGATAAACCCGTGAAAGCGAAATGAGAATGCTTATAAAAAACAAAAATAGTCCTATTTTCCTATTAAAAACATATATGACAGAGGCGATTAGAGCCGTCATCGTAGCATGTGTTGACGGGAAACCATTTTTGAAAATATGACTGACTAAAGGTTTAAAGTCTATGACGAGAGACGGCCGGGAATTATAATATATAAACTGTAAGATAAACATTGACAGTATTGAGATGGACAAAGCAATTGCAGATAATATAATCATTTTTTTTTGTTCAGGTCTAGACTGCAAGAAAAAATATAGACCACCGACAAAAAGCGGAACTAAAAAAAGATATTCTGCCGATATGATTGCTAGAAAATCTAACATATAGTAGAATGGTAGCACATAAATTTTTAATTTTATAACTTCATGATATTAGAAAAATTGTCAGTACCAATCGCAATTGTAATCGCCGGAGGCCTCATAGGCGGAGCGCTCTATTACTCAAACATAAAAATAGGAAGTCAGCCGATAAAAACTACTGCACCACAAGCAGAAAATGGAACGATAAGTATGAGACCAGTATCTGCAGACGACCACATACTTGGCAATCCAAATGCAGATGTAATCATCGTGGAGTATTCAGACACCGAATGTCCGTTTTGTAAACAATTCCATAACACACTAGAGAGAGTTATGAACGAATACGGCAAAGACGGTAAGGTAGCTTGGGTTTACAGACACTTCCCTATTGCAGAGCTGCACTCAAAAGCCCGCAAGGAATCAGAGGCGCTGGAATGTGCAAATGAACTCGGTGGACCTGGAAAATTCTGGGAATATACAAATATGCTCTTTGACATTACCCCATCTAACAACAATCTTGACCCTGCACAATTACCTATCATTGCAAAAAACGTAGGTCTCGATGTCAAAGCATTCAACACCTGTCTTTCAAGCGGAAAATACGCTGCCAAAGTTGAAGCCGATTATCAAGACGCAGTAAAAGCTGGCGGACAAGGTACACCAAACTCAATCCTCATTTCAAAAGACGGAACAAAAGTAACAGTCCAAGGCGCCCAGCCATATGAGTCACTCAAAGCCACTATTGACGCTCTTCTCCAAAAATAGAACTATCAAACGCTCAGCGTTTGATAACGTTTGATAATTCTTATAGGTTATTTAATACTCGCCAAATCTCAACCATAGCTAAAGTATCCAGTTTGCAATATTCGATGAGGTTATGGAAAAGTTTTGCCTTGTTGATACCTTCTTTATTTTTTATAACAGCTTCCATCCAAAGCCGTTGAGCGGACTGACCTTCCTGTATATCTAATCCTTTGTAATTTAAATTTGGTACCATTACCGGCAAAACATTTTTAATAGAGCTACTTCCAAAAAAATCTTTATCTACAAAAAGGCCTTGTGCAAATGGCTTCATCAAATCCACTACCCTACTGTTCACATCAATCAAAAAATTTTTATATTCTGGAAACATTTCCACCATTTCTAGATTACGTTTCATTTCAAAAGTCTTGTACCACACAAGAATACTGCCGGTTGAACCGATATCTTTTTTTAATTTTTCTAACAATTTCGGAACTGGATGTGTGCTATCTCTATGTAAATATTCGGTATGTTTCAATTCTCCTACTGGTTTGTCCAAAATATGTAAAGAATATTGAAATGGAATTTGCTGATACGGACTTGTTCCGTCATAGGGTGGAACGATACTCATTGATGTCTCATAATCCAGAAAATAAATAGGGTATGTCAGACATTCCAGAAAATCTTTTATTTTTGCCTTTGCAATACTACGCTCCCCTCTTTTAGTTGCCATCACTTGCACTTGCTGTTTTGTAGTCAATTTAAAGTTTTCCGGTATATCTTTTATCAGTGCTATTTCCAAATCCTCAAGCTCCCCTATGTCCTCTGCCCCTAATGCAATAATATTGTATATGCTATATGTATCTATTTTATTACCTAAATTTTTATAAATATCCATCCACTCACCGAGTGCGCCAAGGTTTGTATAACGCGGAGATGGGTCGGGCATTTCCGGTGAACTGATGACTTTTAGAGCGTCGTCAATGTTTTTCTCCGTTTCGGGAATTTTCTCTCGTACTTTACTTGTTATATCTGTTACGGCAGATAGTGCCAATGGATCCACCTTTCCATTTCTTACATACTTTCCGTTAACGTGTATAACTGCGATATTTCGCACCACATAACCACATGACTCTAGAACTAACACCTGAAATGCCAAGTCCAGATAATGTTCTGGTTTGACTTTTGTGCTTGACTTGACTTCATACAAATCAATTTCATCGTTTGGAGCCCTGTCCACAATGTCGCATATGCAAGTTATGTTTCCCTGTTCAAACCTTCCTTGAAAAATAGTTTGTATTCCCTTTTCCCAAACCTCCGTAGTTCTTTTTGGAAGTGACAAATATTCATTATAATTATTGAAACCAAGTCGTATGCCTTTTGGAAATCTCTTTTGGGCGTAATCTTCAAATTCCACTCCAGCATCAAATGTTGCTTGCAAATTGTCATCCGGCGCAGGCAGTTTATTCTTATCGTGCTTTTTCAGCCACAGCCAAGCCGGATGTTTTAAAAACATCATATACTCCGACTTTGACAGCTGTACATCTTTCTCAAATTCCATCGTTATACAATAGCATGGAAATTTATTGTGGATAACTATCTTTTTTTATTTAATAGTAATTTCGGAGGCGGTTAATCTTTTCATGCTGTCTAATCTTTTCGTGCGCCTTAGCTTCAATCTGGCGTATACGTTCGCGAGTGACCCCAAACTCCTTTCCCACTTCCTCTAAAGTATGTGTGATGCCATCGGTCAAGCCGTGACGAAGTTCCAAAATTTTCCTTTCCTTTTCCGGCAAGTCTCCCAAAATCTCCTTAACCTGGTCAGAGATAATACGTCTACTAGACTCTTGGTCTGGTGAAAGAATTTTGTCGTCCGCTAGAAAATCTCCGAGTTTACTTTTGCTGTCATCATCCTCTCCTATCGGCGCTTCCAGGGATACTGTAGACTGGTCGATTTTTTCAATAGTGTAAATTTTTTCCACAGCCAAATTCATTTCTGTGGCAATTTCCTCTGGGAGTGGGTCTCTGCCGAGGTCTTGGGAAAGTCGTCTGACAACCTGTTTATACTTGGCAATAGTTTCCACCATATGGACCGGCACGCGGATAGTACGAGACTGGTCAGCTAGAGCCCGAGTAATAGCTTGGCGTATCCACCAAGTGGCATATGTTGAAAATTTGTAACCCTTTGTCCAGTCAAATTTATCCACCGCTTTGAAAAGTCCGAGATTTCCCTCTTGAATGAGGTCAAGGAGTGTTAGGTCAGCCGAGCGTCCGACATATTTCTTTGCAATAGAAACCACCAGACGCAAGTTGGCCCTAGCCAAGAGATTTTTGGCTTCAATATCTCCTGCTTCAATCCTTCTTGCCAATTCCTTTTCCATACTACCGGAGATAAGCGGATACTGACCGATTTCTTTGAGATACATCTGTATGGAGTCATACGAACCTTCACTGCTACGACCACTGTATGCATACTTTTTACTTTGTAGCTCATCAGATGGAGTCTCAAGCAGTCCACCACCTTCCAAAATATCCACACCACTACCAGAGAGCTTCTCATATAATTCATCAAGAAAAATAATATCTTCCTCAATGGTCGGAAATTCTTTCAAAATCTCGTCAAATGTAACATATCCACGCTCTTTACCTTTTAAAAGAAGCTTCCCCATACCAAGGCTTTGCCTATCAGCCCGTTTCAAAACTGGAGCACCTTTGGTCAGTTTGATGGTCCCTGCCGCCCTCATAGCTAGGGATGATTTATTTTTCTTTTTCACCCGTACGGTAGGTATTTTTGCATCTTTTATCTTGCGTCCCTTTAATTTCCTGACAAACTTTTTTGCCACCACCTTTTTTTTGGCGGTCGCCTTGGCTTTCTTATTCTTTTTTATTTTTTTATTCTTCATTCTTATTTTTTATTTTGTCTATTTGTTGTGAAATGAGGTGGTAATTTTTTTTGTATTTCTCAATTTCCAAATCACTACCGGATTGTTCTGCTCTTTGAAGTTTATTTCTTACTTCATCACGTTCTTTTTTCAAATATTCTTCTTCAAGTCCAAGAAGCAATTCTTTAATATCAGCCCCTAAGTTATTTTTATCATTATAATAGTTTTCCGTTTCAAATATCAACGCTTCTTTTTCTTTTTCAAATTTTTTCTGCAGTTCTTCAAATTTTTCTCCTAATATTTTTTTAACTTTTTTTTCTATTTCCACATCTTTTCCTTCTTGCCAAAATAGAATCCCTACAACTTTTCTCTCTATCTGTTCCAGTCGCTTGTGCGGAGGAGATGATTCAGGGACTCGGTACTGCAGGTGCCGAGACAATGTCGGCACCGGGACGTTCAAATCCCCCCACAAAGCTTCTTCTTTTATAAATGCTTTTTTGGCAATATTTTTCACAAAATGGGACTGCTCTATGGTGCTGGGGAGAAGGGCGATGCGAGGAAGAATATGTTTTTTTATTTCTTGGCCCAGTTCTCGGGGCTCCAGTCCACGAGCTACTAATTTATCAGTCAGATAGTCAATAATATGTTTTGTCTGCTTAAAACATTCTCTCAAAGATTCGGGATTATCTTTTGCCAAGTCAGCTGGATCCTTGCCTTCCGGCAAATCGGCAATTTTTAATTCCATTCCCAGAGAAAGAGCGATATTACTGCTTCTGTCGGAGGCCGAAAAGCCAGCAGAGTCACCATCAAAAGCCATAATAATACGATTGGAAAGCCGACGCAACTTGATAAGATGATTCTCGGAAAGAGCTGTGCCAGAAGAGGCCACTGTGTTTGTCATTCCGGCTTGGTGCATCATTATCAAATCCATCTGTCCTTCCACTAGTATGGAATAATCTTTAAGTCGAATATCTTTCTTGGCTTTATCAAATCCGAACAGAATCTCTGACTTGTTAAAGAGCGAAGTCTCCGGACTATTCAGATATTTTGGAGACTTCTCATCTGGAGTAAGGATACGCCCAGAAAATGCCACTATTCTGCCAGACGAATCGGCAATCGGAAACATTATCCGTCCTCGGAAAGTATCGTAGGCCCTGGATTCTCCAGCTTCTTTCTTTTTGACGAGCCCCACTTGTAGCATATCTTTTTCTGTGACATCACGCGACAAAAGATATTCATACAACTCACGCCACTCCGCCGGAGCAAACCCAATGCGGAAGTCTTTTATAGTGGTATCCGTAACTCCACGATTCTTCAAATATTCCAGAGCTAATTTGTTTTCCGATAATTTTTTCTGATAGAAAAATACCGCTTGCTCAAGAACCGAGTGCAACTTTTCTTTCTCTGTTTTATCACCTTTGCTATACTTTTCCAATTCCACACCAGCTCTGTCTGCAAGAACTTTGAGAGAGCCAACAAAATCCAATCCTTCAAACTCCTGGACAAAAGTGAATATATCCCCTTTGGCATGACAACCAAAACAATAATAATTTCCCCTATCTGGCGAAACGAAAAAACTCGGCGTCTTCTCGTTGTGGAATGGGCATCGTCCTTTAAAATTTCCCCCTGCTTTATCCAGCTTTATGTACGAGGAAACCAAGGAGACAATATCTATTTTTGATTTGATTTGGTCTACGGATGAGGACATAAAAGAGTTATAAAGTTCGTAAAGTTATAAAGTTTATAAAGTCTTTCTAATTTCTAAACAAATTCCGATACTAAAAATTATACGCACAGTTCAGAAGAAAAATCTTGATGTCCGCGATTCGGCCAACATTGCTGTGTTTTTGAGACATTACCACTAATCCACTTTCCATCCTGATAAGTTATTGCCGTTTTATATCTGATTGCCTTTACAGAATCGTCGTACAGCCCATCATAAGTCACCGTCACCAGCCAATCACTACTTACTTTTGTTATATCTATTTTACATGATTTGTATTCCCCACCACCGCATTTACTATCAAACAAATCGCCTTTCAAAAGCGATAAAACAGTTTCTTTTGTTAGTTCTGATTGAATAACTGATTTAGTAAATTTAAAAGTAGAGAGAATTTTGTCAAAAATTCTTTGTGACTCTTCTTTGGAAATTGCGCCTGAAATTGCTAATATTTTTTCTCTTTCCCAAACTGTACTTATACCAGAAGTCGCTTGGATAGCATCTCTTTTTACTACTAAAGTACTATCCCCCACAGGAAAATAATATATTAATTCACCACAGCCTTCTGCTCCTGTATATTGCATTGACCCCTTAAGTCCTCCTTGGTTATACTCGCCATCAGTATACTCAAATGTTAGATTCCCAGTTCTTTTTTCAAACGAAAGCTTAAAATCTGTTAATGTGCTATATGTTTTACCATCAGCTGTCATATCACATTCTCCACGATTCTCGTAAGGAATAGAATGACTAAGAGTCACTTTTCCATTCGATTCAGATAATTTCAAATTTTCTGGATATTGAAACTCAAAACCAGATTTTTCATTTTTATATGTTTTCCAGTCTGCTGTTGAAGTCTGCTCAAGTAGAATTGGGTCACCAATCACTCCTCGGGCGTTGCAAGTTGAGTGAAAATAAAATTTCCCGCTAATCCAGCAACCACGTAAAACCACGACAAACCCAATCACTAGAATTATAACCAGCCCAAGAATAATCCACATTTTTGCAAAACCTTTCTTGTACTGAGCTTGTCGAATGTATTGATTATTTTTCATATTGTTTTTTATTAATTAATGAGCTTATAAACTATAGTTAATTTTGAACTTGACATATCTTTTGTATTTGCTAATATATTAAGTATTAGTGGCTTCGGCCTCCGAGGAAGCCCCCCGCAAGGGGGTTTTCGATTTTTAGGAACTTTTGTAATCTTAGAATTACTTCTTTGAAATCTGACAGAGATATAGACCCCACCTTTCGTAAAAATCTTTTTGTGCTTATGGTTTTTATTTGAGACAAAATAACCCACGATTTCATATCTTCGTGATCTAATTTATAATAATACTTATTATTTTGTCCTTGCGTAGTAAGTGGAAGCGCCCATACCATATCGGCATTGAACTTTTTTACAATGAGCATTGGTCTTTCAAAATTTTCATGCTTCCCATTTACTTCTACTCCAATATTTAATCCTGCACTACACCACCATATCTCCCGAGCGTAAAAGAAAAGCTCCCTATTTACAACCTTTGCATCTACGGTTTTTTTCTCTGTATTCCATTTGTCAAAATCCTTGTCCATACATTTTTTAGTATTTAATTCAGTTTCTTCAAAGTAAACCTTATACCATATTCAACTCCCATTTCTGAATTAGTTATATATTCTTCTGCTTTCTCTATAGCAGTTCGGAGCGAATCAAAAGTACCAATGTTGTGTATCTCTCCATCAGGTTCATAGTTATTTTCAGATACTTTGTAAATACCTTTTGTTTTTTCTTTTATGAGAATAAGATTATTTGCGCTCATATTTTAATGATTAAGTTTTATAAACAAAAGGGGACTAGGATTTATGCTATGTTTCGACAAGACTCAATAGCAACCTATCTTGGACTCTTGCATCCTCACCCCCCTTTATTTACAAAACTTTAGTTTAACATAGGTATAAACTAAAACATAATCAAGACAATATCCAACTTTGATTTGATCAACAGATGAGGACACAGGTATACTACTTGTATTATGCATCAAACTCCGTAAACACCTTTCCATCAATAGAATAATCAACTTCTTTTATTGTCGGATACTGTAATAGTGTTTTTTCAATT
Source organism: Parcubacteria group bacterium GW2011_GWA2_40_14 (assembly GCA_000996025.1). Classification (GTDB taxonomy): domain Bacteria; phylum Patescibacteriota; class Minisyncoccia; order Phycocordibacterales; family DATDWN01; genus C7867-006. The sequence continues at coordinate 10,971 of LBYF01000010.1, read as the reverse complement.
GGTATTTTAAATGACATTTGAATACATGCGGTATTATTTAGATAATCTAAAGCTGGTCTTTTAAAATTTACAACTGCAACACTATCTTTAATTGAAACTCCAAGATAATTATTTTTGAGTTCAGTTAGATTTTCAGAAAAAAGGATTTTTAGAGAAGCATCGGCCACTGCCAAAGTTTTGGGTATGGTACGAGTAACTTCATATGTCTCATTACATGGATCTGAGCTATTGCTATCATTAAAATATATCTTGATTTCCATTTTATCCTCAATATTATTTATTGGTGATACTATTGGATTAGTTGATTTATTTTTGTTCTTAATAATAAAATAACCGCCAATGGCTAAAACAACAACAATCGCTCCAATCAACACCACATTTGCAAAACCTTTTTGATTATTTTTCATATTGTTTTGGTTAAACCAAACGTAATAAATGACCACTAAGCAAAATTTCGGCTCGGCATGTTGTTTCCGGAGCATCCGCAGGCCGCAAGCAAGGTTTTTGTCAAGGCATCCCATCTTGACAAAATTGCGGCCGAGGACAGAGCAGACTTTTCGCTGGAAAAGTCTGCGTCTCTGGAAACGACGTGCCGAGTAAGGAATTTTGCGTTAAAAGAACTTCTACAAAAACTTATTTCTTTCCTCAAAAATCTGTGGGCGACTGGCTCTCATATCTGCAATCATCTGGGCTTTTTTACTGCCTTTGAAACCTGTGCCAGCAGGGATGAGACGTCCGAGAATGACATTCTCCATCAGACCAGAAAGCTCGTCTTCGTTTCCACGAATGGACGAGGAGATAAGCATGCGGGTAGTGTGCTGAAAGGAAGCGGAAGCCAGGAAGCTCTTGCGAGAAAGGGAAACATCTGTGATGCCCATAACAACTCCCTCGGCTTTGGCTTCCTCTTTACCCAGAGCTTTGATGCGAGCATTTTCCTCAAGAAGAAAGGCCGTCTCTACAACATCGCCGACTGAAAAGACAGTGTCACCCGGATTTTTGATTTTCTTACGAGAGAACATCTGGCGAACGATTGTCTCAATGTGTTTTCTAGAAACTGTTTCTCCCTGAAGTTCGTACGGTTTGTTGATTTCGTGAATAATATAGTCAATAGTTTTGTCCTTGCCGGCGTATTTGAAAAGCTCGTCAATATCGGCGGAACCGTCGGTAATAATGTCCCCTTTTTTGACTTCGTCGTGGGCTTTGACCAAGATTGTTCGGTTGAGAGAAATGGAATATTCAATTGAATCTTTGGATTTTGTTCTATCTTCCAAGTTTGGAGTAATGACAATAATTTTTTCTTTGTCAGACTGGCGGATATTGGAAATGGTTCCGGAAACGGAAGAAACCACCGCAGGATTTTTCGGTTTGCGCTTCTCAAAAAGTTCTTCCACCCGAGGAAGTCCAGAGGTAATGTCTCCGGAAACAGAAGCTGCTCCTCCGGCGTGGAAGGTACGCATAGTCAGCTGTGTTCCGGGCTCGCCGATTGCTTGTCCAGCCACAGTTCCGACGGCTTCACCGAGCTCAACTACTTTGTTTTTACCGAGGTCGGCCCCATAACATTTGATACAGATGCCGTTTAAGGTTCTACATGACAGTGGTGAACGAACGGAAACTGCAGAAATACCGAGTGATTCTATTTGTACTGCTTCTTTCTTTGTTAGGAAGTGGTCTTTTTTGAAAAGCACAGTGCCATCTTTAGTAACAACTTCTTCAGCCAAAAATCGTCCCTTGATATGCTTTGCGATGGAAACTTCCATACCAGATATCGCATTCTTATCTATCAGCACCCCTTCTTTTGTGCCACAATCTTCTTCGGTAATAATAGTATCTTGAGCCACCACAAACATTTTTCTAGTCAGATACCCGGACTTTGCCGTGTTTAGAGCGGTGTCAGTCAAACCTTTTCTAGAACCGTGTGTAGTAATAAAATATTCAAGCGGAGTAAGTCCCTCTTTATAAGAAGAAATAATTGGAAATTCAATCGTTTCTCCAGATGTATTAGTAATGAGACCCTTCATACCAGCCATTTGAGTAATATTAGCCATTGAACCGCGGGCTTTGGAAAGTACCATATCGGAAACCGAGCCGTTCTTTGGCAGAGTGGCAGGCATAATTTTTTCCACTTCAGCTTTGGCCCCATGCCAGATTTCAATGGTCTGACGTAATCTTTCTTCCTTGGAAATAAGCCCAGCATCAAAATGCTCGGCAATTATTTTTGCTTTCTCTTTTGCTCCAAGTATAATGTGCTTTTTGCCTTCAGGAATCATGATATCACCAAGTCCCCATGTTACGCCGGAATGCGTTGCATACTTGAAACCAAAAGATTTAATTTGGTCAATCATTTTTGGCACATTTTCAATACCGTATTTTTCAATAAGGTCATCAACTAATGTGGAAATCTTATCTCGATTTATTTCGCTATTTATAAAAGGATAATCTTTTGGCAAAACAGAATTAAAGAGGAGCCGTCCAACAGTTGTTTCAAACAGCTTGCCTTCAAATTGCTTGTACTTGTCCGAAGTTGTCGGCAAGATTTTTATTTTTGAGCGAAAACTAATTTCATTAAAGTCATATGCTGTGATAGCGCTGTTTGGAGATGAAAACATTTTTCCCTCGCCCTTTTCTCCGTTAATTTCTTTTGTCATCCAATAGCAACCCAAAACAATATCCAAAAGTTTTGCAGAAATAGTTGCGTCCCCCGAGCCCGGTTTCAAGATATTTTTATGTATAGCGTTACCTTCAATAAGTATCGGTTTGAATGCTTGAATACCAAGACGATGTAGTGTCGGCGCGCGATTGAGGAGCACAAACCTGTCGTGGATAACCTCTTCTAGAATAGCCCAAACTTCAGCTATACCATCTTCAATCAATTTGGACGCTCCGCGAATATTGTAGGCATACTCTTTTTTCAAAAGTTCAGAAATGACAAATGGTTTGAAAAGCTCCAGTGCCATGTGTTTTGGCAAACCACACTGGTTTAGGTGAAGGTCTGGACCGACCACGATAACCGAACGACCAGAATAATCCACTCGCTTTCCAAGTAAGTTTTGACGGAAAATACCTCGTTTACCTTTCAAATTATCGGCGATGGACTTCAAAGGTCGTCTTTGTGACTGACTGACAGCGCCCGAGGCTTGGCCGTGACGAATAGAGTTGTCTATCAGAGCATCCGCTGCTTCTTGCAGAATTCTTTTTTCATTTCGCAAAATAACATCTGGAGCATGAATATCTTTCAGTTTTTTCAAACGGTTGTTTCTGTTTATAACCCGACGATAGAGGTCATTGACGTCGGACGTGGCATAGCGACCACCATCCAGTGGAACCATAGGCCGGAGGGCTGGTGGCATAACTGGAATATTTGAAAGAAACATCCACTCTGGGCGAATATTGGAGTGAATCATTGCGGCAATAAGTGAGATTCTCTTATTTACTTTAACTGATTCTAAATTGGATGCTTTTTCAAGTTCTTCTTTAAGTTGGGAGAGGAGTTTGTGCAAATCTATTTTTTTGAAAATATTATATATAGACTCTGCGCCTATACCTGCTTCAAACATAGTGCCGTATTTCATGCCAAAGTTGTAGTATTCCACTTCGTCCAAAACTTTTCCTTCCTGAATTGATTCAATCTCCCGCTTGGCGGTAAGGAGCATCTCTTTGACATGCTCTTTTGTTTTTTCATCCTGCAAGGATTTTATTTTTGCTTTGTATTCGGAATCCAAATCCTTCAAATATCTTACTCTGTCTTCCTCGGAAACTTTTGTAACGATATATCCAGCGAAATAAATGACTTTTTCCAAATCTGCCGTAGGAATACCCAAAACCATACTTATGCGTGATGGCATGGATTTCAAAAACCAGATGTGGGATACAGGAGAGGCCAGTTCAATGTGACCCATACGCTCGCGACGAACAATAGAGCGAGTAATTTCCACTCCACATTTTTCGCAGATGATTCCCTTGTAACGGATACCTCTATACTTTCCACAATAACATTCATAATCTTTGTCTGGACCGAAAATCTTTTCGTCAAAAAGACCGCTTTTTTCACTACGCTGGGTGCGATAATTGATTGTTTCCGGTTTTGTAACCTCGCCAAATGACCACTCTTTTATTCTCTCTGGAGAAGCTATCTTTAATGATATGGTTTCAATATCATTGGTATTTTGTGTATGTTGTTTCATATATGTTTTGGTTGATTAGGGTGGGACGGCAAAATGCGCGATGCAATATCGGCACTGGGACGCTTGACTTGGACATCCAAAGCCAAACCTCGTAAATTATTAAGCAAAACATTAAAAGATGCTGGTGTATTAAGCTGGGTTATTGGCAAACCTTTAACTATAGCGTCAAAAGCGGCCGAGCGTCCTGTAATATCGTCTGACTTGATAGTTAAAATCTCCTGCAGAGTATGGGCCGCGCCGTGACCAAGCAGAGCCCAAACTTCCATTTCTCCAAATCTCTGTCCTCCGTTTTGAGCTTTTCCGCCAAGTGGCTGTTGAGTAATGAGCGAATACGGACCTATAGAACGCATGTGGATTTTGTCTTCCACCATATGGTGAAGTTTCATAATATACATGTAACCGACGGCGATGTCCTGTTCAAATGATTCGCCTGTCCGTCCATCAAAAAGTTTCATCTTGCCAGTCTCCGAAAATCCAGCCAGTTTCAGTTCTGCTTTAGTTTCATCTCCTGTCGCTCCGGCAAATGGAGGAACGATAGCTTGATAACCGAGCGTGTGCGCGGCAAGTCCCAAGTGAAGTTCCAAAATCTGCCCCAAGTTCATACGACTTGGCACCCCAAGCGGAGTTAAAATAACATCAATCGGTGTACCGTCTTCCATATACGGCATGTCCTCTTCGGGCAAGATACGAGAAATAACCCCTTTGTTGCCATGTCGTCCTGCCAACTTATCGCCAACAGAAACATTTCGCAATTGAGCCACTTCAATATGTATGCGCTTGATGATACCGGAGTCTAGCTTGTCCCCTTTTTCTCGCGAAAACACTTGCACTTTGATAATTCGCCCGCGCTTGCCACCCTCCATTCTCTTTGATGTATCTTTGACATCATGAGCTTTCTCACCGAAAAGCGAGCGGAGTAATCTCTCCTCTGGTGTCAGTTGTGTCTCCCCTTTTGGTGTAATCTTACCAACTAAAATATCTCCAGGTCGAACTTCAGCTCCTACCCGAACGATGCCGTCTTCGGCCAAGTTTTTCAGTTTTAATTCCCCGACATTTGGAATATCACAAGTTGTTACTTCTGGACCAAGCTTGGTGTCGCGAACATTAACCACGAATTCCTCAATATGTATGGATGTAAACTTACTATCTTTGACTACTCGCTCGGACAGAATAATAGCATCTTCGTAGTTACTGCCACTCCATGACATAAATGCCACCAACATGTTTTGTCCAATAGCAGTTTGACCATTTTGCGAGGCGCTGGTGTCTGCCAAAACATCACCCTTTTTTATCTTTTGACCAACGGACACTATCGGACGTTGATGAAAAGCGGTAAAACCGTTTGTTCTGGAAAATCGCACTAGATTGTATGTTGTATCCTTTGCCTTATTTCCTTTTACTCTGATTTTCATACCATCTGCACTAGTCACTGTCCCCTCTTCCGTGCTAATTACCAAACGTCCTGTATATTTCATAGCATCCTCTTCCATACCTGTGGCAACCAATGGCGCTTCTGGAACAATACATGGAGTGGCCTGTCTCTGCATGTTGGAAGCCATGAGAGCCCTGCTTGCTTCATCGTGATTAAGGAAAGGAATCATGGATGTGGCAATGGAAAAAGCTTGGTTGGTAGAAACATCTATAAAATCAACTTTGCTTTTTGAAACGGTTGCAGGATTGCCTTCAATGCGAACCTCAACTTCGGGAACCAAAATTTTGCCATCCTCGTCCACTGGTGTTGCGGCATGAGCGATAGCATATCCTTCTTCTTCGGAAGCATTTAGATAATGTATTTCATCGGTAACCACCCCTCCTTTTACCTTTGCATACGGAGTTTCTATCATGCCGAAGCTGTTGATGCGAGCGTAAATAGCCAGACGCAATACCAATCCAATGTTTGGACCTTCTGGAGTGTGAATCGGGCAGAGCCTACCGTAATGTGAAGTGTGGACATCACGCACTTCAAAACCGGCTCGTGTGCGATTTAATCCTCCCGGACCCAAAGCCGAAAGTGTCCGCAGATTTTCAATCTCGGCCAGCGGGTTTTCCTGAGTCATAAACTGCGATAGTTGGTTCGTGGTGAAAAATTCCTTAATGCGAGCCTGCAAGGGTTTTGGAGAAATAAACTGAACGGGAAGGGTCACATCCGTGTCAATTGTTGACATACGATTTTGAATATTTCGTTTAATCTGAACCATGCCGGTGCGAATTTTTTGCTGAAAAAGCTCACCGACAAATCGGACACGGCGTTTGCCCAAGTGGTCAATATCGTCAGGGATTGCGTGTGGAGTGTTGTTCAGAAGAGCGATGTTTTTGATTATGGTAACAATGTCTTCCAAGGAGATTGTTTTGCGTTTCAATTCTTTGTCATCCATTTTCTTACCAAAACGCTTGTTAAACATATGTCGTCCAACCACAGAGAGGTCGTATCGTTCCGTATCAAATATAGAAGTTACAAATTCCTTTGCATTTTCGGCGGTAGCTAAATCTCCATCACGAAGACGTTTGTGGATTTCAATGAAAGCATCCTCTATCGTTTTGGCATGGTCTTTCAGAAGTGTTTTTTCAATTGATACTTTGCTAAAATTATCATCTTCAAATAATTCCAAAATATCGGCGTCTGTTTTTGCTCCTAGAACACGCAGAAGCACCGTAGCGGCAAACTTGCGTTTGCGGTCAATCCTGACGTAAATCATGCCGTCTAGGTCAGATTCTATTTCCACCCAGGCCCCTCGAAGAGGTATAATCTTAGCCCCAAAAAGCTGACGACCCTTGACTTCGCTTGCTGTAAAGAAGACTCCGTACGAACGAGCTAGCTGTGGAACGATAACCCGTTCAATACCGGAAATAATAAAAGTGCCGTGCGTTGTCATCAGTGGAAAATCAGCCATGAAAATCTCCTGCTCTTTCTCCGTGCCTAGAATATGATTTTGGAGTTTAACTTTGACTTTCAGGGGCGCATCATAAGACAGTTTATTGTCTTTTGCATAGTACTCGTCATACTTTGCTTCTGCCAATTCAAACCCTGTAAAGTCCAAGGTGAACTTTTTGGCCGAATAATCTTTTATAGAAGAAAACTCATCAAAGACCTCTTTCAATCCTTTTTCGACAAGCCACTTGAAAGAGTCCAGTTGAGGTAAAACAAAGTTTGGAGTTTTGACCAAGGGCTCTTTGAAACGGCTAAAATACTTTTTTGGTCGTGAAGTGATATTCATAAAAAATGTCTGTGTTTAATTTGTTTGAAATTTAAATTTCAAACCTCTTAATAAAATAAAACAAATAAAAATAAACCTTTATCGAAAGGCCTTATTTTATTTGTATTGATTTGTTAGCGATTTAAACCCAAAATAGTGTGAGAACCAATTAATTATGGAATTCCCTCCTTATTTTCCTCGCTTCGGTCAAAACTCAATCGTGAACCCAGTAGTAGATTTTGGCATTGTTCCGATGAAATCGGAACGGCGCAAGGCGCGATGCCAAAATTCACTACTGGGTGAAGGTAAAATGAAGTGTACACTAGTCTAGTAAAACCTGTCAAGTGCTGTTTATCAATTTGCAAGCCACTTATCCACACCTATTTCTTAGCAACATAATTGTTCACATACGTTACAATCCTGCTATAGCAGGATTGTAACGTATGCTACTAAGGGACAGGTATTTAGTTATCCTCAACCTAAAAACTTCATCGTATAAAAAATCCGCATGCATAACTTGTCTGCATGCGGGATGTTGTTTAACACACATCATATTTTCTAATCACACCTTACAGTATTTTATTCAAAAAGTCAATCGTTCGTATTTTTCCTCCAACAGCCGGAGCCGCTCTATGCTATAAGAAAAATTCGGGTCAATCTCAAGCGCTCGTTTGTATTCGGCCGTTGCCTCGGTCGTATTGCCTGAATCTTCCAAACACCGCCCGAGGTTGTGATGCGTCTGTGGATACTGGTCGCTTATCAAAATTGCTTGCCGATAGTACGGGATGGCTTGTTCGCAGTTACCCCTATTGGCAAGCTCCAAGCCAAGGTTCGCGTATATTCTTGCCGAGCCTCCATACTCCAACTCGTTTTGATAAAAGCGGATTGGGTCAGCCCAGTCTGTATTACGATATATCGTAAGAGATAGATATATACATAGGACAATAACGGGCACATAAAGAAACAAACTTTTTGATGCTCCAAATTCCTCTCCACTTATTTGCAAAGCATAAACTACAAAAAATACAACACCGATAATAGGAACATACAGCCAATGCTCCAGATACATTGCGTTTGTCGGAATAATGCCGGAAAAAGGCAAAAGAGCTACAAAAAACCATGAGTATGTAAAAAAGAAAATACCTTTTCTGTGTGAAAGTGATAAAAGCGCCAAGTATGCTCCGCCAAAAATAAGAGTAAAGCCAAATACCCCAGAAAAAGTAGAGAGTGTATCATACGCCACATATGGGGTTTCGTAGTGAAGACCAATCGGCACAAGAAGCATCCAGACATAATGATAGAAAATACTTATAAATGTAATAAGTCGTATAGAAAGAGACTCTGTGTAGACGTTTGCAAATGTTGGGATAGCAAAACCGCCTGTAATGTCTGATGTGAAATTAAAAATAGTAAACCGAGCCCAGAGATAGAGTGCCGTCAGAATGCTAACAGTAATCAAAACTAAAATTCCTCGCTTCCAATTAACCGCGCGTCCTTTCATATATATATAGATAAGAGTCACAAGCATCAGTGCCGGTAAAATGACAAAATTCTCTTTTGTAAAAAATCCAACTAAAGTAAGAAGCAAAATACTAACCCAGTATTTTAAAGAAAATCCTCCACCCCCTTCAAGACCTCGGGCAAATAAAATGAGTGTCCCTATTAAAACAAGACCGAGAAGAGGGTCCGATATACCGGAAATGTAGCTGACAGCTTCCGTTTGTATAGGGTGTAGTAGAAACAAAAGAGAACCTAAAATAGCGTACAACCTTTGCAGACCGAGGTCAGAAAAAAAGAGAAAAATAAGAAAACCTAGAGTGGCGTGGAGAGCAATATTTACAAAATGAAAAATGAGTGGAGAAAGTCCAAAAAGCCATGTGAGCAAAGCAAAAATAGCTTGACCATTTGGTCTATAGAAATTGTCGCCTGAAAGACCGCTACCTGCTGTAGTGCTAGATGTGTAGATTTGTTTCAGGTCAAAGTTTTGAACCGAAACATTGTGCTCAATAAAAATATTATCGTCAAAGAAAAACGGCCCACGGAGTGCCGGAGCATAGGCCACAAGTGTTACGACAAAAAGAAAGAGATAAATATACAACTTCCGAGAAAGTACTTTTGAAAAAAACTTTGACATAATTAGGTACTTTAGAACTTTCATAATTTAGCCAAGGTCGCGTATAAAATCTGAAACTAACTCGGAGCCTTAGTAATCCTAAGGTGACGAGGGAGTTTTGGATTTTAGACGATGAGATTGGTTAAATTTGGAAGTTCTACCTGTGGATTTTGTTAAATATGGTGGCAAAAACACTACCCACAACATAACCTCCTACAACAGCCAAAAGAACCATTAGAACAGCCGTGGTCATATCAAAAGCACCGACAATAAAGGGATTATTTAGAGAATGCATCCCAAGCTTAAAGTCCATAAGTCTTTGAGCATTACCAGTATAAATCAATACTTCCCAAATCAGATGCATTAACCCCGCAAAAACACCTAACGTTAAACCTACTTTATGTCTATTCATAATATTAAAAATTAAATTTATAACAAAACTGTGTACTATCAAATTATACCACCTTATTTAAATCTGTAACCTTCTACTATCAACATCTCCTTTTTCTTTGCTGTTCCCCTATTATACCCACCAGGCGTTCCGTCGGAGCGAATCACCCTATGGCAAGGAATATTTTTGTCATAATTTTTATTCAAAATATTTCCAACCGCTCTGTATGCTTTTTTATTCCCCGCTCGTCTGGCAACTTCTCCATATGTCAAAACTTTTCCTTTTGGAATCTTCTTTACTACTTCTCGTACTTTATCACCAAATGTTTTCATGAATTAATTATAGGGATTGTAGCACGAATCTGTACAACTTTTTAGACCAAATCGGCCCAGCATAGCGTATGCCAATACGTGGAGTTCTAAGAATTTTAACTTTTCGTATCTCGTAACTCTTATCTCGTACTTCTATTCTATCTTCTACCCACTGTACCCATAATCCGCTCGTTTTGCCGAGCATCTTGCCGTTTAGTCTTTTATCAATCCCCAATTTTTTAGTCAGCCGTCCGGGACCACTACAACTTTCCACTCCCCTTATCAAAACAGCTGCCGGATGTCCTTTCTTTCCACAGACAATATTGAACATAAAGTGCATACCATAAGTAAAGTACACATAAATCGTCCCCGGCAAACCATACATCGGTGCATTCCGCACAGTTTGTCCTCGCGAGGCATGTGAAGCCCTATCCAAGAGTCCCTCATACGCCTCCGTCTCCACAATTTTGTACATTTCTCTCTCTTTCTTTTCTCCTATTTTTCTCTCTCGCACCAAAAATTTCCCCAGCAACTCCTCCGCCACTGTTACGGAACTCCTATCAAAAAACTCTGTTTTTAAAATTTTTCTCATATATACTTTTTATTTTAATCATCATGTATTCTTGTATTCTGCAGAATAGTGGAAATTGTTGAAGAAAAAAGCCAGGACGAACCGGACAAGGAGTCAATCAAGAATGGAGACGCCGATTTTTTAAAAGTCCTGAAAATCAAAAGATACTAATCCGCCACCAAGTAAATCCACTGGAGGCGGATTTACTTT
>LBYF01000009.1 GCA_000996025.1 Parcubacteria group bacterium GW2011_GWA2_40_14 | reverse complement strand
AGCGAGCAGTTTCCACTCTGACGCCCTTTTCGTTCAAAATCTGAAAAATCAAATCAAAAGTGTTGAGGAGACGCTAGACAGGCTTCTTGACGCTCATTTAGATAGCACCATTACGAGCGAGGAGTATATCGGCAAGAAGCAAAAGCTCCTCAACCAAAAGATTGATTTTTCAGAGAAATTGAAAGCTTTTGAACGAAAAGGCAATCGCTGGCTCGAACTTTCTCGTCAATTCATTTTAGACAGTAACCAAGCCATAATTATCGCTTCCGAAGAAAATCTCGAAGCTAAAAGAGATTTTCTTAAAAAGATTGGTTCGAACCCCCGCCTCGCGTCCCGCTCGCTCCTTTTGGATTTCAAAAACCCTTGGGCTATTCTCTCGGAAACCTCCGTCGCGTCGCTTTGCGACGCTCCGCATTTTGGCGAAAACGGCGATTCTATTTTTTGGCTGCGGGACTTGGAATCGAACCAAAATTACTGCTTTCAAAGAGCAGTGTCCTGCCGTTAGACGATCCCGCAATATTTTATTTAATACTTTGAACGATAGCTTCTGTCCATCCAGTAACCTGCCTAAGAATGGTAGAGCTAGCGTTTACTTTAACTCGTAGTAGACCATAATACAAGTCTCCAATATTTTTTCTATTTGTTTTAATTGGAGTTTTTTTGAAATAAACTTTGTTAAATTTATCTAATGGAAACTCGGTAACTTGAGACCAATAATTTCTGGTTTTTTCAACATTATTTTTACTATTTTCGTGAATATATATTTCAAACCTAATTATATCTTTAGCAACTTTACACGATTCCATTAACCATTTAATAAAAACTTTAATCATTCGTGGGTCAGAGTTATTGAAGTTTATACCTGTCCCCGGATAATATTCTTTTTCCTTAGATCCCTCTGCCCAGTATAAAATAATTCCAATCAGCCATAACTCTCTTTTGGTTATATGGGTTATGTCTTTCAATGCTCGCTCACGGATTTTTTGCATCCGTTCTAATCTCTGTCTATGTTTAGCCTCACCGCCCCTTTTTGAGGCAGCTAATTTTTTCGCCGTCAGTCTTTGAAATTCAGACACAGATAATTTAACTTCTCGAAACCATTCGGTAAGAGTGGACTTTGCAACAGGAACTTGTTTCAAAATCTCAGAATATGTTATCCCCTTTTTACGTAAAGTAATGGCTTTTTCTTTTTTTATATGAACATGAGTCATATATATAATTATATCATAATTAGTGTTCAATAATATGTGGATAAGTATCAGTTACTTTTGTAAGCAAACGTGGGTCTGAATGCAGTAGTTAGCCACTGGTGGTATAATGTTGTGTATGGAAAATAAGGATTACAAAAGTTTTTTACCAAATATAATACCAGTCGTGATCGTCTTTGTTTTGCTCGGCGGTTTTCTGGCATACGAGTTCATGCAAATTTCTACATTAACAAAAAATGTGGGTTTATTATCTGCAGAACTGGCATCTACAACAGCTCTGCTGTCACAGAACACAAAAGAACTCTCCCAAAACATTACAGACTTGCGCGCCCAAACCGTAGGACTGTCCAATACACTTTCCAGCACACAACAAAATATTGATGCCGTTAAAACGCAGGTTGGTGGAGTTGAACAAACTGTCGGTTCCATTTCCGGCACTGTCGGCACTCTTCAAAAACTCTCACAGACAGACCCTGAACTTCTGAAAAAATATTCCAAGGTCTATTTTATGAACGAAAACTATACACCGGCACACCTAACTCAAATACCGACTGATTATCTGTACAGCACAACGCGTCCCGAACAATTCCTGACGGAGGCATGGCCACACCTCAAGAACCTTTTTGATTCGGCAAAAGCAAGCGGAGTGACGCTCTACGCCAAATCTGGCTATCGATCATTTGCGGAACAGCAATCACTCAAATCCATGTACACTGTTGTTTACGGCGCTGGTACTGCCAACTCATTCTCCGCAGACCAAGGATATTCGGAGCACCAGATCGGAACAACATTGGACTTTATTACTTCTGGACTTGGCGGAGCCCTTAACGGTTTTGAAAACACACAGGCCTACCAGTGGCTACTCGGGAACGCCTATCGTTTCGGCTTTGTGCTCTCTTATCCAAAAGGCAATAGCTACTATGTCTACGAGCCATGGCATTGGCGTTTTGTGGGCGTGAAACTAGCCACTTACCTCCGAGACAGCAAACTGAACTTCTATGATATGGACCAGAGAGAAATAGACACATATCTGGCCAATACATTTGATTAATCTAGGAAATAGGAGAGTATTGTGATACAATATAAATTATGAAAAATATTATTATGGCAATCTTAGTTATTGCTGTTGTTGGTTTCGTCGGATATTTTATTATCAAAAGTTCACCTCGTACTGCGGATGTTGCAAAAGTAGAGGACAATGTAACCAGTACAACCACTCCACAAAGTGATGGACAAACGAGTGGAACGCCAGTTGTGGAAAAAAATAAGGCAGAAACTATCATAGGAAAATCCATTAATGAACGTGATATTATGGCTTACCACTACGGCACGGGCGATACGGAACTTCTGTTTGTTGGCGGTATACATGGCGGATACTCATGGAACACATCTCTCGTGGCTTACGAGACACTGGACTATTTGAAAGCCAACCCGAGTGTGGTTCCTGCCAATGTAAAAGTCACAGTTATACCAGTCTTGAATCCAGACGGACTGTACAAAGTTGTAGGCACTGCCGGAAGGTTTACAGCTGGAGACGTATCGTCATCGCAGGTTGTCCAAATATCTGGCCGTTATAATGCAAATAAAGTAGACCTCAATCGAAACTTTGACTGCGACTGGCAGTCCAGTGCAAAATGGCAAAATACAACCGTCAGTGGAGGAAGCTCTGTATTTTCTGAACCAGAAAGTCTAGCTATTAAAAATTATGTTGAGACGGAAAAACCAAAAGCTGTGGTTGTTTGGTATAGCGCAGCTGGCGGTGTTTATGCTTCAAGCTGTGGTAGTGGTATCATGCCAGAAACTAGTACCATCACAAATATTTATGCAAAGGCCTCTGGCTATCCTGCCAACGAAAGTTTTGACTTCTATGACACAACTGGTGATATGGTAAAATGGCTTGCAAAGAAACAAATTCCTGCCATAAGCGTACTTCTCACAAACCACAAGGATACTGAATGGACCAAAAATCAAAAAGGAATCGAGGCGCTTTTGAAACACTACGCTAAATAATGGAAACTATTTTCGTCAGGCGAACTATTGTAACAAGTATAATTTTTGTTATTTTAGCTGTCGGTTTATTTATTTTTTGGATATTTCAGAATAAAACTCCACCTGAAACTCCCTTAGTAACTAAATCAGAAAAACTAGAAAATATTGGTCCAGTACATACTGTGATTGGAGAGTCCGTGGAAGGACGAAAGATTGATGCGTACACATATGGAGACGGAAAAATACATCTGGTATTTATCGGTGGTATACATGGTGGCTACGAGTGGAATACTGTCGTTCTAGCATATAAATTTATAGACTATCTTGACCTCAACCCGAAAGTTATTCCTAGGACTCTGATTGTAACAGTCATTCCATCTGCAAATCCTGATGGGGTGTACAAAATCATTGGTAAGGAAGGACGTTTTACAAGTTTGGACGTGCCCGTAAGTGTACCGACAGCACCAGGGCGTTTCAATGCCCATAAAGTTGACCTCAACCGTAATTTTGACTGTATGTGGCAACCAGAAAGTACGTGGCAATCAAAAACAGTCAGTGCTGGCACAGCCCCGTTTTCTGAACCAGAGGCCAAAGTAATCCGAGATTTTGTTTTAAAAAATAAACCGTCGGCTGTTGTCTTTTGGCATAGCCAGTCTGGCGCTGTCTATGCATCAGAGTGTGAAGACGGTATCCTTAGAGAGACGCTCGCTATTATGAATGCGTATGCGCGCGCCTCAAAGTATCGAGCAATTCCATCATTTGATGCATATGAAACTACTGGTGATGCCGAAGGTTGGCTTGCCTCCATAGGTATTCCGACAATCACTGTTGAGCTCAAAACTCACGAGACGGTTGAATGGGAACAGAATCTTGCTGGCATCAAAGCTCTTTTTGAATACTATAAATGATTTGTAGTTTAGGTAATTTTATTTTGGGAAATAATATTTACTAAAGCAAGCTCTAGAGGAAGCGAGGGTATATATGCGCCTTTTGTGTTTTCGTAAGCAGTCAAAAGTTCTATTAATGTTTGTGAAGAAAAATTATCGCCATTCTTTGCTAAATCACTGACGAAAGAAAATTCTTTTTCGGACAAGTCGTCTTTGATTGTAGATGATGCGCCGAAGCGAACGAGCAGTATCGCACGAGCCGTGTGCAAGATAAGTTTCAGAAAGACAGACATATCTATGTTTTGACTAACTGCTTTTTTTACAGATGACAGTCCTAGTTGTAAATCCTTGTTTGCTATGGCCGAAATAATTTCGTGTACCAGTTCAATAGCCGGAGCGCCAGTCACAAGGCACACTTCTTCCTCAGAAATGGTCATGCGACCACTGCTCGCTTCCAGCGGTTGTTTTCTTCCTTTTGAATACGCCAAAACTTTCTGAACAATACCGAGCGTATCGCGAAAAGAACCATCACCGAGGAGTGCTATCAATTCAGCCGATATATCGTCTATATTGTAACCTTCCTGCTTCGCCACATTTGTTACAACTTTTTTCAAAACTTCCTGGCTTGGTTTTTTGAAAGTATACATTTCACAACGAGACAAAACTGTTTCTGGGATTTTGTGTGTTTCTGTTGTTGCCAGAATGAATACCACATGGGCTGGCGGTTCTTCTAGAGTTTTAAGCAAAGCGTTTGAAGCAGACTTGGAGAGCATATGGACTTCGTCCAAAATGTACACTTTGTACTTTGATTCAAAGGGTAGTGTAAAAACTGATTCGTTCAGCGTGCGGATATCCTCCACGCTTGTGTTTGACGCGGCGTCTATTTCGTAAATATCGTTTCTACTTGTACCTATGGCGCTTGCAAAAATCCTGGCTACAGAAGTCTTACCCGTACCGCGTGTACCAGCAAAAAGATAAGCGTGAGAAATCTCACCGGATTTTGCTTCTGCTTCCAAAACTTTGACCACATGGTCTTGGCCGATAACATCATTAAATTTTGATGGCCTGTATTTTCTATATAGTACTTCACTCATGCAGACAGTATAACAAACAAACCAAAAATCCCAACGACCGATGTTCAATTAAAAAAACCACACATCATAAGATGGTGGAGTAAAGCACGAAGTGCCTGCTCTGTAAAAACACAAGCACTTCATGGGGTGATGGGTGGAGCGAGGTATTGTCGGCGCGCCAGTGCACCGATGGTGGGACATTGCCAAAATACTTAACGAATGGTCTGCGAGCAGAACTTCTGCTTATAATTTTATTACTTTTTCGTATGAGTGTCAAAGATTTGTTTTTGAAACGAAAAACTCATCCGATTGCGATGCAATGGATGAGTGTAGGAATGGGGTGCCGAGTTCTTATCTGGTCAAAAAACCACTGCTTGGCACAATGCCCTTTCGTCTGAGTTAATTGTCTCATAACACAAAAAATAAGTCAAGTCAAATTGTGGAAAAATCTATTTTCTTTTTCTAAATTCAAAAATGTCCTTATTTTACAACATTTTTTAGATATTCGTTTACAATTGAGCTGACTTCACCAGTGTTTTTTGCTTCCATTAGTTTCATCCGAAGCTCTTTTGCCCCGTCCCATCCAGTAACGTAGGCTTTATAGTGTTTCTTCATTATAGCGGAGCTCTTATGTGGTAATAATTCTTCAAAAAGTTTTGTGTGTTCTACTAGTATCTCCAAAATTTTCTTCCTTACTTCAAAACTTTCCCTATTCTCTAATTCGCGCGAATTAGAGAACAGCCAAGGTGTACCGAAAATAGCCCGTCCTAGCATTACACCGTCACATTCTGTTTCTTTGACTTTCTCATGAGCATCGGCCAAATCTTTCACATCCCCGTTACCGAAAATCAGGGTCTCACTTTTATTTCCCTCTGCATCTCGCCACTCGTTGCGAATTTCAACCGCTCGTTTAATATGTCCCCACTCTGCTGGTACACTAGACATTTCTTTGCGCGTGCGAGCGTGGAGTGTAATAACTGCAAGTTTTGTTTCAAGTAATGCTGGAATCCATATTTCAATCTCGTTTTTATTGTAGCCAATACGAGTTTTAACAGATACTGGTCGTCCCGATGCCGACGTTGCCTTAACGCCTGTGGCACCTTCCCTTTTACTTATTCCTTGTTCCCATCCTTCCATAGCCGCTAAAATTATTTCTTGCGCATGTTTATAGTTTTTTATATGAGCTGCTCCACTTCCCTGCTTTTCTACACTTTTGTCCGGACATCCCATATTGATATCTATGCCGTCAAAACCTAAGTCACAAGCAAGTTCTGCTGCCTTTCGCATCATCTCTGGTTTGGATGTGAAAAATTGGGCAACTATCGGTCGTTCAGCATTTGTAAAAGCCAAATCTTTTATCAAGTGTTCATATCCACCAAGAAACAATCCGTCGGCTGAAACAAACTCTGTCCACATCACATCCGGCCCGCCCACAATCTGCGAATGCGGGCGGGTAAACTTTCCATATGTGCCAATGTCCTGACCGCCCCATTTTGAGTATTTAGCGATAATGTATCGAAAAGCCGGGTCGGTAACATCAGCCATAGGAGCAAGAACCATTATTGGTTTTTTTAATGTCTGCCAAAAATGCATATACTATGCATACCATTTTTACCACTAAATTACGAGGTTCTTAGAACCAATTAAATTGCCTCAGATGCTAGGCGCTGGATAATTTGTTTGCGAGCCTTACTGGTCGTAAGGTGAGAAAACAAATTTGAACAGCAACAACGCAGATGAGGTGATTTTATTGTGTTCTAAGTTTGTAAAAAAGTTTGTTGCCGTAACGTAAATCAATATAATCAATCGGCAGTTTATCGGGAGGAGTGGCAGACAACGCTGGTGTGCGCAGGAGAGCTTCCAGATTTTGTCCGGCAAGAGTCAGAGATTCTTTGGTGTCAAAATAAATTTGTCCGCCATTTGCCAAAACAAGAGAGAATTCCCCGCCATCTTTTGCAATAAGATGAATTGGTTGAAGTGAAAGACTTCGCGCTGTTTCTATAAAATCAGAAACTGCAATAAATTCTGTACTAGAAGCAATGTAATGACTACCAATCGGTGTTGAAGTTGCCACCAGACCGTAATATTTGAAATAGGCATCTCCGGAAAATTGTGGGGCTTCGGTGAAAATAGTGCCGTTTGAATCCATAAAATAACAGTTCGCCGTGGTCGGCTCACTACCTGCCTCGCCTGCGTAGGTCGGCACTTCATCACACCAGAGAGCCACGGGTTTGCGTTCCGTAATATCAATAACAAGTATATTAAAATCTTTTGAACTAATATCAATAGTTAGAATACGCTTGAATGTTTCTTTTAGATAATTCTCCAGCTTGGCGCGAGGATACAACAAGACGTTATTTTTTGGAAAAAGCCAAAGATATGAACCCTGCAGATACTCCAAACTTTTCACAGAAACATCTGGTTCGGTAATCAAGACTCCACCTAAAAGCTCTATTTTGGAAATACGAATAGATGGTCGATGTGCCAAATACGAGATAAGGGATAGGAAAAAGACAAAAATTAGAAAAAATAAAGCGTAGCGAGCCAATTTCCTATTCCGCTTTTGTTTTAGATATTCTTTACGCAGATGCGATGAACTTTGAGTTATCATAGAAATTCAGATTATTTCTTTGAAATAATCTGCTGTCCACCCATATAGGTTCTAAGAACTTCCGGAATTTTGATAGAGCCGTCCGCCTGCTGATAGTTTTCCATAATTGCAACTAACATCCGTCCCATTGCCACTGCTGTTGCGTCATTCATATGAAGAGGTTCTATTTTACCATCATTGCGTCTGACACGAGTATTAAGACGGCGTGATTGAAAACTTGCGGTCAGGTCGGCGCTATGAGTTTCCCTGTACCTGTTTTGTCCCGGCATCCATGTTTCAATATCAATCTGTCTATAATCCGGAAAAGCCATGTCGCCCGTACATATTGCCACAACCTGATATGGTAAATCGAGAGACTGCAAAATATGCTCCTGAATTGCAACAAGAAATTCCTGCTCTTGGAGTGAATTCTCTGGCAAACAAAATGTCTCCATTTCTAGTTTATCAAACTGATGCTGACGAATGATTCCTTTTGTATCTTTGCCGTGACTTCCGGCCTCACGACGAAAGGCGGTTGAATAGCCAACTAGACGAATAGGTAAATCTTTTTCTTCTAGTATCTTGTCCATATATAAGGGGCCTAGTGTGTGTTCTGCGCTCCCGATAAGCATGAGGTCATCGCTCTGAAACATATAATGCTCTTCTGGAGTCATGAAACGAGCCATACGGTTTTGCACTGCAGGTTTTATAAAAACTGGAGGAATAATTGGCACAAAAGTTCCAATACTGACCTGTACATTTTTTTCTTTTGCAATAGATTTCAATTGTTCTTTGTTTGTTAAAATACTGAAACAAAACTGGAGCAAGGTAAATTGAAGTAATGCCAAATCACCCTTTATGTACGCAAAACGAGAACCAGAAATTTCTCCGGCAGTTTCTATGTCCAAAATACCCAAAGCTTTTCCGAGTTCATCATGTTCTTTCGGCTCAAAATCAAATTGCGGTTTAGTACCCCATTCTCTCATAACTTTATTTGAGCTCTCGTCTTTTCCAATTGGTGTATCAGGAGAAGGTATGTTTGGCACTTTAGCCATTAATGCAAAAAATTGTTTATCAATTTCGTTAAAATCTTTTTCCAGCATCTCTAATTCTTTCTTCAGTTGAGTTCCTTTTTCTACATCTCGCGATTTTGCTGCTTCGTTCCGTCCTTGATTTACATTATCAATCTCTTGTTTTAAACTTTTGCGCCTATCAGAAAGTTCTAACAAAATATCAAGATCAACATCCCGATTCTTGTTTTTTATAGCAGAAGCGACAATATCCTTATTTTCCCGTATGAATTTAATATCTAACATATATCCTAGTTTAACAAATATTCGCCAAAAGAAAAAGCGGCGCATATAGAATAACATGAGCCGCTTAGCAATATAACTAAAACCAATTTTTTCCGTATTTGTAGACAGACTCAACTGCTTGTGGATCAGATTTTTTGTATTTACCGCCCGAGATTTTTCTTTCAACAATATATCTCTGACCATCCTCATTGGAAGGAAACCTCATGGCATGCTCTGGAAGAGATGTCCAGCCTTCATCCGTTTTGTCCCAGAAAAATGTTTCCAAAGTCTGATCAGACGGGTGTATTTTGACAACAGAAATAAATGCCATCATATCCTCCTTAATTCTCTAAAGATTTATACACTATAATTCCAAGAAAATCAACATACATTATTTGTATCCTATAGTACATAAATAATGTATGTGTAAAAATTTTTGTTTGTAAACAAAAATCATAGTTATCAAAGAATCTTCTACACTATACAATTAATCGTATAGTGTAGAATCATGTTAACTAAAATATCACATATTGATATACTAAACTCATGCAAATACGAGATCTGCACAAAAAAGATTTTCCTCCGCTCCTCCTCCAGATAAATGACCCGCCAAAGTCAATGCGAATTATTGGAGAGTTGCCACAGACGAAGAAATATCTCTGTGTTGTCGGTTCGCGCAAATATAGCGATTATGGCAAAGCGGTCTGTGAGAAATTAATAGAAGGTTTGCGCGGGTACTCTATCACCATAGTGTCGGGACTTGCGCTTGGCATGGATGGCATCGCCCATCGCGCAGCACTCAAAACTGGTCTTCCTACTATAGCTGTGCCAGGTTCAGGACTTGGTCCAAAAGCACTGTATCCGGTAACCAATCGCAACATCGCGGAAGAGATTATAGAATCCGGTGGCGCGCTCATCTCCGAATTTGCCGATGACTTCCGACCACGATTGGAAAGTTTTCCTCAACGTAATCGCATCATGGCAGGAATGTCTCACGCCACACTCATCGTTGAAGCAGAACTAAAATCCGGCACGCTTATCACGTCCAAATACGCCACCGAATACAACCGTGACGTCTTTACTGTTCCCCACTCAATCTTTTCCAAAACTTCCGAAGGTCCGCACATGCTTCTGCGACTCGGCGCAACACCTATTACACAATCGTCAGACATAGTTACAGCGCTCGGACTACGCCCGCGCGACGAGCTCCTCCAGATGCGCGATTACTCTGGCTGTTCAACCGACGAACGTGAACTTATCTCTCTCCTCTCTGAACCGCTCTCCCGAGATGAAATCATCCGTCGTCTTGGCAAACCTGTGTATGCAACACAAACTATAATCGCAACAATGGAAATCAAGGGTTTGATTGAGGAAGTGATGGGCGAGATTCATTTGGTATAATTTGCTAAAAAATAAAATTGCGTGTAATACTTAGCACATGTCAAAACTTTTAATCGTTGAGTCGCCAGCAAAAGCTAAAACGATTTCAAAATATCTTGAGGGCGAATACAAAGTAGTTGCCAGTGTCGGACACATTCGCGATTTGCCGAAATCAAATAAAGCGGCCATCGATATCGAAGGTGGTTTCGTGCCACATTATGAAATCTCCAAAGGCAAAGAAAAAATAGTTGCGGAAATACAGAGCTTGGCAAAAAAGGCAGATGAGGTCCTCCTCGCAACCGACCCCGACCGAGAAGGCGAAGCCATTGCCTGGCATTTGGCGGAACTTATTGGAGAAAAGTTGGCAAAAAAAATACACAGAGTGACATATCATGAAATTACAAAGGAAGCTATCGAAGATGCCTTGAAACATCCTAGGGACATTGACCAGAATCTACGACAAGCGCAGGAAGCGCGAAGAGTTTTGGACCGGCTTGTCGGTTATGACCTCTCCGGCCTTATCTGGAAAAAGGTTCGTTATGGACTCTCGGCTGGACGAGTTCAGTCCCCCGCTTTACGTATTGTCATGGAACGTGAACGCGAGATACGAGCTTTTAAATCGCATCCATTTTGGATTATTTCCGCAGATGTTGTTCCTAGTTTGCTAACACCCAGTGTTAGCAAAAAATTCACCGTAGTATGTGAAGAAGAGCCAACTGACAAAAAAGAAGCGGGAAGAATCGTGGAAATTGCAGAAAAGGGTGGTAAAGAAAAAGGATGGTATGTCAAAGACGTCAAAGAAAGTGAAGTGAAGAAAACACCTCGTCCACCTTTTATTACTTCAACTCTACAGCAGACAGCTTCGTCACGACTCGGTTTTGCCCCATCACGAACAATGGGTATTGCCCAAAAACTTTATGAATCTGGGCACATCACATATATGCGCACAGACTCAACCAATCTCGCCGGAACTGCAATTAGCCAAATTGCCCAAATAATTGAAAGTAAATTCGGAAAAGAATATATACAAGTTAGAACTTTTACAGGAAAAAGTAAAAA
This sequence comes from Parcubacteria group bacterium GW2011_GWA2_40_14, assembly GCA_000996025.1. GTDB lineage: Bacteria > Patescibacteriota > Minisyncoccia > Phycocordibacterales > DATDWN01 > C7867-006. Next base: position 6,609 of record LBYF01000009.1, on the reverse strand, counting down.
TGCTCAAGAAGCGCACGAGGCAATCCGTCCAACACATTTCAATCTGGAATCAGCCGGAGCAAATGACGAACAGAAAAAACTCTACCAGCTCATCTGGCGACGTGCCGTTGCGTCCCAAATGAAAGATGCCCAAACTCTCCGCACAAAAATCAGTACAAATATTAGACACTCGGTGTCTAATATTCCAGATTTTTCCATAACTGGATCAAGGATAACATTCCCGGGATGGCTTCTCGGTGACCCGGCTTCACGAGGTGAAGATGTAGAACTACCTAAGGTAACCCTAGGTGAATCACTTGATTTGCAAAAAGCAAAGTCCCGTAGTGAGCTAGGCTCTACTACTGGGATAACAACCGAAGAAAAACAGACTGAACCACCCCCACGATACTCTGAAGCAGGGCTTATCAAAGAACTGGAGAAACGTGGTATTGGAAGACCTAGTACATACGCTTCTACTATCAAAACGCTTGAAGACCGTGAATATGTAGAGAAAATAAACAAAGCTCTTTTCCCTACGGATACTGGTGATGTTGTCTCCAGCTTTCTTGAAAAAAACTTTGCAGAGTACATAAGCGACAGTTTCACTGCAGAGATGGAAGACAAACTTGACCTCATCGCCCTAGGAAAAGAAGAATATTTAAAAACTTTGAAAACTTTTTACAAGCCCTTTCTTGCTGATGTCAAAAGCAAAGAGAAAATGGACAAAGTAACAAATATGGGTGATGCAGACCAAAAGTTTAAATGCCCTGTTTGTGGCAATTCAATGATTATAAAACTTTCTCGTTCTGGCAAATTTCTATCTTGCGCCAAATATCCAGACTGCGAAGGCGCGCTGTCTATGGAGGGTCTAGAAAAAAAAAAGGACGAGCCGATTGGAATTGACCCCGAGTCTGGTCTACCTATTTTCATAAAAATCGGAAAATATGGCCCGTATGTTCAAGTCGGCGAACGTGCAAAAGCAAGAGAAAAAAACAGCGGTTCTACGAAAACAAAAAAACCTCGGATGTCTAGTATTCCAAAAGGAAAAGAACTGTCCACTGTTACTCTGGAGGATGCCCTGACATATTTGACACTACCACGTCTCCTAGGAGTTCATCCAGAAACCGGAGAAAATATAACTGCAAACGTCGGCATGTTTGGACCATATGTTGTACATCAAAAAGATTTCCGTTCACTGAAAGAGGACGACGTATACACGATAGAACTTCCACGAGCCTTGGAAATATTGGCTCAAGAAAAAAAGAAACGTGGGTTTAGAAAAAAAGGTAAATAACCTTGTAATTTAAATAATTCCGATTACAATAGAGAAATGCCTCAAATAAAAGAGATTTTCTCATTACTTTCCAATCTCGCCGATAAAGACAAAGAGCTTATACAAAAAGCGTACGATTTTGCCGTAGTTGCTCACGAAGGACACGAACGTAAAAACGGTGAGCCGTATCTAAATCATCTTTTTGCCACTGCCGAAACGTTGGCAGAACTTGGCATGGGACCTATTACTATTTCTGCAGGCCTTTTGCATGACGCTATAGAAGACACGGACGCAAAACCTGAAGATATAGAAAAAGAATTTGATAAAGAAATTCTTTTTCTGGTGGAAGGTGTGACAAAACTTGGCCACATAAAATACCATGGCACATCGCGACACAATGAAAGCTTGCGGAAACTTTTTGTAGCAATGTCCCAAGATATTCGGGTGCTTATCATCAAACTTTGCGATCGTTTACATAATATGCGAACACTTGAACATGTGCCGAAAGAAAAGCAGTTACGTATCGCCACAGAGACACTGGAAATATACGCCCCTATCGCCTATCGCTTAGGAATAAAAAAACTTCAAAGAGAACTGGAGGATTTATCATTTTCATATGTAAACCCTGAAGATTTTAAGAAAGTTCAAAAATTGTCAAAAATAAAAAGAGTGGAACAAGAAGCCCATCTGGATAAATTTCGAAAATCATTGAAAAAGGAACTGTCAAAAGATGGGGTCATAGACTTTCACACTGACAATCGCGTCAAAGGTTTGTATAGTCTTTTCAAAAAATTGAAACGTAAAGAATTGGATATAGAAAAAGTTTATGATGTTTTGGCATTGCGAATTGTAGTACCGACAATATCTGACTGCTACAAAGTGCTCGGTATAATACATGGCGCATGGCGACCACTACCCGGACGAATCAAGGACTATATTGCATTTCCAAAAACTAACGGCTATCAATCAATACATACCACTATTTTCACCGGTGATGGAGGTATCATAGAAATTCAAATCAAAACTGACCAAATGTATCGTGAATCAGAATACGGTATTGCCTCTCATGTTGGATATAAATGGAAACAAAATAATCAGCAAAAAAAATTTAACCCAGATCTATTATGGGTAAATAAACTTATACCGACAAACAAACATTGGGATGATGGCGCCACAGGCAACTTAACATATAAGGCGCGAGCTACGACAGATGTTCCACGTTGGGTAAAGGAACTGGTAGATTACCAAAAGGAAGCCCGTGATGATAAATTTCTAGACGATATAAAGTCTGACTTTCTAGATGAGAGAATTTTTGTCTTCACACCAAAGGGTGATGTCATAGACCTACCAAAAAATTCGTCTGTTATTGATTTTGCTTTTAGTATTCATTCTGATATTGGTGAGCATACTGCAGGAGCAAAGGTCAACGGAAAGTTCGTAACACTGCAAACCATTTTGAAAAACGGCGACCGAGTGGAAATAGAAACCAAAAAAGGAGCTAAGCCCAGCTACAAATGGCTAGAGCACTGCAAAACTACAATGGCCCGTCGGCATATAAACCACTACATAGAGACCAAAAAATAAAGTAGAATTTCCACATTTGACCAATCTCATCGTCTAAAATCCAAAACTTAACCATCACCCTAAACACAAAAGAGGAAGCGGACGAAAAGTTAGCCTACGAAACGTTCGCCACATCCTGTGACGGATGGCAAAAACAAGCGGTGCAACATTTGATCAAACTCTTCGTGAACGAAGCAAAAGAACGAAATTCCAAAAGAGCAGTATCAAACAATCAGTATCTTTTACCGCTCTCGATGGAAAACTACTTCGGACGAGCAGTTATTCTCTTGGCCAAAGCATTTGAGGTTGAAATCGAGACAGAACCAGAACTCGAAAACCAACCTCAGTAAGAAAGGGGTGCGACCACAAGTCGCACCCCTAGTTTATATACTGATTATATACTAAAGTTTTTGATGGAGTAGATTTCATCCTCGCTGTTTTCTTCTTTAGATTTTTCTTCTTTGCTACGATCGTCAAGATTTTTCGCATCTTCTATTGTCATTTCTGTTGTGCTGGAATCTTGGACATAGTTGGGAATAAATTCGCTTCGTGGTGGAATTGGATTTGCTTCTATGTGTTTGTCGAGCATCTCTGTAGTTGATTTGGCTTGTTTGTTTGATTGAAGTAATGTCAAAATACCATGTAAATCATCCCTAGAGAAAAAGTCAATGACGACTTTGCCACCACTTAGCTTTTTCTCAATTGAAACTCGTGTGCCGAGCGTCTCTGTTAGTTTTTCTTCCATCTCCTGTGTTTCTGGGTCAAGTGTTGCTCCTGTCTTGCGAATCTTGTCATAAGCGATACGGCGACCGATAGCTTCGGCTTCACGCACAGTCAATTTGCGAAACATTATTTCCTTGAAAAGTGTGTTTTGTTCCTGTGGTCTGTCACCAAGCATCATAAGCGGTCTGGCATGACCTTCAGATATTTTTCCCAGCGAGAGTGCATCTAATATTTCCGCAGGCAGTGCCAGAAGTCGGAGTGAGTTTGAAACATATTCGCGACTTTTGCCAACTTTTTCTGCAATAACAACATGTTTAAATCCAAACTCTTTTGCTAGACGGTCAAAAGCTCGCGCACGGTCAACAGGGTTCAAATCTTCTCGCTGTATGTTTTCAATAATGGCCAGTTCAAGTTTCATCAAATCATTACCTTCATCGCCGATTTTTATCAGAACCGGCACTTGCGAAAGTCCAGCCAATTTGGAAGCCCGCAAACGGCGTTCTCCAGCGATAAGCTCATATTCCACTCCAAGTCCACCATCAGACTTTGGCACTTCTTTGCGAGTGACAATAAGGGCCTGCAGAACTCCGTACTGACGTATGGAATCAGCCAGACTTTGCATCTGAGCAGGATCGAATTCCCTACGCGGCTGAAAAGGGTTTGGGTTTATTTTATCAACATCAATCCAGAAGATAGCGTCATTATAAAATTGGGACATAAAATAGTTTTAGATGCCTGTATTTTATCATATGCTATAATCGGAAACAATGGAAAAGGAAACGGATGATTTCAAGATTGTCGGAGGCAAAAAACTTCACGGAACAATAGAAACTAACACTTCAAAAAATGGCGCTTTGGGACTTTTTTGCGCATCACTTTTAAATAAACAACCAACGACTCTTCATGGTATTCCGCGTATTGAGGAAATATCAAGTATTATAAAAATATTTGAAAGTATTGGTGTAAAAATAGAATGGTCAGCAAAAAATACGGTTATTATCACGCCACCGAAAAAGTTTACTTTAGAAAAAATTGACACAAATGCTTCCTCCAGAATTCGTTCTATTCTCATGATGATTGGGGCCTTAATCCACCACGAAAAAAATTTCCAAATACCCCATGCTGGTGGATGTAAAATGGGGCAAAGAACTATCACCGCTCACAAATATGGACTTGAAATGTTGGGTGTAAAAATAAAAACAAAAGAATCTAGCTACGAAATCAATCGAGAGAAACTGAAAACTAATGACATCGTGTTGTACGAAGCCAGCGACACGGCTACAGAAAACCTTCTCATTGCATCTGCGCTTATACCGGGTGTTACTACATTGCGTTTTACTCCACCCAATTATCAAGTCCAAGAGGTTTGTTTTTTCCTAGAAAAATGCGGGGTAAAAATAGAAGGCATCGGTACAAGTACTCTCGTAGTGCATGGAGTCAAAGAAATAAATGCTCCAACTGAATACTGCAATAGTGAAGACCCGACTGAATCAATGACATTTATTTCGGCCGCAATAGTTACAAACTCCAAACTGACTATTACTCGTTGCCCGATTGATTTCCTCTCGCTTGAACTTCTAAAACTGAAAATAATGGGCTTGAAATACAAAAAATCAAAAATATATTTTTCCAAAAACGACAGAACGCGACTATGCGATATCACAGTTTATCCATCAAAACTGATAGCTCTAAACGACAAGTTACATGCCTCGGCATACCCTGGCATAAATACCGACAACTTGCCATTTTTTGTGCCTATAGCGACAACGGCAAAAGGCACCATGCTCATCCACGACTGGATGTGGGAAAACAGAGCCATTTATTTTACAGAAATAAATAAACTGGAAGCAGATATTGTTTTGGCAGACCAGCATCGTGTTTTTATAAATGGCCCGACTGAACTAAAGGGTAATGAGATCGTCTGTCCCCCAGCTCTAAGGCCAGCAATGATAATTCTTGTAGCTATGCTCGGGGCAAAAGGTCAGTCAATCCTTCGCAATGTCTACTCTATAAACCGAGGATACGAAGATATAGCAAAACGTTTAAATGCGATTGGTACAGATATTACGCTGCTTGATAATTAATTTCCCTACTTATTTTATTTAGAATATAAGGTCTAGATAATTTAGTTTTTTTAAGAGCTAATGATATAGCTTTTCGACTTTCCTTATAAGTTCCAACGCAGTCAAAAGGTTTATGACCAGATATTCCCAGTAATTCTTTTGTTGTTTTTAGTAGATTCGGTTTTTCAAAAAGATTTTCACCAAAAATATTCATCAAATTTTTATTATCTAAAAATGGATACAACATAATAAAAGCAAAAAGACATTTTGGGCAATTGTTACACCATTTATCTTCTTTTGAACCTTTATTGCAACTTCTGAAAGCAGTGAAATATTGAGGATACTTTGAAAATAATTCTGCAATATGAACCTCATCTAGATATCGCAAAAAACTAAAATAATGAACGTGTTTTGAGAGATACTTTCTGGAATAAACACTAAATAAGTTCTCAAATTCTAGAGATTTTGAATATTGATGATTTACAACGTGATTATGAAAAAGAGTGTTTCCTTCATTAGCACTTTTTTCATTTGAGAGAGCTATTGCTTTATAATCATATAAAATAGCTGTAACAACACCGACAAAAGCTAAATAGGCAGAAAAAGGAGTATGTCCATTTAAATATCCTTGCTTATTTAATTTAAGTAACTTTTATATATAAATCTCGGATGTATTTTTCCAAAATCAGATTTTATCATCTATATATTATACCAATAAAATAGGAATTTGATTTTTTGAGGAAATAGAGATAGAGTGATAAGTATTAAATTGCCGGAGTGTCGAAATTGGTAACCGAACACGACTCAAAATCGTGCGCCGCAAGGCTTGAGAGTTCGAGTCTCTCCTCCGGCACCAATAAGGAACTCAACGATTTTTTCGGTGGATTCAAGCGGACGGCGCAAAGCGCCGACCAAGGATTTTTTGGCGGGATTGCAAGGGAATTCAGAATTTCTGGCGCGCAAGCGCGCAGTGTTTTTTCGCCGAGAAGGAGGTGCGAGCCAAAGATT
>LBYF01000008.1 GCA_000996025.1 Parcubacteria group bacterium GW2011_GWA2_40_14 | reverse complement strand
GTAGTATTTTCCCAATGAAAATAACTAATAAATATACATATACCGAAGGAGTTATTGATCAATATAAAAAATATCTTAAATCTAAAAAATAATTTTAGGGAGTGTTTTTATGCGCGCGAATGGGTGGGATAGTCCGTCTGTAATCAGACGGACTGGGTCAAGCGCATTTGCATTTGCGCCTCGGACATTTCCGCTAGTGGCGTCCACGACTAAAGGACGAGTGCCGAAGTTATATTGCAAACAGAAATCTAAAAGCGAAAGCGACACCACAAACATAATATTGAAAAGCGTAGAGTGGGGATGGCGAGGGCAGAACATTCTCGGTAATCCGAGAATGTAGTCCCGACCCGGGGAGAGGAAACTTCCTCTCCCCAAGAAGCGCGGGCTACTGCCCGCACAAAGACACCTAGGCACTCGTAGCCCTAATATACTCTCATACAACAAAGAAGTTGTATCATGATATCTGGGCGCGAAGTCAAATTTGTAGCCCTACGCTCCGCGCGTCTCCGCTAGAATACTTCGCGCCTAGAGATCAGAGTAAAAAAGTCACTAACGGGTTACACCACTGAGTGTCAATAACCAATTAGGCTACTTCCATGCTCTGTACATTACCAGCTAATTTTAATTTGTATGAATACATCACCTGTTTCAAGCATTGGAATCGATGTTTCAAAAGCCAGTCTTTCGTTTGCTACACTTCGGGTCGATCACTCAGCGATCGTGAGATCATGTGCGAACAGTGAAAGTGGTATTGATTCACTGCTCGCATCTTTAAAAGAACACAACACAGACACTGGCGTTCCATGCGTCATTGAATCCACTGGGGACTACCATGTGAAGTGCGCTCTCATGGTCTCAGACGCAGGCTTTACGGTCAACGTCATCAATCCGCTCATCACCAAACAGTACCAACGAGCGTCTGTTCGCAACAACAAGGATGATACTGTCGACGCGATCAGGCTCGCTCGGATCGGACTCTTGGAGCCCGACCTAAAGCGGTTTAGAGCCACAAAACAAAGCCTAGCGCTCAAAAAGGTGGTGGCATCTGTCGGCAAACTCGACCACTACAAGCAAGAGCTCAAAGCCCACACAAAGCAACTCAAAGAAGCAGGAGTGATGCTTGGGGTGAAGATCAATCTTTCTCATTTAGAAAAAGCAGTCACCTCGATTGAAAAACAGATTGATCAATTTGAAACATACATCCATGACCATGCTCCGAAAGAAGCGATCGAAATTGGAGAGGGAGTGCGTGGTGTTTCTCAAACGAGTGTTGCGAAGATTCTCGCGCTCTTGGAGGGACACGACTTCACCGACAAAGACAAGCTCGTGGCTTTCACCGGTCTCGATGTGGCGGCGAGAAGAAGTGGCTCGTGGAAAGGCAGAGAGCGAATATCCAAGCGAGGCAACCCGCACTTCCGAAAAATCCTGTTTCAAATCGCGTGGGGATTGAAGCAACACAATGAGACATATCGTGAATATTACACACAGATGCGAGAACGAGGCAAACATTACTTTACCTGTCTCATTGCTGTTGCCAGAAAATTCCTGCGCTTTCTGTTCGCCTATGTGTGGAAAAAGTCTGTCTCTTTTTCTTGACTTTTTCTTCTAACGGGTCTAGCGGAAATGTCCGAGGCGGATGCCGAGGATGGACTCCTTTAGATCATGGCACGCAAAATGTTAGAATGAGCCCTCGCTCCATCGCCCATACCTTTTCAAAAGAAATCCCGCGCAAAACAAATTTAGGATGGGAAGCGATGGAGCGAGGGCGGAACGCCGAGGTAATCCGAGGCGTTGGCGGAATTGTTAGAATTAGCACATTGTCCGAGCGTAAGGTTAAGTACAGAGCCACCACGCACGCGGAGCGTGCGCATTAGTCCGTTTGTTGTTCGAAAAAGGTTCGAGCAAAGCAGAGTAATACAGCACAATGAGAAAAAATCTAAACTTCTTTAGATTTTTTCATACTTGTGCAGGACAGAGGTATGTTTTGTGAGTACACAAAACAACCGAGGTAGGTGAGAAGTGATGTTATCATTTTGCAAGACCTTGAGCGTCTGTACTCAGATGTGAAAGGTGTACAGTTCCTGTAAGGAAAGTGAAAATTTTTGAGCGGCGGCGAAAAAATTATTCCTGACCACAAAATTAGTGGTATAATCTTATAAATATGAAATTCTCCATATCAACGAACAAGGGTGAGGAAAATACTGAGCTCAACAGAGCGAATATACCAAATGAGGTTTCACGAGTAACAGAAACGCTAGAAACTGCTGGTTTTGAGGCCTTTTTGGTTGGGGGATGTGTTCGAGACCTTATTTTGAGTAAAAATCCAAAGGATTGGGATGTAACAACCAATGCTACGCCAGATCAAATTATCTCCTTATTTAACAAGACTTTTTACGAAAATGACTTTGGTACTGTCGGTGTCATTTTTGAAAATATTTCTGATGAATCTCTTTTGCGTCAATCTGCCACTAGTCAGCCTGCATCTGCGACCTCGACTTCAATGGTGGTAGAGGTAACTCCATACCGTTTAGAATCTACATATTCTGACAATAGACATCCGGATAAAGTCACTTTTAGTCAACAAATAGAAGATGATTTGAAAAGAAGGGACTTCACCATAAACGCTTTAGCATATTCTGTCTCTAAGAAAAATGTCGTTGACCTTTATAAAGGACAAGAAGATATAAAGGACAAAATAATCCGCACGGTGGGGAACCCAGTGGCTCGTTTTAGAGAAGACGGTTTGCGAATACTCCGCGCCGTTAGATTTAGTTGTGAGCTTCAATTTAAAATCAGTCCAGAAACAGAAAAAGCTATATTGGAATACGGACATTTGCTCAAAAACATATCTAGTGAACGTATTCGTGATGAATTTTCCAAAATGATTATGTCAGATAAACCACTGGAGGGGATGTTAACGCTTAAAAAGCTTGGACTTTTGCAATACATAACTCCAGAACTAGAAAAAACTATAGGGGTAGAACAAAACAAGGCACATGCATACGATGTATGGGAACATTTGCTCCGTTCTCTACAACATGCGGCTGACCAAAAATTAAACTTAGATATGCGTTTAAGCGCTCTATTTCATGATATTTCTAAACCGGAAACTCGCAGATGGGGGAAGGACACATGGACTTTTTATGGACACGAAGTGGTTGGGGCCAGAGTAACTAAAAAAATCCTAAACGAATTGAAATATCCTAGTAAAATAGTAGATAAAGGTGTAACAATGGTTCGTTGGCATATGTTCTTTTCTGATACAGAGCAAATAACCCTCTCTGCTGTTCGTAGAATGATCGCAAATGTAGGTAAGGAGAATATATGGGATTTAATGAATCTACGTATCTGTGACCGTATAGGAACTGGCAGACCTAAAGCAAACCCGTACCGCCTCCGTAAATACCGCTCCATGGTAGAAGAAGCACTTCGTGATCCTGTTTCTGTAGCAATGCTCAAAATAGATGGTAAGAAAGTAATGAATGTTACACATGTAACACCGGGACCAAAGATTGGTTATGTTTTGAATGCCCTATTAGAAGAAGTGTTGGAAGACCCAAAGAAAAATACTGAAGAATATCTAGAAAATAGAGCAAAAGAGCTTATTTTGCTACCTGAAAATGAGCTGAAAACCCTTGGAGATAGCGGAAAACAAATAAAAGAAGAGGCAGATGAGGCGGAAATCAAAAAAATACGAAGTAAACATTGGGTGAAATAGCAAACAAAATAATCCCTTTTCAGAGACAAAAACCTTTCCAGCCAAAGGTTTTTGTCTCTCCTTACAGGAGCAGTACACCTTTTCGATCTTTTGATTACAAAAGCTCTGAAAAGGTATCATTTTGTTTGCTATTTAGTTATTTAAACATTTGTAATAAAAAACAGCCCGAGAGCGTAATTTCACAATAACGCAAACGGACTGTTGGGGAGAAGTGCCTCTCAGCATTGTTTCGGCAGAGGTAATAGACTTAAAAAATAAAATAGTAGATAGAGCGAAAGTCTGTTTACTCCTTACCTTGGCAAAACCAAGTCGGCCTTCTAAGAGGGGGAGCTGTACAACTCCCAAAAAGGTACACGATGCATCAAAGAACTATGAAAACTTCAGTCCTGGGTTTATAGGACATCTGTTTTCGATTCCGTTGTAAGTGTATCATTTCTAAAAGACATGTAAAGGACATACTGTGGATAAGTCGTGGAAGCAAATTTCTAATTTTCAATTTCTAATTTCTAAATGTCAATATCTAATTCAATGGGGCAGTGGTCGGAGCTGAGAACTTCCGATAAAATCTTTGCTACCCTAACTTTTTTTTCCAGTTTTTTACTTACAAAAATATAGTCTATTCTCCAGCCGATGTTTCTCTCTCTGGCATTTGCGAAATGACTCCACCATGTATAGTGACCCCTTCCCTTTGTGAAAATTCTGAAAGTATCAACGAAACCTTTGCTGATTATTTTAGTGATACCTTCACGCTCTTCGTCTGTAAATCCTTTTTTGCCAATATTTTCCTTTGGCCGAGCCAAATCATCTTCTGTGCGGGCAACATTTAAGTCGCCACAAAAAATAACTGGCTTCTTTTTGTCTAATTCCTCCACATATGCAAGAAATGCCGGGTCCCATTTTTTATGCCGAAGTGAAAGTCGCGATAAGTTCTCCTTTGCGTTCGGTGTATAGACGCTGACTACGTAAAAATCCTTGTATTCTAAAGTTGTCACGCGCCCTTCGGTGTTTGGGTCGCCATAGTCATCGTCAGATAAAGCATATTTCTTGGCAATTTTTTCCGGAATACCAAGAATTGTGGAGATGGGTTTTATTTTTGTAAAAATAGCCGTCCCACTGTAGCCCTTGCGAGTTGCGGAGTTCCAGTATTCTTCGTATTCCGGCAAATCCACCTCGCTCTGATTTTCTAAAGCTTTAGTTTCCTGTAAACAAATAATGTCTGGTTTGTATTTCTCCACGAAAGGCGCAAAAAGTCCCTTTTTGTATACTGCCCGAATTCCATTTACATTCCAAGATATTATTCGCATATGATGATAATAGCAGACTAACCTTTGCTGTGATATTTTTTGTGAATATCACGGAGGTGTTTATCTGTGACGTGTGTATAAATCTGGGTGGTAATTATGCTGGAGTGGCCAAGGAGAGCCTGGACGGAGCGGAGGTCAGCGCCATTAGAAAGTAAATCCGTGGCGAAAAGATGGCGCATGGTGTGAGGGGTAACTTTTTTGGAAATACCAGCTTTGATTGCATATTGTTTTACAATTCTCTCAACAGTTCTTTTATTTAACGGGTTGGCTTCTTTCTTAACTATTTCTTTGCCCACATGAACAAAAAGGGCATCGTTCATATCTTTGCGAGCTGTCAAATATGCCTTAACGGCCTTTTTTGCCTCGTCTGAAATAAAAACCACCCTTATTTTTCCGCCTTTTCCACGGATAGAGAGTTCATCAGAGTTTAGGTCAATGTCAGAAGTCAAAGAACAGAGCTCGGAAACGCGAAGACCTGTTGAGAAAAGCAGTTCCAAAATAGATTTATCGCGGAGAGATTTCAGGTCAGTACCATTCGGAGCATCGAGTAGGCGAGAGAGCTCTACTCCTGTAATGAGGTCAAGCGAGCGTTCTCCTGTTTTGGCAAGTTCTATACGTTCGGATGGCAGAGTTTTTATCTCGTGTCTGGCGAGATACTTCAAAAAAGCTCGGATCGCAATAAGGTAATAGTTTTGTGTTTTTTTAGAAAGAGTTTCACTTTTGGCTTTATCGTGGCCAGTTAATTGACGATTGAGCCATAAGCGGAACTGGCGAACTGGCTCATCTTTGATCTCTGCTGGGTTGTCAGTTTTTATAAAACCTAAAAAGCGAGTGAGGTAGTGGTCATAATTTTCCACTGTTTTGACAGACCGACCTCTTTCTATCTCTATGTATTCCAAAAATTGCTGTTTTAGTGCTTTGAGAGAAGACATAAGTAAGATTTCTAATTTCTAAACAAAGCCAATTTTAGTTTTTGGTTTTGCTTTTTCGAGGATTAACTGGCGGATAGCATCAAAAATAGTCCTGAACTGACCATCGTATTTTTTCTCCAAATCATCGAGCCGACGAGCGATATCTTTGTGTGACAACATCAATTCGCGAATATGAACAAAAACTCGCATAATAACTATATTGACTTCAATTGCTCTGCTACTATTTAATACGCTTGAGAGCATTGCTACACCCTGTTCGGTAAAAACATAAGGTTGTATTTTAGGATCACGATGTTTTTGTGAACCGGTCGCAATTTGCGACCGGTTCGGACTTGAGGTCGCAATTTGAGACTTCAAATTATCGGTTTCCTGCTTTGCCAATTGAAACATAAAATCTTTCGGGAATCTCTTTTTGTTTCTTTTTACCGCTTCGTTTAATCTTTTTGTTGGTACTCCATACAGAAGAGCTAAATCACTATCAAGCATGACTTTGTGACCTCTCATAAAATATATTTTGCGTTCAATAAATTCCGCCGGGACTGGCATTTTGGAAATGTTCTTCTTCATACCTTGTAATTGTACCACAAACACTGTCGCACAATATCAGTTGTACAAACATAATAGTTATGCTATTTTCATATCCGGAGGTTCTTATGAGAAAAGATGAATGGAGCCCAGACCAACAAGCCGTAGCGACTGTAAAAGTAACAGGGTTTTGCGGATCAGCAACTTGTGACAAGAATCACTCAACAAAAGATGTTGGCAGACTTGAGATCAAGAGGGACATTCTCGTAATAAAAAGTTACTGGGCAGTCTAATGCACACTTTCACTGGTGTGCATTCTTTTTTAATAGACCCTTGCAAAATAAAGCTATTTATGATATCCTATATTTAATGCTTACTAAGATTAAAAAATTAAAGATCGTCAAGGAAGTCCAGGTTCATGAGACAGATACTGGTTCTCCTGAAGTCCAAATCGCTATTTTGACGAGGAGAATTGACGAACTTGCAACGCACTTGAAGAAAAACACAAAAGACAATCATTCCCGCAGGGGACTTTTGCAAATGGTAGCCAATCGCAAAACTCATATGAAATATCTGGAGAAAAAGAATCCTAGACGCTACAACGCCCTAAACAAAAAACTTGGTTTGAAGAACAAATAAAATCACCCTATCTGAGTTATTGTTTGTTTTGTTTTTATCTTTCATAGTGATATACTCTTAATATGCATTTCTCAAAAGAAAGGCTGGGTAAATTGTCTGATATCTGATATAAGTATTTCAATAGGACAAGTGTTTTTTGCTTCAGTTATTATAGAACCGCTAATTTCAGGGAATTTCCATTGGTATTCCGTAGTAATGGGTTTAATTCTTTCCGGTGGGACATGGTTTCTTTCGATTTTCTTTATTAAAATATAAATATGAACAACATTGAAAACATCATGATCAATTCTTATATATTGGGAGCGCTCGTAGTCATCGCCCTTGCGCTGATCGCTCTCGTAGCAAAAAGGGACAAATAATATGTCAGTTATAAAACACAAAAATCAGAGGGTTGGGATATTTATTGATACCCAAAATCTTTATCACTGCGCTAAAAATATTTACGGGGCAAAAGTAAACTTTGACCAAGTTGTTAAAGACGGCCTACAAGGAAGACTATTGACACGAGCGGTAGCCTACGTCATCACAACAGAGTCTGGTGATGAAAAAAACTTTTTTGAGGCGCTTGGTAAAATGGGTATTGAAACAAAAACAAAAAATCTTCAGATATTTGCTGGGGGAGCCAAAAAGGCAGACTGGGATGTGGGCCTGGCGGTGGATGCTATCAAACTGGCACCGAAGCTTGATGCTATTATTCTCGTCACAGGCGATGGAGACTTCATACCACTCGTAGAATACTTGCAAAACGTCGGCTGTCAGGTAGAAGTGATGTCATTTGGAAAAGCAACATCCGGTAAACTAATAGAAACATGTGACGACTTTATTGACTTGGATGAAAACCCTAGAAAATATCTCATTGGTTTTGGTGGAGGAAGGGGAAATCGTAGAGTTCCAAGAACAAGTCAAAAAATTTAAATAAATGAATCCCGAAGAAAAAAATCCACTTCAGTCTTTGCGCACTTACCAGGGAGATATAGAGGAAACACTGTCAAAAAACAAAACTTCTATTTCCTCCATTGTAATTATGGAGCAAAAAAGAAGAGAACAAGCCCTAGGAGAGGATGGCCTTGAAAGGAATTCAGGCAGAAGAAACAAATTTTTTATTATTATAGGCGGAACGCTTCTTCTCTTGGGAATTACTACAGTCGGCATTGTTTACTATATGCAATCACAAAACGAGATAATAGTAGTGCAAAAAACAAAAGCATTACTGGCCTTCGGAGAAGAAAAAATTGTACCCATAGAAACACAAACTCGAGAGAAACTCGTCTCTCTCTTTGATAAAGAAAAAGAATCTTTTAAACTGCCTGTAAATTCCATCTTATATATAAACATCGTAGGGGAGGCGGACATTTCTGCTCCGATAACTCTGGTCCTTTCTCTTCTTGCCCCACGGATGCCTCCATCTCTCTTGCGCTCATTTGAAGAAAAATATATGTTGGGAGTTTATTCATTTGACACAAACGAATTTTTTATCATCCTCAAAACATCCGACTTTGCCACAAGCTTTGCCGGAATGCTCAAATGGGAAGCAGATTTGCAAAAAGATATTGGAGTTTTGTTCGATATAGAGCAAAATGCAAGCACTACAATAAATATATTTGTAGACCGATCCTTAAAAAATAAAGACTTACGTATTTTGAAAGACTCGGTTGGAAATACTCTTCTGTTGTATTCATTTGTAGACAAAAACACCCTTATTATCACTAAAAATGAAACTGTCTTTGGGGCTATTCTTCCAAAATATTTGATACAAAAAGCCGCTCTATAATTGGCATAACTTATCCCTTCTGTTACAATAGGATTATATGGAACAGAATACACAACAATTCAAAGAAAAGCTTCGGAATGAATACGACCTGATTGAAAAAGAACTGACAACCTTGGGGAGAAAGAACCCGTCTAACCCGGAAGATTGGGAAGCAACAAAGGGAACTTTAGACACAGACAGGGCAGATGAAACAGAAGTGGCCGATAGCATTGAACAATATGACAACAATAAAGCTATTTTGGAACAATTAGAAATTAGACTGAATGAAGTAAAAAGGGCTTTGGAAAAAATAGAAAACGGAACATATGGAAAATGCGAAGTAAGCGGTGAGGACATAGAACTTGACCGACTAGAGGCGAACCCCGCTGCCAAAACATGTAAGGCACATATGAACGTTTAATTTTATGGCTGTTTCAAAAATTTATTCTGCTCAAGCCACTTTCCTTTCCGCTCAAATCATAGATATAGAAGTAGACCTCTCTCGGGGACTGCATTCTTTTTCTATTGTCGGTCTGGCCAACAAATCCGTGGACGAGTCAAAAGACAGAGTTTCGGCTGCAATAAAAAATTCCGGATGGAAATCACCAAAAAATAAAAACCAAAAAGTGGTTGTCTCCCTTGCTCCGGCAGATATTAAAAAAGAAGGACCTGTTTTTGATTTAGCTATTGCATTGGGCTATCTTCTGGCTTCCGAAGATATAGAGGCGGACGTGGAGAAAAAATTATTTATTGGAGAATTATCACTGGACGGTAACCTCCGAGGAGTAAAAGGGGCTTTACCTATAACCCAAAAAGCAAAACAAGAAGGATTTAGGGAAATATTTTTGCCACAAGAAAATGCTGAAGAGGCATCTAGTATTTCTGGTATTACAGTATGTGGAGCAGAAACTTTGATGGAAGTAATCCAACACATAAATACTAAAAAGCAGAAAGAATTTGCCGAGGAAAATAAACCTATTATTGAACATCTAGAAATCGCGCCTTATAAAACGAAAAAGAAAGTGAAATCCAAAAGAGAGGTTGAAATGGATTTTGCCGACATCAAAGGTCAAGAATCGGCAAAAAGGGGTTTGGAAATTGCCGCGGCAGGCGGACATAATATTGCCATGTTTGGACCACCGGGCACAGGCAAGACTATGCTGGCAAAAGCTTTTAGCGGACTTCTCCCTCCGCTTTCCTTTGACGAAATGCTTGAAGTAACTTCAATATATTCCATAGGAGGAATTCTTTCCGATAGCCTTATAGAGAACCCGCCCTTTCGCTCGCCACATCATACCGCCTCATACGTTTCGCTTGTCGGTGGAGGGGCAAACTTAAAACCGGGAGAGGTTACTCTTGCCCACAAAGGTGTTCTTTTTCTGGATGAATTCCCCGAGTTTGATAAAAGAGTTTTGGAAAGTTTACGCCAACCGTTGGAAGAAAGAGAAGTAACCATATCGCGAGCAAGGGGTAGTGTCAAATATCCCGCCCATTTTATTTTGATTGCCGCTATGAACCCGTGCCCCTGCGGAAACTACGGGGTTAAAGGGAAAGAATGCATATGCTCTGCTCTCAATATAGACAGATACAAACGTAAACTCTCGGGGCCCATCATTGACCGCATTGATTTGTGGGTTGAGGTATCAAAAGTGGAACATGAAAAATTGACGGACGGGCGGGATTTGCACGAGGGCACGGAAAAAATGAAACCGCGTGTAGAGAAAGCTCGCAAGATAGCCGAGAATAGATACAAAAAGTTGAAACTAAAAATAAAAACTAACGCCGAGCTTTCATCAAAAAATTTAATCAAGCACATTGTCCTCTCGGATAAAGTCAAAGAAGTCTTGAACATTTCGGCAAAACAGCTTGACCTCTCCGCCCGCTCCTATCACCGCATCATCAAGCTGGCTCGCACTATCGCCGACCTAGAAGGCGCTAGTGATATCTCCGAAAACCATATCCTAGAAGCACTTCAGTACCGCCCAAAAAAATATCAAGGTATGTAAAATAAATAATATGTAAGATTTACGCATATGCGTAAATCTTACATAAAATAATAAAACAGAGTGAAAATTCTATTATGCTAGTTTGATTTGCTTGCCAAGGGCACTGGCAATCCGGCTCAAAGTTTCGAAAGACATACCACTCCTGCCACTTTCCAAACGAGCAATGACCGACTGTGGCATATCAGCTTTCTTAGCCAATGTTTCTTGGGTGTATTTTTTCGCCAAACGAGCCGCCTTAATCTGATGAATAAGGCTGAGACGAGCTACTTCTTTCTCGTAACCGATACGAAATTTCTTATTTTTCATTGGTTCCTTCAGAACCTCTTCCAATGTATATGTTTTGAATCCATTTATTTTTTTCATGTTATTTATTTGTATATAATTTATAAATTTTTTCCGCTAATTCTATTTCATTTTTCGGAGTTTTTTGACTTTTCTTTATAAATATCCGTATAAAACAAATAGTATTTGTGTGAATAAAAAATATCAATCTATATCTTTTAACTCGCAATTCTTTTAACTCGCCCTTCAATTGTTTAACAGATACAGACCGAAATTCACCATTTCCCAAAGTTGTTGCCGCTCCAATTACTTTTTCTTGGTCTTTGAGAGACAAGCTATTTATAAACTCTTTTACGTTGCCGAAGAAAAACGTTTTATACTGATACCCCATAAACATAATATAGCAAATTTGCTATATGCATGTCAAATGAATTTTGTGTATAATGAAAACAGGAGGAAAAAGAAATGCAAAAGTACTGGCAAGCCGACCCTACTGGCTTCTTGATAATAAGTGTTTGCCTGGTTCTTTCTCTTGGTATATTTGGAAACGTAATTTACAAAGAGATTAGAACAAAAAGCTGTTCTGTGGAAACTGTTTCTGAAGTCAACAAGTTATATTATTTCCCTTGCACAGGAAAGAAATTCGACAAGAAACTGGAGGAGTTTTTGAGGGAGAAAAAAGAGCCTCCATTGAAAGTTTTTCATGCTTATGCTTCGGAAGGATACTATCTTGCTTTAAAAACGGAATGACTTCACACAAAAACTTCGTTGTGTGAAGTTTTTGTTCAGCTAAAAATTGTGTAATGAAATACAAAAAATACTTAAAACTTCCATAATTTGGATGAAATCCGAACTAGCAAAGGTGGAAGATTAGATCAGAGGATTTTTGCTCAAGGTCGCGTATAAAATCTTAAACAAAATCCGAGCCGTACTGGTCGTACGGTGAGGAGAGTGTTTTAGATTTTAGACGATGAGATTGAGTAAAAAGACCTGAGATAACTAAAAGGGGTTGCGAGCGCCACGGATCTCGAAGTGTAGGTGATTCCCCGTTGACCTGCCAGTGGAACCCATACGACCAATAACCTGTCCTTGAGAAACATATTGACCGGCCTCTACTGTTACAGAGCTCATGTGAGCATACAAGGTTTGGGTGCCATTATTATGCTTTAGCACAACATACAAACCGTATCCGCCGTTGTAACCGAATCTTCGGGAAATAATAACTTCACCGCTTGCTCCCGCTAAAATATTGGTTCCATATGCCGCGCCGATATCAATGCCATTTTTACCATGTAACCCTTGCGTCTTTATGCCGCCGATAACTGGCCTCATATAATATCCTTCGTATATAGGATAATTTGGACCTTTCTTCCCAACGCCACCTTTTGTAGGAACAGGTAATGTCGTTGCTTCTCCGTCTGGCACAATAACAGTATCACCCACGCTTAACTTAACATCCTTGCTCAAATCGTTATATTGCAAAATTTCATCCACATCGCCTTTGTACATTTTGGCAATACTTAAGATAGTGTCTCCCAATTTGACGATATGCTGAATGCCAGAAATAGGTAAGATGACCAAAGTTTGACCGACATTAATAGTGTTTCCTTTCAAGTTGTTACCCCAGCGTATGGTGTTGACAGAAACACCAAACATTTTGGCAATTGCAGGCAAGGTATCTCCATCCCGCACAACATACAAACTAATCTGGTCATCATCAATTGTTTTTGCTTCAAGAGAATTGGGATTGGAAGCAGAATTCTGACTTTCGGCTGAAAGGGATGTTCCTCCGATAATAGCGATTTCTCCTTTGGCAAGTTCCAATCCTTGATTTGGAGAAATGGTCGCCTGAAGCAAAGCCAGATTCTGAATGTTTGTTACCGGCTCCTCCGCTTCAACCTCGATTGTAGAAAATATATCTGTGATAAATGAAAACACCCCCGCCTCTGCGCGTACGGGCATAAAAAGTGACGTTAGGAGAAGGGGCAAAATTGCAGAATGGCAAAGGAAAAACGTCAGTATGTTCACCGCAGTTGACCTTGATCCCATGTGACGACATTTTTTGTAAAATGCCCGACTCATGCTTTTAAGACCTGGCCAAAATTGCGGATCTTTTTGTAAAACAGAAATAAGTTCTAAATTAACATTTATTCTAAATATCGGTCACAGAAAACGGCTCTAGTTCGCCATATCTGTATATCTTCATCCCAGTATCATCTTATTATATAGAGTTATTGTCTGGGGTCAAGAGAAGTTACTAACAGACCACATGTTATAATCAGAGAGTGAATTATCTTGAATCTCTTAACTTGGAGCAGAAAAAAGCTGTGCTTGCTACCGAAGGGCCAGTTTTGATTGTGGCTGGAGCTGGAGCAGGGAAAACCAAGACTCTGACACATAGAATTTTGCATCTTATAGAAAAAGGGGTTGGGCCAGAGAGAATTCTGGCTATCACATTTACAAACAAAGCGGCCAAAGAAATGCGAGAGCGAGTGTTTGCTATGTTGAATTCCTCTGCGTCAGTCGGCGTTAAGTCTGCGTATAGTCTGCGACAGGCTAACAAGCCTGTAGTTAGTACCTTCCATTCGCTTGGGGTACAGATTATAAAAGAAAATTCTGAACTACTAAAATTACCGAGACATTTTGCTATTTTTGATAGCGCTGATTCAAAAAAAGCACTGAAGGATGCTTTGATTTACCAAAACCTAGACCCGAAAGAACATTTGGATAAGGTTCGACACATTATATCAAATGAGAAAGGGCGAGGGGTAAATTTTACAGAATATGCCGAAAAGAATTTTGATGACTATACATACCAGATTACAAAAAATGTTTGGCGGAAATACCAAGAAACACTTTCCAGAGAAAATGCTTTGGACTTTGATGATTTACTGCTTGTTACTTTGAAACTTTTTCAAAATTACAAAGATGTTTTGGAAAAATATCAAAATAGATTTTTATACATTCATATTGACGAGTATCAAGACACGAACAAAGTTCAAAATTCCATTGTAGAATTGCTTGCAAAAAAGCACAGAAATTTATGCGTAGTTGGAGACACAGACCAAAATATCTACAGCTGGCGCGGAGCGGAAATAAAAAACATGCTCCACTTTGAAAAAACTTACCCGGAAGTACAGACTATTTTTCTAGAACAAAATTATCGCTCCACAAAAAATATTTTGGCTGTGGCAAACAAAATCATAGAGGTAAATAATTTTCGCATTCCAAAAAACCTTTTCACCGAAAACCCAGACGGAGAAAAAATCAGCATCTTTGAAGGAAGAAACGAAACGGACGAAGCTCATTTTATTGCCCTGAAGTCCAAAGAACTGATAGAAAGCGGGGTCAGCCCCGAAGAAATTACGGTTTTGTATAGAGCCAACTTCCAATCTCGAGTTCTGGAAGATGCATATCTCTCATATGGTGTGTCTTATCAGCTTCTTGGAACAAAATTTTTTGAAAGAAAGGAAATTAAGGATTTAGTCAGTTTCGTCAGATGTTCGCTTAATCAGGACAGTCTTTCTGATTTCGTCAGAATCATAAATGTGCCGAGAAGAGGCCTTGGCAAATTAACGCTTGGAAAAATAATTGGGGGCAAAGAAAATGAACTGCCCTCTAGCGCGCAAGAAAAAATAAGTAATTTCAGAAATATGTTGGCGAATTTTAAAACTATACTGACTACACTCAAAACCAGTCAGGCCATAAAATACATTATCAAAACTTCTGGTATCCAAAATATGTATGGAACGGGAAAAGATGAAGATTCTGAACGACTGGAAAACATCATGGAACTCGTTAGCTTGGCTACAAAATACGATGACCTGCCTGCCGAGGAAGGCATCGAGAAATTCCTGACAGACAGCGCACTCGCCTCCGACCAGGACTCTCTGGACGAAGTGAAAAGCGGAGTAAAACTGATGACGGTTCACGCATCCAAAGGTTTGGAATTTGAGTATGTATTCATTTGTGGATTAGAACTAGACTTGTTTCCTCATAGACGTAGAAATGAAAACACCAAAGGTAATAGAGAGGAGACGCAAGCTACGAATGAGGAAGAGCGCAGACTTTTCTATGTTGCCATAACCAGAGCAGGCAAAAAGCTTTTCTTGACCCACGCCCAAACTCGTACTATATTTGGCTCTCTCCAAGTTAATTCTCCATCAGAATTTCTAGATGACATAAGCGATAAATACACAGAAAAAGAATACTACGGTAATACAATAAGTCAAAATAAAAAACCTTTATTTAAAATTGAATTTTGATGGGATTGAATTCTAATGAGATTGAATTCTAATAACACTGACTTTGTATTATAAAATCTAATAATACGTTATAATCTTGCTATAGCAGTATGTTAACGTATAATAGAATGATGAGAAAAAGTCTTGAAAAAGAAAGTGCAATTAAAAAGAAGCGAGCTGATTTGAAAAAAATCATTTTGCGAGCAGTTGTTGTTGCTGGAATAATTGGGGTTGGTCTTGTCGCTCCAAATGTATTGGGAGCAATGAAGAAATTAGGTATGTTACCTAAAAAACGTCAGGGAGAGTTCATCAATGTTTCTCGCGATAGGTTGATCGCAAATGGATTTTTGAAATATGTAAATGGAATGCTACAGATAACCCCTAATGGTGAAAAGTATTTACTGAAAGAAACTGCTTATGAAAGCTTGAACGATAAGAAAAATAAAAAATGGGACGGCAAATGGCGAGTCTTAATTTTTGATATTCCAGAAAAAAAGAAAGCTATTCGTGAACGTATACGATATATACTTACGGATATTGGTTTTATGCGTCTACAAGACAGTGTGTGGATTTATCCTTATGACTGTGAAGATTTAATAACCTTACTCAAGGCCGACCTCAAAATAGGTAAGGATGTTTTGTATATGATTGTAGAAGAATTGGAATATGACCAGCCAGTTCAATCTTATTTTGGATTTACTGAAAAATAGTCTGGGCCTAGTTTTGGCCTCCTACGTTACACTCCTGCTATAGCAGGAGTGTAACGTAGGTACCTTTTTATATGTTTTGTGATAATATGTTATTTTTAATACTCTAGTAGACTACGTTTAAGAACTCTTATTTTTATGCAAAAGAAAAAATCATTAGGGCAACACTTTTTACATTCATCAAAAATAATTTTTGATATTGTGGCCGCAGGAAACATACGCCCAGATGATATTGTTTTGGAAATAGGGTCGGGAGAGGGAACTTTGACATCTGCGCTCCTCCAAACAGGTGCTCATGTAATTTCTGTGGAAAAAGATGACCGACTTATACCAGTCTTGCAAGAAAAATTCGCAAAAGAAATCTCGATAGGACAGTTTCGGCTTATTCATCAAGATATTTTACAGTGCAGCATTGAGTCTCTTATACTTTCAGATTTGGATGCAGTTCGAGGTGGACAAAAAAAGGGCGAGGAGGCGTACTCATTGTACGGTGACGAGAATTTTTTGAAGTCCAACAAAGAAATGCGCCAAATGTGTAAGTATAAGCTTGTGGCGAATATTCCGTACTATATAACCGGACAAATTTTGAGAATGTTTTTGGAAGCCAAAAATCAACCAAAGGACATGGTCTTATTGGTTCAAAAAGAAGTAGCCGAAAGAATTGTGGCCAAAGAAAATAAACAGCATGGCAAAGAAAGTTTACTATCTCTCTCTGTTAAGGCCTTTGGCGAACCAAAAATAATCCGTATAGTAAAAAAGGGGTCTTTTAATCCTCCGCCAAAAGTAGACTCCGCCGTGCTACATATTTCAGATATTTCCAGAAAAAGATTTGTTGACTTCCCAAGGGCCTGGCCTTGGGGAAAAGCAGAGAAATTATTTTTTGAATGTTTACACGCCGGCTTCGCCCACAAACGCAAACAACTTTTACCGAATTTACTGTCTGCAAATTTCTCCTTAAATCTCCAAAATATGACCACAACAAAGGACTTGCTAACACCCAGTGTTAGCAAGTTTGAGAAGGGAAAAATTATGAAAGCTTTTGAAAAAGCCGGTATTGACCCCAAAGCTAGAGCGGAAGATATTCCTTTAGAAACATGGGTGAAACTCTGCAAAAATCTTGAAAATTATAGGAAAAAGACTACCAGATTTAAAACAAGGGCAAGGGAAAAATGAACAATCACTGCTGGTATAAATGATTTGGTTTTGAAGGAAAGGTAACACAGTGCCAAACTCAAGAAGAAAGTCAGTGGTACCTCTAAAGAAGGTTTCCCTAAATGAAATAGAGTAAAAATTAGGCTTATTATCCAAAAACTATGAAATTTAAACTTATCCCACAGACCAAAAAACAAAAAACCTCGAAAAAGAAATTCTTCTGAAAAATAGTAGAGGCCACTACTAATAATAGAGAAGGCTAAAAAATAGTAAGTATTTTGTCCTAAAGCATAATATTCTCGGAAAGCGGATTGACTTCCTAGAAAAAATGTAATTGGCAGAAAAATTAAAATGGTTATAGCGGTAAGTTTTATTGCTTGGTTTAGTTTTTGGGGTAGACACAAACCAAAATCACTTGTCTGTTTGTTAAAAATTTTTTTTATTATAAAAACTGGCATCAAAAAAATTATTCCGAAAGCACCAAGGGCAACCATAAACAAAAACCAAAAATCTTCTTGTGTAAAAACCCCATAGTTTACAAGAAAAAAGGCTGGCCAAGCGCTAAAAAAAACTAGAATAGACGATAAAATTATTATTGCTATAGGAGTTTTTAGAATTTCTTTTGTTACTTTCATATTTTATGTCTACACCATAATATCACAAAATGTGTGATATAATTTCTATATGCCGAGCAACAAAATCTACACTATATTAGTACTTTGTATTGGTGTGGTAACATCAATATGGCTTATCCAAAGAAACCCTGCCAATATTTCTGTGGCACAAAATAGTGACGGTGTTACCACTGTATCAAATGAAAATTTGATAAATAATAAAGCAAAGACGGAAACTGATTGGCAAAAAATTCTAGTTAGCATAGACCAAAAAGACCAAAATTTTACCAGTGTCGTCCAAAAAGATAATCCGGAAATATTTGATGAAACGACTCTAACAGCTCAAATGGCTAAGGATCTGTTTTCGCGATATTTACAGATAGCAAAAAAACCTGGTGGGGTTACAAGTTACGACGCAAATAAAATTGCAAACGATGTTTTGGCATTACCAGATTACACAAAAGCCACCGGAGCAGTATATGTTGCATCAAATCTAAAAATAATTAATAAAACGGATAGAGAGACAGTTAAATTATATAATGATACACTCAATCAAAAACTACAAAATAAATCTATAAAAAACCCAATAGATCCTATGGCAATAGTTAATACCGCATTGGAAAGAAGCGACGAAAATGAGCTGTCCAAACTTGATCCGGCAATTTTGACTTTCAAGACTTTTATTGCCAACTTACTTATTATAGAAGCCCCTAGTGATGCAATAAAAATGCATTTGGATTTACTGAATGCATACAGTAATATCTTGTCAAATCTAGAAGCAATGAGGGCTACATTTACGGACCCCATTAGGAGTCTCTCTGGCATAAATCAATATGAGCAACATTTGAGAGACTTAAAAAGCGTAATAGTAAATATAAGTGCGTATTTTGAACAAAAACTGAAATGAACTTTTCAACATAAATCCTAGTATTTGAAAGGCATAATAGTATATAATTCTTTATATACTATGTCTTTTTTAAAACTCATACATCATATTGGAAGATTTGGATTTATTGGAACACTTGTCCTCTCTTTATTATTTATTTTTCCGCAAAAAAGCTTGGCTTTTTTAGGTGTTGCAGATGTTGTTATTGACCCCACAAACCTAGTTCAAAACACAGTTAGCGCTGTTGCCAATCCCGTAACGGCGGCCGCTAGCGGAATAACCGCAGCAATGACAACTGCGGAAAAAATAAAAGAGTATGTTCTAGACCCTGCGGCTAGAGCTATCGTAAGGGGTATTATCCAAAGATTAACAGCTCAAACGGTCAACTGGATAAACTCTGGATTTAAGGGGAACCCGGCTTATGTGACAGACCCAGGACAATTTTTCCTAAATGTCGGAGACGATGTGGCTTCAAATTTTCTCTCCAGTACTCGGCTGAACGCCCTTTGCAGTCCGTTTAGAGCACAAGTCAGAGTGGCATTGGTTAAAAATTATCTAAATGAAACTAGTGAAAATTTTTCTTGCACACTCTCTAGAGTAAAAGATAATTACGAATCTTTCATGAATGATTTCAGTCAAGGTGGCTGGGATGGCTGGTTTGAAGTTACTCAAAACAACAGTAACAACCCTTATGGGGCATATCTTGATTATAGTGGCGCGTTAGAAAAAGCGGTAAACGCGGAAAAAAATAAGTATGACAAACAACTAGACCAAGGCAAGGGATTTCTATCTTACGAAAAATGCCCAGCCGGTAAGGAGGTCAAAAAATGTCTTGGCACAGAAGCTCAAGTAAGAGTTGAGACCTGTCCAAATGGGAAACCTCCGTTTGGTGGTACTGCGGTCAGGGCACTGTGTGATTTTGGTGTAGCACCAACAGTCACATGGACAAAACAATGTACTGGCGCAACAGAAGACTCCTGTAAGGTAGCTAAAGAAACCGTCACACCAGGAAGTGTCATAGAAAGCCAACTGGAAAATGCTTTGGGAAGTGGTATTAGACAATTGGAATTAACTCGTTCCTTTGATGAAATAGTTAGCGCTCTCATCACCCAACTGTTTACCAGAGTGGTGGGAGGGGGTCAAAAAGATGTCCCTAATAGTGATAGTTTGAGAGGAGATGGTAGAAATATAATACCTCCTCCAGAAGGAGTAAGGGGTGGACCATTAATCGTTCTTTTAGGAAAAGATACTATGGAAGTGGTTCTCGGTAATAAGTTTACAGACCCTGGAGCATCGGCTTTTGACCCGTTGGATGGAGACATTTCTAAAAATGTAATCGCTACTGGCGAAGTTGATGTAAACATTCTAGGAACATACACCTTGAGATACAATGTCAAAAATTCAAAAGGTATTTCTGCAGACGAGGTAACGCTGATAGTAAATGTTGTTGAACCAGCAGAACCTCCGCCGGGAAACACAACAACCACACCGGGAACGGGAAGCTCGGGGACATCAACTCCTCCAGCCATAGTAAACGGCGCCTGCGGAAACGCGACCGACGGAACATTTTCTGTCGCTCCGACAACAAACCTATGCTCAATCGGCACGGCATCCAATACCCGGGCAAGTAACCTTATCCGCCAGTCCTTCAGTCGGAACCTCATTCTCTATGGGGCCAGTAACACTTACCGCCTCCAATTCCGGGTCGGGACAATTCTACTATTATTTTTTCTGTAATAGAAATCAGACGGACTCACCTCTTCCACCGGTACCATCCGGACATGTCAACATACAAGTTTTGACATCTCAAACCACATACACTTCTCCCATAAAATGCGGTTACAGCGGTCCGGGAACATATTATCCAAAAGTGATTAGTTTGAGATTTTTAGATTCAGCGGGAAATCCTGTTTATACTAGTCCCGATGCATGGCGACAAGCAAATGCCACGGTCATTATAAAATAATCACATGAGAAAGTTTTTTTCTTACATTGGAATACTGACCCTCCTCATTGTGGTTTTTAGTCCTGTTTTTGTGAGTGCGCAGGGGAGAGAGAATTCCAATCCTTGTAGCGGACTGAGCGCTTCGGACCCGCAATACATAGCGGCTGGCTGCGGAGGTAATGCCAATGCTGCGGCAGGCGGAGTCGTAAATCCGAAGCCAGCCGTCTATGACGGTGGAAGTATTTGGGATATTTTGAACCCAGCTACTTGGATTCCCAAAGCTCTTGGTCTTATCAGTTATACTATTCTGAAAATAATTGGTCTTGTTATGGGTCTGGCTGGTCTTCTACTTAACTATGTCATTACAGAAACAGTGGTAAAAATGGCCGAAAACATTTCTGGACCAAGTTTTTC
This sequence comes from Parcubacteria group bacterium GW2011_GWA2_40_14, assembly GCA_000996025.1. GTDB lineage: Bacteria > Patescibacteriota > Minisyncoccia > Phycocordibacterales > DATDWN01 > C7867-006. The sequence goes on along the minus strand of LBYF01000008.1, from coordinate 2,996 downwards.
CGGCATAAATGTGGCTTGGAAAGTTATCCGCGACTTGATGAATCTGGTTTTCATATTTTTGCTTATCTATGAAGGCATACTGGTCATAATAGGCAAAAGCGACACGGGAAAAGTGAAAAGTTTTATTGTCGGCATTGTTTTGGCTTCCATTCTCATAAACTTCAGCTTATTTTTCACCAAACTTCTAATTGACGCTTCCAATGTGGTTACTATTGGTTTTTATAATGCCATTATCGGACCGGAAGCGGTGGAAAAAAATCTCGGCCTGTCAGACGCCTTCCAGCAATCTATAGGTTTGCAGGGATTTTTTGCTGAAGAAGGTGTGGAGACTAATTTTTCCAAAATTTCTAAAGGTGGCGATGATTACGCCATGCTCACTATTGGAGTGATGGGTTCTATACTCTTTCTCATCACCACATTTGTTTTTCTGGCTGTCAGTGTCATGTTTGTTGTAAGGTATATCGTGCTCATTGTCCTTCTTATGCTCTCTCCTATCGCCTATATGGGCATGGCCTTGCCAGTGATGAAAGAAAATGCTTCAAGGTGGTGGGCATCACTTAACGGCCAACTGCTTTTCGGACCTATATATATGATAATGACGTGGGTCATAATAACACTGATTAGTGGATTTCAAATAAAACCTGATGACTGGACATCATTTGCGGATAGCGGTAAGGTGCGAGATTCCGTAAGTCTTTTCTTTAACTTTACGGTAGTCATTGGACTTTCTATTGTTTCCCTTGTCATTGCCAAACAATACGCCACAAAAGGTGCCTCCCAAATCGGCCAGCTGACCGGCAAAGCCACGGCCTTTGCTGGTGGAGCTTTGATGGGAAGCGCAAGTAAGATTGGACGAGGAACAATTGGCAGAACAGGAAACATGATTGCAAATAGTGAAAAATTAAAAGAGCGCGCCTCAAAAGGTGGGGTGGGAGGATTTTTTGCTAAACAAATCATTAAGGGTGGTGACAAAACCGCCAAAAGCTCTTTTGATGTGCGTTCAACAGGACAGTTTCAAAATCTTGCAGGAGCAACCGGTGTAAGCTTTGGCAAAGGAGCTGACGCAAAAAAAGTAAATTTCCGGGGAGACCTTGAAGCAAAAGGAAAGAAAGAGGCGGACTTTGCGAAAATGTTAAAACCAAGTGGAGCCGCCGTTGATAAAGAAAAGGAGAAAACACAAAAACCTCTTGACAAAAATGCAGAAAATATAAAATCCGAATTGGATAACACTAATACGGAGTTGAAAGAATTGAATAAGAAAAAAGCGGACCTTGAAACTGCGCGAGAAAAAGCGGAACGAATGTCTGACACTGAAGAAGAAAGGAGAATTGCGCAGGAAATCAAGGATACCGAAAATCAAATCAAAGAAAAAAACGCTGATGTAAAAAAACTAGAAGAATTAAGTAAAGAAGCGATAGCCGCGGCGAAAGAAAACGAAAAAAGAATTAAAAATATTGGAAATGCTAGGATTGACGCTTACGCAGATACATTCGCCAAGGAAAACGCACTGTGGACATGGTCAAAAAATGTCTTAAAACTTGGCGGAGGGGCACTTGGGGGAGCGATAGGGGGAGGGATTATTGGAGCGGTCAGAGAAGGAGCGACGGTTGGCGGGTTAAAGACGATAGGAAGCGTGGTAACACCTAGCGAGAAAAAAGAAATTGCCAGAAAAATAAGAAAAGACGCAAAAGAAAAGACTAAAAAAGAAAAATTGGCTGACTTGGCGACAGACGTAGCAAACGAAGAAAGAAAGGAAAGGAAAGAACGGGGTGAGACTGACGAGAAAGAGGAGGAAAAAGAAGAAAAACCGAAGGAAGGTGAAACAACATAAACATGGATGCTAAAAATCAAAACGAAATACCAGAATATGTAAAAAATCTGCCACAAGCGGTGCAAGATTTTGTTTATGACGGGGTGTGGGAGGAAAGGGTTGTAGAAATTGGCAAAAAGTATTCTTTGTCCGAAACCCAAATAGATATTTTGGCAAACAATACACTTTTTGTTTTGATTGGATTAGACACCCCTGACACATTTACAAACCTGATGACTTCCGAGCTGGGTATTTCCAAGCTTCTGGCGGGACAAATAATAGAGGAGTTGGAAACACGGGTCTTTGAATACGCGTTGGGTAGAATATCTAATCAAGAAGTTCAAAGCTCAAATAAAGATAGCGCGGTTGAAAGTCAAAAGTTAGAAGTAGAAAATAAGTTTGAAAAGATTACAAACACTTCAATGTCAAGGATGCCCCTTGACACTGGGAAAGTGCCACGCATTCTAGAGGTGCGACCGGAGACTGTGCCTATGGTTGCTTTTGATTACAAAAGTTCTGAAAAGGTCTTGCGAAGTGATGTAAATCACTTCTCACCTTTAGATTCAGAATCCCAAAGGTCTGACCTTGGGTCCAAAACTTATAAACCAATTTCAAATACCACTCCGCCAACCCTAAATCAAACATTGCGCAAGGCATTAAACATCAAGAGAGAAGATGCGCCCACGCCAACTTCACGTATTACATACACTCCACGACCGGATCCTATTCCAGCTCCAGCGCCCAAGCCCGAGTCAGTAGAGCAGCCCGTTCCTGTACCACGATTTGTGGCGCCACCACCAAATCTCCCCACACAACCCGCACCCGAGGTCACAAAACCATTAGTCGAAATGCCGAAACCAGAACAGAAATATACCGTAGACCCTTATCGGGAACCGATTGAATAGTTCTTAAAGTTATAAAGTTTGTAAAGTTTTTAAAGTAGAATACAATTAAGGACAAACTTAGACTTTATGAACTTTACAACTTTACAAACTTTATAACTGCTTCATGCGCTACCAAGTACCACAATTTATAGAAATAGAGGACAAAATTATTGGCCCTTTGACCATAAAGCAGTTTGTCTATTTGGCTGGCGGAGCGGGGATGAGTTTTATCATTTATACATACTTGCCGTTTTATCTTGCCCTTCTTCTCATTGTTATTGTTATCCCTCTAGCCTTGGCTC